>DATFRP010000203.1:0-85756 GCA_035263125.1 Vicinamibacterales bacterium
CCCCGTGTGATCCCGTTTCCCCCGTCGCCCCCCGTTTTCATGGCATGGGGTGAGCTCTGCTCATGGGCGACTCCGTGTTGATCCTTGTTTCCGTTTCCTCGCAGTCGCCGTTTCCAGTGTCAGCCGGTAATGCGGATTTTCTTTCGAGGTAACGGGGATAACGGAGTTCTCATGTTTTGTCTCTCCGTTTTCACCGTTTCCTCCGTGTAATGTCGTCTTTCTCCGTTTCCTCCGTGTCCCGGTATGCGGCTCGGGCATAACCGAAATGCCAATAGATTCCGGACCAGATCGGCGCTATCCTCCCGGTGTGACATATCAGGGGGGACGTGTCGGCCTCGTCGCCGGCGCGCTGCTGGTGGCGTGTGCGGGCTTCGTCAGCGGACAAGCATCCCCGCCGACATCACCGGCTCCCGATTCACCGGCGGTCAAGTCGCGCGCGCTCCTCGATCAATACTGCGTCACCTGTCACAACGATCGTCTCAAGACATCCAACCTCTCGCTCGAGCATCTGGACCTCTCGACCGTCGGCGACCACCCGGAATTGTGGGAGAAGGTCGTGCGCAAGCTGCGCGCCGGCGTGATGCCGCCGCCGGACGTGCGGCGTCCGCCGCTCGCGGAGTACGAAGGGCTCAGAGATTTTCTCGAAGCCGAGGTCGATCGCAAGGCGGCCGCGCGCGTGAATCCCGGCGCCGTAGTGCTCCACCGCTTGAACCGCACGGAGTACGCGAACGCGGTGCGCGATCTGCTCGACGTGCGGATCGACGTCGCGTCACTGTTGCCGCCAGATGACTCGGCGAACGGCTTCGACAACATCGCCGGCTCGCTCACGATCTCGCCGACGCTGCTCGAGTCGTACACGACGGCGGGCGCGCGCGTCGCACGAACGGCGGTCGGCTACTGGAAGTCGCCAACCGAAGCCACCTATCTCGCCTCGAGCGATGCCTCGCAGAATCATCGTCTCGAGGGGATGCCGTTCGGGACCCGCGGTGGCATCGTCGCCCATCATGACTTCCCCGCCGACGGCGAATACAAGTTCTCGATTCAGAACTTCGGCATCGGCAGCTTCATCCCGGGAGAGCAGCTCGCGCTCATCATCGACGGCGAGCGCGCGCACGTCTGGCCGTATCGAGGCGTCGGGCTGTCGGTGGGCATGACTGCCGACGGCGACGGCACACTCGAAGTCACGGTTCCGGTTCGCGCGGGCTCGCGCACGGTTGGCGCCACGTTCATCGCCACCAACTATCGGCCGAGCCTCGATATCATCCGGCACTACGATCGTCAGTCGCTCGAGAACAACCAGATTCCGCAGTTGCAGTACTACCCGGCGATCGGGTTCGTCCGCATCCAGGGTCCGTTCAACGCGCAACGGCCGGACGATTCTGCGAGCCGTCGCAAGGTGTTCATCTGTCATCCGCCTTCGCGCCCCGCGCTTCGGCGAGACCCGCCGCAGGCCAATGCCGGCGGGTCCGCAATCGCTTCCGAAGAGACGGCTTGTGCGAAACAGATTTTGACGACACTCGCTCGACGCGCCTATCGCCGGCCCGCGACGATGCAGGATGTCGCGACGCTGATGACGTTCTTCGATGAAGGGCGCAAAGGCGGCACGTTCGAGGATGGCATCGAGTACGCGTTGCGGCTGCTGCTGACCAGCCCGCAGTTCCTGGTGCGCGCGGAACATGAGCCAGCGGCCGTGCGTGCGGGAGCGGCGTATCGCATCAGCGATCTGGAGCTGGCATCGCGGCTGTCGTTCTTTCTCTGGAGCAGCATCCCCGACGACCAGTTGATCACGGTCGCAAGCCAGGGCCGGCTGAATCAACCGAAGGTCCTCGAGCAGGAAGTTCGCCGCATGCTCGCCGATCCACGGTCGGACGCGCTCGTCTCGAATTTCGCGCAACAGCTGCTGTATCTGCGCAATCTGCCGGCGACGTCACCCGACGGCATCTTCTATCCGAACTGGGACGACGAGCTGCGCCAAAGCTTCAAGCGCGAAGCCGAGCTCTTCTTCGAGAGCATCATCCGCGAGGATCGCAACGTCGTCGACCTGCTGACGGCCGACTACACGTTCGTGAACGAGCGGCTGGCGCGTCACTACGGCATCCCTAACGTGTATGGATCGCGCTTCCGGCGCGTGACGCTGCCGCCCGACATGGACTACCGGCGCGGTCTGCTCGGCAAGGGCAGTTTTCTCGCAGTGACGTGGACTCAGAACTTCCGCAGCTCGCCCGTCAAGCGCGGCGCGTGGGTGCTGGAGAACATCCTCGGCACGCCGCCGCCCGAGCCGCCGCCCAACGTGCCTGCGCTCGAGGAGACCAAGAGCGACGACGGCAAAGCGCAGACGCTGCGCGACCAGATGACGAAGCATCGCTCGGCGCCGACCTGCGCGGGATGCCACAAGATCATGGATCCGATCGGGTTCGCGCTCGAGAATCTCGACGCCGACGCGAGCTGGCGCACGAAACAGGGCGGCAACGGCGGCATCGCGATCGACACGAAGGTGAAGTTGTACGACGGGCAGGATGTGGACGGACCGGTCGGTCTACGGACGGCGCTCCTGCGCTACTCACCACAGTTCGTGCGCATGTTCATCGAGAAGACGATGACCTACGCGCTCGGTCGTGGCGTCGAGTATTCCGACATGCCGACCGTCCGCGCGATCGCGAAAGACGTGGCAAAGGACGACAACCGGTTCTCGGCAGTCGTGTTGGGAATCGTGAAGAGCAGTCAGTTCCAGATGCGCGTGAAGGGTACGGAGACGCCAGTAAGTACTAACTGACGGTGTCGGGCGGGCCTGGAGTTTAGGCCCGCCGGCAGAATGTTCGAGGGAGCTTGGTTTTTGAAACGCGCCAAATGACGCCGGGCCCACAAATCGGGCCCGGCCTACACTGAGGCTGCCATGTTTCTCACAAAGAGGCATATCCCAAGACGGACGTTCTTGCGCGGCGCAGGCGTGACACTCGCGCTGCCGCTGCTCGACTCGATGCTCCCCGCGTTCACGCCGTCGCGGCTGACGGCGGCGGCACCGGTGAAGCGCTTCGTCGGCATCTGGCATCCGCATGGCGCATCGCCCGGGTATTGGAGCCCCTTGCAGTCGGGCAAGGACTTCGAGTTCTCCTTCATCACCAAGCCGCTCGAGCCGTACCGCAACCGCGTCGTCCTGATCTCCGGTCTCGACATGCCCGAGGCGATGGCGACCAACGAGGAACCAGGAGGCGATCACGCCCGCGGTGCGGTACTGCTCTCGGGCGCGCGTCCGCGTCGCAATGCAGTGAGCCCGTATCTCGGCACGACGATCGATCAGATGATCGCGGCCAAGTACGGCCAGGACACGATCCTCTCGTCGTTGCAGCTCGGGGTCGAGGACATGGGCAACTTCGGCAACTGCAACTGGGGATACAGCTGCGCCTACACCAATTCGATCTCATGGGCGTCGGCCACCGAGCCGCTCCCCACGCAGGTGAACCCGCGCGTGGTGTTCGAACGGCTGTTCGGCGACGGCACGAGCGCCGAGGAACGACTGCGTGATCGCAAGCGCAACGCGAGCGTCCTCGATGCGGTCGTCGGACAGCTCGGGTCGTTCAAGAACAATCTCGGCGCCGGCGACAAGGCGCGCATCGACACTTATGCGGACAACATCCGCGAGCTCGAGCGCCGCATCACGATTGCGATGGAGCATTCGATCAAGGAGCCGGCGTCGGATGTGCCGTTCGGCCTTCCCGAGAACAAGCATCTCCACTTCCGGCTGATGTACGACCTGATGGCGCTCGCGTTCGAAGGTGACATCACACGCTCGATCACGTTCATGTTGGGTCGCGACTTGAGCGGCGCCAGCTTCCCCGAGTCGGGCTTCACTGGCGGCTGGCACGGCACCTCGCATCACGGCGACAAGCCGGAGAACATTGCCAACTACGCCAAGGTCAATCGCTATCACGTCCAGAACCTGGCGTACTTCGTCGAGAAGTTGAACAAGATGCCGGATGGCGACGGAACGATGCTCGACCACGTGCTGATCTACAAGGGCAGCAACATGGGCAACTCGCATCGGCACGCGCACGAGAAGGTGCCGGTGATTCTCGTCGGCGCTATCGACGGCACCTTCAAGGGGAACCGGCATCTCGTGTTCCCCGACAACACGCAGCGCACGTCGAACATGCTGGTCAGCATCCTTCACCTCTATGGCATCGATCAGTGGTCGACGCCGGACGGCAAGGCGATGACCGACAAGCTCGGCACCAGCACGGGCCGCTTGCAGCCGCTGGAGATGGTGTGAGAAACCCCCTTGTTGCGACAGGACTCGGTGTAGGCCGGGTCCTGTCCGCCTCCGCCAAGGCTACGGCGAGACCTCGTCGAAGCGCCTTACGCGTAGGCGGGCTTTTTGGACCCGGCGTCCTGGCGCTCGCGTTAGCTCTCAGCGTATCGCCGGTCGCCGCGCAACTCTCGCCGCGTCCGACGCGCCCGAATGTCGTGCCGCCACAGGGGGCGGTGCGGCAGGTGATCTTCAAGTACTGCACGTCGTGCCACGGCATCGACGACTACGCCTACAACGCGCTCGACCGCGCGGGATGGGACGCGCATATCACGGCGAAGCATCAGCAGGTGAACGTTCCGCTTCCGGCAACCGATCGAGCGCTTCTGCTCGATTGGCTGGCGATGCGTTTCGGACCGACCACCAAACCGTTCCCGCGCACCTACGTGGCGCGCGAGGTCACGACGTTCTTCTCGGATGCGGAAGGCGACGCGCTGCTGAAACGCGCCTGCACGTCGTGCCACGCGATCGACCGCGTCAACAGCGCTCGCTTTACTGCGGACCGTTGGCGTGTGGTCACCGTCGACATGCGGGAGCGCGGCGCGAAGCTCGAAGACGAAGAGCTCGAGCGGCTCGTTGAATGGCTGGGGCGCACGAGGGGCACGAACGACAGTGATCGGCAATAGACGAGGGTCCTTGGTTCTTGGGGCTTGCTCCTTGGCTTGCCCCGAGCGAAGTCGAGGGGTCCGTTCTTGGTCCTTGGTCCTTGGACTGGCCGTCATCATCGCCGGTGGCGTTGCGTATGGCGAGGGGCCCGCGCTGACGCTGCATGTGCGCAGTGCCGTAACGGGTACTCCGACCGGACCGATGACGATCGAGTTGTTTCGCTGGTCGACGGATGCCGAGCGCGCGCCGCTGATCGCCGCATTGTCCGCGCCGACGCCTCCCCCGGCTGCATCTGCTGCACCAGCAGCGGCGGGCCGCGGTGCCGGCCGCGCCGCAGGCCGCGGCGGACGAGGCGGCCGGGGAGCGGCAGCGGCTCCTCCACTGAGCCCGACCGCGCGCCTCGATGCCGCGATCAAAGCCGCGCCCACGTGCGGGTACGTGTGGGGTGTTGGCGTCACCGGCTACTCGATCAAATATGCCTGGCGCGCGCCTTCCGCCATCGGCGGCGATCGCATCGTCCTCGTCACCGCGCGCCGGCTGGGCGCGCAGTCGCCGCCCCCCGCGTCAACGGCAGCCCCCGATGCGGATGCCGACTTCACGATCATCGAGATGCAGCTCGATCAAAAGGGCGTCGGCGAAGCCAAGGCGTCCTACGGGGACGTGATCGTCGATGCCGCAGCGAAGACGCTGGCGCTCGACGGCCAGGTCCCATCACCCCTGCTGCTCAAGGTCACCCGATGATGCGCACTTCACACCTGGCCCTGTCTACCGGAACGCCTTGGCGGCGTTCCTACCTGTCTACCGGAACGCCTTGGCGGCGTTCCTTGGTGTTCCTGGTTGCGATCGCGTGTGCCACCACTGCACACGGGGCGACAACTGACGTCGCCGACGCCGCCATGCGCGGCGACCAGCAGGCGCTGCGCGCCGCGATCGCTCGCAAGGCCGACGTCAACGCACCACAGGCCGATGGCAGCACCGCGCTTCATTGGGCGGTCGAGCGCGATGATTTGGTGGTTGCCGATCTGCTGATCAAGGCAGGGGCGCGCGTCAACTCGAAGACGAGGGAAGGCGTCATGCCGCTGCAGCTCGCGGCGATCAACGGCAGCGCACAGATGCTCGATCGATTGATCAAGGCCGGCGCCGATCCGAACGTCGCGCTCTCGTCGGCGGGCGACACCGCATTGATGATGGCGGCGCGAACCGGCAAGACCGACGCGCTTCGAGTATTGGTCGAGGGGGGCGCCAACCTCAACGCGAAGGAGAGCTGGGGTGGAACGACGGCGCTGATGTGGGCGGTCTCCGAAGGACATGCCGACGCTGCCAAAGCACTGGTCGCCGCCGGCGCCGACGTCAACGCCCGTTCGAATTACGTTGCCGCCGCCAATGGCCGCGGCTTCGAAGGCCGCACTCCGGTCGGCACCAGAAACGACGGCAAGCCGGAGGAATTCGCCAGCGGATGGCTGACGCCGTTGATGCTCGCCGCACGCGAGGGCCAGGTCGAGGTCGCCCGCGTGCTGGCCGATGGCGGCGCCGACATCAACGCAGCCGCTGGCGACGGCAAGACCGCCCTGGCGATCGCGATCTTCAACGGCAACTACGACGTCGCGTCGCTGCTCGTCGATCGCAAGGCTGACGTCAACCGCGCCGATGCGCAGCGGTTCACGCCCCTGTTCTGGGCCGTCGATCGCCGCAACATGGAAACGGCTCCGAACTTTCCCTGGATGGTGACCGCCGATCCGATGCCGCTGATTCGCCAGTTGCTCGACGCCGGTGCCAACCCCAACGCGATCGTGAACAACACGCCGCGCGCGCGGATGCGCGAAGGCTCGCCGCGCATCGTGTTCGCCACCGCGCTGATGCGCGCTGCGTTCGCCGCCGACCTCGAGCTGGTGAAGCTGCTGCTCGATCGCGGCGCCGATCCGACGATCATCTCGCGCGACGGCGAAACGATGCTGTCGGCCGCGGCCGGCCTGGCCTTCATTCACGGCTACCACCGAGGGAAATCGCCGGCCGAGCGCCTCGAGGTGGTGAAGCTGTTCGTGGAGCTGGGCAACGACGTCAATCAGCCGGACGACTATGGCATCACGCCGCTGATGGCCGCAGGCAACGACGGCAACGTCGCGGTAATTCAGTATCTGATCGACAAGGGCGCCGACCTCAGCGCGCACGATCTGGGCAAGAAGAACGACGGCGCGTTCGGTTCGAGCAACGAGCCGTTGATGCCCATCGACTACGCGATCGGCGTCGGCACGTTCGTGCCGAACAACGCGGTCATCATCCACGAGGATGCGGTGGCGCTGATGGCGAAGTACATGAAGGAACGGGGCATCGCACACACCACGTCAGAATGCACGCTGCGCGGCTTCACCTGTTCGCAGGTCAACGTCGATCCGAAGGTCGCCACGCCGGCTGAGATCATGCGGGCCCGCAAGTTCGCGACCGGCCACCAGGTCGAGGGCCTCACCGGCGGGCTCGAGGTCAAGGATCAAAAATAGACGCAACTATTCCTCTCGTCATGCTTCGAGTGGATTGGTCCGGCTGGAGGGGAACGGAGGTTGACGGAGGAAACGGATTTAACAGGAGGAACGGAGCAACGGAGATCGGACGGAGATCGCCGCGGGTACCGCCATGCGCTGCTGATCGACATGCTAGGAAGCGAGTGGCGATATCTATGGCGTCTCCGTTTGATCTCCGTTGCTCCGATCCTCCTGTTCATCCGTTCCCTCCGCAACCTCCGTTATCTGGAGGGAACTTTGATACGAAAGACCATCGCCGCTGCCATCATCTGCGTCGTTTCCGTGAGCTCCGCGGCCGCACATCACGGCGACGCGGATCGGTATAACCAGGAAGTGATCACCGTCAGCGGGACGGTCGTGGAAGTGCAGATGGTGAACCCGCACGCGCGCATCGTGTTCGATGCGATGGAAAACGGGAAGACCGTTCGATGGCAGGCCGAGCTCGGCGCGCCGCAGCAATTGATCAAGCAGTTCGGCTGGACACCATCGACGATCAAAGCAGGAATGAAGCTGACGATGATCGGGCGGCGGCTCAAAAGCGGTGCGCCGTATCTCAATCTGACCGAGCGTTCCAACATCGTCAACGCCGACACCGGCAAAGAGATCTATCGCACGGCGAACTTCGGCGAGCCAGCGCCGAAGGGCCCGAAGGGGACGCTGGACACGGTGAACCCGTAACGTCGTGCGCGACACTTCTCGTCCCGGTCCGGCTAAAGCCGGACACTACGTACGTTCTGCTAACGCCGGATACTACGTACTCTTTTTCGTTCTCACGGCGCTCTCGACCCGCGGCGCTGCGCAATCGGTCACGGTGACGCAGGTCGCCTATCTCAAAGCCTCGAACCCCGACGCGTCAGACCACTTCGGCTGCGGAGGCGTCAATCAGGGACACACTGGCCAGGGCGTCGCCCTCAGCGGAGATGGCCTCACGCTCGCCGTCGGCGCGCCGCACGAAGCGAGCGCGTCACCCGGCGTCAACGGCAATCAAGCGGACAACTCGATGTTCGATGCGGGCGCGGTATACGTGTTCACGCGCACCGGCAGCCGGTGGGCGCAGCAGGCGTATATCAAGCCGTCGAATCCCAAGATGGACGCCGAGTTCGGCCACGCCGTGGCGTTGAGCGCCGACGGCAACACGCTGGTCGTTTCCGCGTATTGGGAATCGAGCAAAGCGACCGGGATCAACGGCGATCAGAAGGACACCTCGATTCCGCAGGCCGGCGCCATTTATGTGTTCACCCGTCGCGGGACGACCTGGACGCAGCAGGCCTACATCAAGGCGTCGAACACCGGCGAGGCCGGAACGGCCGAGTCCTTTGGCGAAGGCGACCAGTTCGGTTTCTCCATCGCACTCAGCGCCGACGGTAATACGATCGCCGCCGGCGCCATCACCGAGGACAGCGGCTCGACCGGCATCAACGGCAATCAGGCCGACAACACGGCGCCTGCGGCTGGCGCGGCGTACGTGTTCACGCGCACCGGAACGACGTGGTCGCAGCAGGCGTACGTCAAGCCAGCGGAAATGACCGCCGGCGATCTGTTCGGCTACGCAGTCTCGTTGTCTGCGGATGGAAACATCCTCGCCGTCGGGAGCTTCGATGAGGACGGCTCCAGCCGAACGATCAATGGTCCCTCCGACAACAAGGCCAACGGCTCTGGCGCAGCGTACGTGTTCACACGCACCGGAACGACCTGGGCACAGCAGGCATACATCAAACCGTCGAACGGCGAGCCGCAGGATTCGTTCGGCGTCGACGTCGCGTTGAACAGCGATGGCACCACGCTGCTGGTCGGGTCGCTCGACGAAGACTGCAAGGCGACCGGCATCAATCCACCCGGTTGCGACAGCGACTGGCGCGATGATCTCTCGATGGGCGCGGCGTACGTGTTCGTCCGCAACGGCGCCACGTGGACACAGCAGGCGTTCATCAAGGCGTCCAACACCGGCTTCAACGACTGGTTCGGCTCGCGGGTCGCACTGAGCGCCGACGGCAACACCGCCGTCATCGGCGCCTCGCTCGAAGACAGTGTCGCCAAGGGCATCAACGGCAAACAGGACGACGACTCCGCATCAGAGTCTGGCGCGGTCTATCTATATACGCGCACCGGCACGACATGGCGTCAACAGGCCTACATCAAGGGCTCCAATACCAAGGCCTACGACGAGTTCGGAAGTTCGATGACGCTCGATCGCACGGGCAGCATGCTGGTCGTCAGCGCGCGTGGAGAAGACAGCGGCGCGAAGGGCGTCAACGGCAACCAGGCGGACACCTCCGTCGATGAGGCTGGGGCGGTTTACGTATTCGGCATCGCAAGGTAACGGAGGTTACGGAGGCAACGGTTGAACAGGAGGAACGGAGTAACGGAGATCGGACGGAGATCGCCGCACCGGGAACGCGTGTCGCGCGGAACGTCGCTTGGTGTGAATCGCGTTAGGCTCGCCCGAAACGCGTTCCCGGCGCGGCGCCTCCGTTCGTCCTCCGTTGCTCCGTTTCTCCTGTTAATCCGTTCCCTCCGTACGCTCCGTTAACTCTCGAGGCGGACACGATGAACGCGATCACGCGACGACAGCATCTCCAGTCGCTCGTCGGATTGGCGGGATTGGGACTCGCGGCGAGCCCAATCGGAGCCGCGCAACAGCCCTCGTCTCGACCAGCCGCGCAGCCACCGATTCCCCCCGACGGCATCGGCCGCCGCATCCGCCACATCTCTTACAGTGACGTGGGCGGGCGGCCCGACACCGTACAGATCATGATGAACCGGCGGCATCTCTACGTCGGGCACATGTTCGCCAACGGTCTGACCATCCTCGATGCAAGCGATCCGCGTCGTCTCAAGCCGGTCGGCTTCTTCACGGGCGGCGACTTCACGCGCACGCACCATCTGCAGGTCGCCGACGATTACATGCTGCTCGCCAACGGCGCGAACATCGTAGCGATGCAGTCGTACGACAACCTGCGCGGCTACTTCGAGAACTCGCTCGCCGACAGCATCACCAAGCGCAAGAAGTTCCGCTCGGGGCTGAGCATCCACGACCTGTCAAAGCCGCCCGAGATGAAGGAGATCGCGTTCCTCGAGATGCCGGGGCTGGGCATCAACCGGCTCTGGTGGCCGGGCGGCCGCTACGCGTACGTGGCGGCGCACTTCGACGGCTTCACCGACCACATCCTCTGCATCGTCGATTTGAAGGAGATCACCAAGCCGGAGATCGTCTCGAAGTGGTGGCTGCCGGGCATGAACCGCGCGGCGGGTGAGACCTCGAACCTGCCGCAGGGCAAGCGCTACGCGCTGCATCACATGATCACCGCTGGCGATCGCGGCTACGGCGCCTGGCGCGACGGCGGCATGACGGTGCACGACATCAGCGACCGCAGTGCCCCCAAGCTGCTGGCACACGTCAACTGGTCTCCTCCGTTTGCCGGCGGCACGCACACGACCCTGCCGCTCCCCGGGCGCAACCTCGTTGTCGTCGCAGAGGAAGCCAACGCCGAGATGTGCGCGAAGGGGACGTTCTATACCTGGGTGGTCGACGTGCGCGCGCCGCAGAACCCGGTATCGATCTCGACGCTGCCGACGCCGCGCGATCGCGACTTCTGCGCGCTCGGCACGTTCGGCCCGCACAACCTGCACGAGAACCGGCCTGGCAGCATGCGCAGCGAGGAGACGATCTTCGCGACCTACAACAACGCCGGCGTCCGCGTGTTCGACATCCGAGACGCGTTCGCGCCGAAAGAGATCGCGTCGTGGGTGCCGCCAACGCCGGCGAAGCTGATCGACCCGCGGCCGAATGTCTCGCTGGCCGCGAAGACGGCGGACGTGTTCGTGACTACGGAAGGCCTGATGTACGTCAGCGATTGGAATGCTGGCGTTCACGTGTTGCAGTACGAAGGCTGACGGACATCAGTGAATTCGAAGCGAGGTAACGGAGGACTCGGAGGGAACGGATTTAACAGGAGAACGGAGGAACGGAGATCGGACGGAGAGCGCCACGTAACTCCGTTCGTCCTCCGTTGCTCCGTTCCTCCTGTTAATCCGTTCCCTCCGTAACCTCCGTTGCCTCTACTCGGGCGAAAGCGACGACACGTACGCCGCGATGTTGAGGATGTCCTCGTCCGTCAGCTTGGCGGCGGGCCTGTTCATCAGCGCGGAGTCGGGGCCCTTGCGATCGCCTTCCTTGAACAGATGCAGCTGCCGGACGATGTAGATCGGGTGCAGCCCCGCAATGCGCGGCACGTTGGCGAGTCCCTTGAGCCCGTCGCCATGGCAGATGCTGCACGCCACCGACTTGCCGTTGCCACCGTTCTCGACGAGCGTTCTCCCCTTCCTGATGCTGCCCGGCGGCACGTACGCGACGAACCCCGACTTCGGATCGCGCAGCCGCGCGCGGGTCTGGTCTTCGGGCAGGATGATGATGCGGCTGCCGATCGGCTCCATGCCGGTGGTCTTCGGGTCGACGAAGCGCATCCGACCCTGCCCGACGAACGTCTTCGGCACCATCGCGGTCTCGACGACTCGGATCCATTTCCGGCGCGGCAGCGACGCGAACCATTCAGCGGCCTGACGCGCCTCGTCATCCGATACCGCCTTCGAGATGCCATTCATGCGCGCGTAGTCCTTGCGAGTCCCGGCCCTAAAGTCCGCCATCTGCTGGACGAGGTAGTCGGCGGTGAAGCCGGTGAGGTCGGCCGACTCAGGGTGACCGACGCCCGACATCAGGTGACACGATCCGCATGCGAGCGCGTCGCCCTTTCCCTTCTGGACGATTGAGGGCGCAGGCTTGTGCTCGTCGGGAAACCAGTCGGGCGGGTTCAGCAGGTCGTCGATCTGTGCCGGCGTGTATTTCTTCGTGCTCCCGGGCAGCGACTTCGGCTCGGCCGCTTCCGCCGGCAGCTGTCCCGCCTGCACCGGAAATGCCCACGACGGCTCTCGCGCGGGAACCGATGGCAGCACCGTCGGCGTGCCGGGCTGCGGCGGCGCCTGCTGAGACTCGAGCGCAGCCGACACAACCGCCAACATAGCAATGACGAAGATCGAGGGGTGTTTCTTCATCACGGTCTCCTCATATCGTGGGCATTCGCTGCGCCTCGTAGAGCGCGAGCCCCCGAGAGAATAGCGCAAATGATGTAATGGGGTCGGGAGTCATTTCGTTTTGCGAAATGACTCCCGACCCCATTTGCCTGCGTCATAGATAGAGACCCGATGTCCGCACTCCCGCCCGCCTCAATCACTGTCATCGATCCGGTATGCGGCATGACGGTCAATCCCGACCGCGCCGCCGGACAGACTGAATACAGGGGGCGGACCTACTACTTCTGCGCGAAGAGCTGCCTCGAGCGCTTTCGCGCTGATCCCGAACAGTTCCTGAACCGCTCCGCGACGCCCGCCGCTCCCGCCCGTCACGACGTCGAATACACCTGCCCGATGCATCCCGAAGTCCGACAGTGGGGCCCAGGCAGCTGTCCGATCTGCGGCATGGCGCTCGAGCCGCTGACGATCACTGCCCACGAAGAAGCCAATCCCGAACTCGTCGACATGACCCGGCGGCTCTCGGTCAGTGTCGCCCTCACGATTCCAGCCGTGCTGCTGGCGATGAGCGAAATGCTGCCAGGCCGTCTGTTCGAGTCGCTCGCGCAGTCGAGTGCACCTGGATGGATCCAGTTGGCGCTGGCCTCTCCAGTGGTGCTCTGGGGCGGGTGGCCGTTTTTCGAGCGCGGCTGGCAATCGATCGTGAACCGCAGCCTGAACATGTTCACGCTGATCGCGCTCGGCGTCCTCGTCGCCTACGTTTACAGCGTGATCGCAGTCGCCTTCCCGGGACTGTTTCCCTCCACACTCCGCACTCACCACGGTCAGGTCGGCGTCTATTTCGAAGCCGCTGCCGCGATCGTCACGCTCGTACTCCTGGGACAGGTGCTCGAGCTTCGCGCACGCGGCCAGACGGGGGCGGCAATCCGCGCGCTGCTGCGACTGACGCCGAAGACCGCGCGACGCGTCAACGCTGAAGGCCGCGACGAGGACGTGCCACTCGACGACGTTCACCCTGGTGATCGTCTTCGCGTGCGGCCTGGCGAGAAGGTTCCCGTCGACGGTGTGGTCATCGAAGGACACAGCGCGGTCGACGAGTCGATGGTGACCGGAGAGCCGATTCCGGTCGAGAAGCGCACTGGCGATCGCGTGATCGGCGCGACAGTCAACGGCACGGGCTCGTTCGTCATGCGTGCCGAGCGGGTCGGCGCCGACACGCTGCTCGCACAGATCGTGAACATGGTGGCGCAGGCGCAACGCAGCCGGGCGCCGATTCAACGGCTCGCCGATGTCGTGTCGGGGTACTTCGTGCCGACGGTCGTCGCCGTCTCGCTGCTGACCGCGATCGTCTGGGGCGCGATCGGGCCAGAACCCCGTCTGGCACACGCCATCGTCAACGCGATCGCTGTGCTGATCATCGCGTGTCCGTGCGCGCTTGGTTTGGCCACGCCGATGTCGATCATGGTGGCGGCCGGCAAAGGGGCCACCGCAGGCGTGCTCTTCAAGAACGCCGAAGCCATCGAAGTGCTTCGCACCGTCGACACGCTGGTCGTGGACAAGACAGGCACGCTCACCGCAGGCAGGCCGGCGCTGACGACGATCGTCCCACTTGATCCGTGGAACGAGCGCGGTCTCCTTCGCCTGGCGGCAAGCCTCGAACGTGGCAGCGAGCATCCGCTGGCGGCGACGATCGTCGCCGGTGCCATGACGCGCGGACTGCTCCTCACCAGAACAGAGGCCTTCGAATCTTTGACGGGCAAGGGCGTCCGCGGTCGCGTCGACGGAAAAGCAGTAGCACTGGGGAACGAGACGTTGATGGCCGAGATCAACGTGCCGACCGAATCCGTGACGTCGCGCGCCGACGCGATGCGCAAGGGCGGTGAGACGCTGGTGTTCGTTGCCGTCGACGGCGCACTCGCCGGGCTCATCGCCGTCGCCGATCCGATCAAAGAGGGGGCCGTCGACGCGATCTCCGAGCTGCACCGCGAAGGGCTCCGGATTGTCATGCTCACCGGCGACAACCGGGCGACAGCCGAGGCGATCGCGCGAACGCTCGCAATCGATGAAGTGATTCCGCAGGTGCTGCCCGATCAGAAAGCGGCGGCGATTGCGAGGCTCCAGCAGGACGGCCGGATCGTGGCGATGGCCGGCGACGGCATCAACGACGCCCCCGCCCTCGCCCAGGCGCATGTCGGCATCGCGATGGGAACGGGGACCGATGTCGCCATGGAGAGCGCCGGCGTGACGCTCGTGAAGGGGGACCTCCGGGCGATCGTCCGCGCACGGCGGCTCAGTCGCGCGACGATGAGCAACATCAGACAGAATCTCTTCTTCGCGTTCATCTACAACTCGATCGGCGTTCCGATTGCCGCCGGCGTGCTGTATCCGGCGTTCGGGATGCTCCTGAGTCCTATGATTGCCGCTGCGGCGATGAGCCTCAGTTCGGTGTCGGTGATTGGAAACGCCCTTCGGCTCCGTCGTTTATCACTCTGACCAACGGTTTTGCCTATACTGTTGCCGGCCACGGTCCGGCTGAAGCCGGACACTACGTGGAGCCCACGAACGATTCCGGTGTCACGGAGGACGATCACGATGCGAACGACGATCGGTCTTGCCCTGTGCGCGCTGGTTGCCGGTTCCTCGATCACGATCGCCCAGAGCTCGTGGAAGACACCACGAACGCCATGGGGCGATCCGGACTTACAGGGCCAGTACTCGAACAAGTACGAGACGAGCACACCCTTCGAGCGGCCGAAAGAGTTCGAGGGGCGCCACATCGGTGATGTGAAGCCCGAGGAGCTCGCAGCCGCGGTCACCAAGCGGCAGGCGGACACGCTGGAGCGCGCGAAGTACTTCGGGGGCGATCCGGAAGGCCGCATCGGGAACTCGGCCGAGTTCCGCGACATCTACGAGATCACCAAAGGCACCCGTCCGTGGTTCGTGATCGACCCACCGGATGGTGCGATTCCGCCGCTGGTTCCGGTGGCGCGTGCGCGGATCGCGGCGTTGCCACGCACGGGAAGCTTCGGGAGCGGTCCCTTCAACAGCCATCTGGACTTCAGTCTGTGGGAACGCTGCATCACGCGCGGGCTTCCTGGATCGATGCTGCCCGGACAGTACGGCAACTCGTACGAGATCGTGCAGGCGCCGGGCATCGTCGCGATTCGTTACGAGATGGTGCACGAGACGCGCGTCATTCCGCTTGACGGTCGCGAGCACGCGAGCCGCGCGCTTCACATGGACATGGGCGACGCGCGTGGACATTGGGATGGCGACACGCTCGTCGTCGAGACGACGAACTTCAAGGCGCGCAGCGTCTACCGCAATGCGGATCCCGACACGCTGCGTCTCGTCGAGCGCTTCACTCGCACCGGGGCCAACCGCATCGAATGGTCGGTGACCGTCGACGATCCGTCGACATGGACGCGCCCCTGGACGTTTGCGATCCCGCTGACCCGTACCGATCGCGAGCCGGTCTTCGAGTACGCGTGCCACGAGGGCAACCAGGCGATCACGAACATCCTCAACGCGGCTCGCGCCGCCGAGCGGGACCGCTAGGTCGCGCGCGATGGCATCGCCCGTTCTTGGAGAACTGGTCGGCACGCTCGTTCTGATCCTGCTCGGCAATGGCGTCGTCGCGGGCGTGCTGCTGAAGAAGTCGAAGGGCGAGAACGCCGGCTGGCTCGCGATCACCACCGGATGGGCGTTTGCAGTCTTCGCCGGTGTCTTCACGGCGATCGCCTGCGGCAGCTCGGACGCGCATCTGAATCCCGCGGTGACCCTCGGATTCGCGGTTGCGAGCGGCGACTTCACCAAAGTCGTTCCGTATGTGCTCGCGCAGCTCGTGGGTGCGTTCATCGGCGCCATGATCGTGTGGGTTCACTACGCCCCCCACTGGCAACTCACCCGCGATCCAGATCTCAAGCTCGGCACGTTCTGCACCATTCCGGCCGTACGACACGTACCATCCAATCTCGCCAGCGAGATCATCGGGACGTTCGTGCTCGTGCTCGTGGTCGCCGCGATCTTCTCCAAACGCGTGGCGGCGACCGGACTTGCCGCTGGTGTGGGGCCCTATCTCGTCGGAAGCCTGGTGTGGGGGATCGGACTGTCGCTCGGCGGAACAACCGGGTACGCGATCAACCCCGCACGCGATCTCGGACCGAGGATCGCGCACGCGATTCTCCCGATTCCTGCGAAGCGCGACGCTGACTGGGGATATGCGCCAATTCCCGTGATCGGCCCACTGGTCGGTGGGGCGCTGGCGGGTCTGTTCGCACGGCTCGTCGGGATGTAATCAGCGGCTCACCTATACTGTACGGAGATGGCTTCCCGGTTGTGGGTGTGTGCGCTCGCGTTCGTGCTCGCTGCGGCTCCGCTTGCGCCCGTGTTGTGTCGCGCTAACTGCGCGCTTCATGACGCCACTGTCCCGGCCTCACACGGTGAGCGTCACTCTTGTCATGAGGCGTCGAGCGACGGCGTCGCGCTCGTACCCGGCGCACACACGTGCGGCCATCAGAACGACCTCATCGTCGCGCTTCTGGCGATGACGCAGGATATCGCACCGCCCGCACTGATCACATCGACCATGTCGACGACCGCTCCGGTTGAGCAGCGGACGCGACTCGCGCGATCGCTTCGGCTCGAGCACGGCCCGCCCGGCCTTGCGGTGCTCAACGCCCCACTTCGTCTCTAGCCTCGACCCCTCCTCGCCGTTCGTGTCTTCCAGGAGAGAGGGTCCATGTACGCGTTCAGGGTCGGACCGCGCCTGCTCGGCGCGGCTGCAATTTGTCTCGGTGTCGTTGTCTGTTCCACGGCAGCGGCGCAGGATGCTCCCGCGGAGGGAGCGCATCAGCACGACGCGTCCCGGTCTGGCGATCAGCACGCGGGACACGACATGTCTCAGATGCATCACGAGCACGGCGGGGCAGGTGCGCCGATGTCGCGCGAGGGCTCAGGCACGTCGTGGCTGCCTGACGACTCGCCGATGTATGCGATCCACGTGCAGAAGGGATCGTGGCAGGTCATGTTCCACGAGAACATCTTCCTGCAGTTCCTGCACGAATCCGGAGACCGTGGCGACGATCAGCTGGGCAGCATCAATTGGGTGATGGGCGCGGCCCGTCGCAGCCTCGGCCGCGGCACGCTCGGGCTGCGGGCAATGTTCAGCGCCGAACCGTGGACAATCGGCGGATGTGGATACCCCAACCTGCTCGCATCGGGAGAGCGATGCGAAGGGGCGCCCATCCACGACCGACAACACCCGCACGATCTCTTCATGGAGCTGGCCGCAACCTACGACGCCCCGCTCAGGGGATCGACGCGCTGGCAGATCTACGGCGCTCCCGCCGGGGAGCCGGCGCTCGGCCCGGTCGCGTTTCCGCATCGCATCTCCGCGATGTCGAACCCGATTGCCCCCATCACCCACCATTGGATGGACTCGACGCACATCTCGTTCGGCGTCGTGACCGCGGGTGTGTACGGCACGCGATGGAAGGCTGAGGCGTCGGCGTTCAACGGCCGCGAGCCTGACGAGGACCGCACCGACATCGACTTCGGCGCGCTCGACTCGGTCTCGGGTCGATTCTGGTATCTTCCCACGTCACGGTTGTCGCTGCAGGTATCGGCGGGTCGGCTCAACGATGCCGAGCTCGCGGAAGGCGGCGACACGAGCGTCGACGTCACCCGCGTGACGGCATCAGCCTCCTATCACCGCGCTGTTGACAACCAGGGCATCTGGGCGACCACGTTGGGTTGGGGCCATAACGATGAAACGGGCCACGGATCGAACGCGCTGCTCGTGGAAACGACCGTCTCGCTGGCGCAGCGGCATACATGGTTTGGCCGATTTGAAATCGTCGTCAAGAGCGCGCACGATCTGGTAGTGAGCGAACCGCCCGAGGGGTTCACCGTGGCCAAGCTGCAGGGCGGATATACGCGATACCTGTCGAGCTGGCGAAGGTTTCAGCCGGGGCTCGGCGCCGGTGCGTCGGTAGGATTCGTGCCTGAGTCGTTGGCCTCGACCTACGGCAGTCGTGCGAACGCCGGCTTTTCGATCTTTCTGACACTGCGACCAGAGGCGGACAAATGAGACTCATCGGCTTTCTCGTCCTGGTGGTCGTCGCCAGCGCCGCCCTCGCCATCGCCTATACGGTGTCGACCGGTCTCGATGCCCGGGCGCAACCGAGCGCACTCGAAACGAGGCTGGCCAGAGCCGTCAGGCATTTCGCCGTCCCGCGAACGATCAGACAGCGTGCGAACCCGGTGCCGATGTCTGCCGAAGCGCTCGCCGATGGGATGGCGCACTACGCCGATCACTGCGCCTCATGCCACGGGAACAATGGAAGCGGCGACACCGAGATGGGTCGTGGCCTCTTCCCGAAGCCGCCCGACATGCGTCAGGCGGACACGCAGGATCTCACTGACGGCGAGTTGTTCTATATCATCGAGCACGGCGTCAGATTCACCGGCATGCCGGGGTGGTCGACCGGGACAGAAAGCGGCGAGCAGGCCTCGTGGCGTCTCGTACATTTCATCCGACGGCTTCCGCAACTGACAGCCAAGGATGTGGCGCAGCTGGAAACGATGAATCCGCGCACGCCCGAGGAGTTCCGGCAGCAGATCGAAGAAGAGCAGTTCCTGCGCGGTGGGAACCCCGCCACGGCGCAGCCGAGTCGTCATGAACATACAGGAGCACATCGATGAAGACATGCATGATCGGTTTCGCAATGCTCGCACTCATTCTCATGGCACCGGCCGTCGGATCTGCCCACGAAGGGCACGCACACAAAGTGATGGGCACAATCTCGAGCGTGCAGGGCAACAACCTCATGGTCAAGGGCACTGACGGCAAGGAAGTCATGGTGATGCTCGACGCCAAGACGAAGATCACGCAGGGCCAGGCGACCGTCGACGCCAAGTCACTCAAGGTCGGCGATCGCGTCGTCGCGGAAGGCCCCGAAGCGAAAGGCATGATCACGGCAACGACGCTGAAGGTCGGCGAAGCGCCCGCTGCCGCGAAGAAGTGAGACCGCGGCCATGAAGAGGTGGATGCTCGGCCTTGCGCTCACAGCGCTCGTGCTAGCGGCGCCAGCCGCGGCGAGTGCGAAAGCTTCTCACGCGCACAAAGTGTCGGGAACGGTCGCGAGCATTCAGGGCAACACCGTGACGGTCAAGGAATCCGATGGAAAGACCGTGACGGTCACGCTCGACTCGAAGACGCAGTACACGCGCGGCAAGGCCGCGACGGAGCGTTCTGCACTCAGAGTCGGCGAGCACATCGTCGCGCACGGTACGAAGGAGAAAGACGCGATCGTGGCGACGACGATCAAAATCTCGAAGTCGTCCAAGCAGTAGCTAGATATAACGCGCCAGGGATCGTGGGCTGCGCGCCTTGAAGGCGGCGTACGCGCGGCACGGAAAGTAGAGCATCGCGATCACCGCCGCCCACACGAGATACAACAGCGGCAGGCTCCAGCGGTCGGGTTCGGGGATCGAGACGTACGGCGCCGTCGAAAACCGTTGTGCGTTCACGACGCCGTCGCGGAGAAACCACACGAGCAGCGCGGTTGCGTGAATGAGCGGGATATGGAGGAGATAGTAGAACAACGGAACGCGTCCGAATGTCTCGAGCAGGCTCCTCACCCATCGGCTCGCGCGATCGGCCAACGGCAACAGCGCAAGCGATGGTCCGAGCGTCATCAACAGGAAGAGCGGTGACGCCGGATATTTCCGCTGATTCAGCAGCTGAAAGAACGTCGGCGTCGGATCGTCTGAGGTCCTCGTGTAGACCACGAGGCTCCCAACGACGAGGAAGAGCACCGTCGCGGCGAGTCCGAGTCTGAGCACCGTACGGCGACGCGCGGCAGGTTCCTGAACGACGACTGCGCCAAACGCGTAGCCGACCGCCATCACACCGATCCACGGCACGATCGTGTAGAGCACCGTGATCGCCGGGCCGCGTGCGCCGAGCGTCACCATGCCACCCGTGTACAGGAACTGCCACAGCCCCTCGAGCGACGGCACCGCGCGCGCGACGACCTCGAACGCGTTCTGCCCCAGGATCAGCAGAGCGCCGACGATACCCACGGCCCATGTTGGCAGCCAGATCAAGCCCGCCATCAGCACCATGCACCAACCGAGCATCCAGATGACACCGGCGAGCGTGAACGAGGCGTAGTCGACGTTGAACGTCCACGAGAATCGAATGACGGTCAGCTCGAGCAGCACCAGCATCAACCCGCGCACGACCAGGTAACGGGCGAGCTGGCCGCGAGCCGCGCCTTCGTAGCGCGCGGGCTGAAGCCCGCGCTCTACGGTCGTCGACTTCATCCCGCGCTCGACGATGGAGAGTTTTTGCAACTGCAGGAATGCGGCCGTGCCGGCGAGAAAGACGAAGACCGGCGCGCAGAAATGCGTGACCCACCGCGTGAAGAACACGCCAGCGGTCGGACCGCCCGCTGGCACGCCCGAATAGACGCGCACGTGATCGATGGCCATCAGGACCATCACGGCGCCGCGAAGGATGTCGATGCCTGCGACTCGCGTCGATGCAGGTGTTGACCCGATGCGTGATCCGGTTTCGAGTGCCATCTGACAGGTGCGAGCGGCCCCGCGGCATCGCAGATCGTGCCAGCTTCGAAGCCGATCGATTCGTCATTATCCGCGTACCTTGGCGCGCCGTGACAAGGATTCCTTTGCAGATCGCATCTGAACCTCGATGGCAGCGAATTCGCTCCTCTGGCTAGAATGAGCCGATGCCCGGGAGCGATCGCGTGAGGCCGTCCAATCCTGGACTGAAGCTCACCTACGACGACTTCGTGCAGTTCCCCGACGACGGGAAGCGGCACGAGCTCATCGACGGAGAGCACTACGTGACGCCTTCGCCGCGCATCCGTCATCAGGCCATACTCGGAACCCTGCATCTCATGATTGCGTCGTGGTTGGAGACCCATCCGATCGGGCGGGTCTTCCTCTCGCCGACCGATGTCGTGATGTCGAACATCGACATCGTTGTGCCCGATCTGCTTTATCTGTCGAACGCGCGGGCCGCGGCGACGCTCACCGAGCTTCACGTGCGTGGCGTCCCGGAGCTGCTGGTCGAAATCGCGTCTCCAGGAACACGACGACGCGATGATGGCATCAAGCGACGACTGTACGAGCGCATGGGCGTGAGCGAATACTGGATCGTCGATCCGGAGGTCGACCGCGTCAGAGTGTATCGGCGAGATGGTGAGACGTTCGCACGAGGGCACGAACTCTCACGTGAGCACGGCGATGTGTTGACTACACAGCTGCTGCCGGGGCTCGAGATGCCGCTTGCCAGAATCTTCCGGGAGTAGAGCCTGACGACTCAGGGCCGCCTGAGGGCGACCCCTATGAGTAAGGCGGCCACTACGTCAGCGTATCGAGCGCTCGGGAGACGTCCTGGATGATGTCATCGGGGTTCTCGCAGCCGACGCTGAAGCGGATGAATCCTTCACCGATCGCGTCGCCGCCCCAGCGTGCGCGTCGCTCGGCCATCGAATGCACGCCGCCGAAGCTCGTCGCTTCGCGCACGAGCGACAGCGATCGCAGGAACTGCTCGGCGTGAGGACGCGTCGCCAGCTCGAAGCTCACCACACTGCCGAACGCGTCCATCTGGCTCTTCGCGATCGCGTGACCGGGGTGATCGCGAAGCCCCGGATAGTGGACGGCGGTGACGCGGCGGTGTGTGGCGAGCACACTGGCGAGCTGCAATGCGGTCGTGCATTGCCGGTTGATGCGGAGCGGCAGCGTCGCGAGCGACCGATGGGCCAGCCAGACTTCCATCGGGCCCGGGATCGAGCCGTGCTGAGTGCGCCACGTGCGCAGTGCGGCGGCCCGCTGAGGATCGGTCGTGGCGACATGACCGAGGATGATGTCGGTGTGCCCGGTCATCGATTTGGTATCCGAGGTCACGACGAATGTCGAGCCGAGCTCGAGCGGGCGTTGCAGATACGGAGTCGCCGTGGTGTTGTCGACGACGGTGAGGGCACCGTGATGCGCAGCGAGTGCGGTCAGGTGTCGAATATCGCAGACGTCGAGCTGCGGATTGGTCGGCGTCTCGATCCACAGCACGCGCGCCCCGTCGACAAACGCCGCCTGCGCATTGTCGCGCGTCGGCGCCAGACGAACCGTCACACCGATCGTCGCCAGCCAGTTCGCGGCAAGCATGCGAATCGTGTAGTAGCAGTCCGACGGCAGCACGATCGTGTCGCCCGGTTTGAGCGTCGTTCCGAGGATGGCCGCGATGGCGGCCATGCCCGAGGCGAACGACACGCACTCGCCGCCTTCGAGTTGAGCGAGCGCATCTTCCCACGCGGTCCACGTCGGATTGTGAAACCGTCCATAGGTGAACGCATGCTCGGACGGTTCACCCGGCGTCGTGAACGTCGACGAGAACTGCGGTCCCGATCGGAACGGACCAGGATCGTGGACGCCCCGATAGCCCGCGTGCAGGATGGCCGTGTCGCGATGCATCGAAGCAGATTATAGGATCGCAGGCGTGGTGCGAGCGGGTGCCTCTCTCTGACGACTGTCGGTGCGATCCTGCCTGACGCTGGTCGGTGCGATCCTGCTGACGACAGTGGGTGGGATCCTGCGGACGCGGTCGGTGCGATCTTGCGATCGTCGGTGCGATTCGGCTGACGATCGTCGGTGCGATCCTGCCTGACACTCGTCACAGCCCTCGCACCGACAATCGGACGAGCCCTCGCACCGACCCCGTCAGTGCGCCTCGCACCTTGTATGATCGCCTTGAGTGGATTCAGTCAACGACGAACCGCGCGGCCGGCTGCGGGCGCTGCTGGCGTGGCTGACGGGCACGCAGCCTCCTCAGCCGAAGGCAGAACCTGCGCGGCACGACCACCCTGCTCGCCTCGGTCACTACGCGATCACGCGCAAGCTCGGCGAGGGCGGCATGGGGGTGGTGTACGCCGCGCGTGACGAGCGGCTCGGGCGCACGGTTGCGCTGAAGACGATGTCCTCGCTCGCGAGCGACGAGACGGCGCGCAAGCGATTCTGGCGCGAAGCACGCGCCGCAGCCAGCGTCAGTCATCCCAATATCTGTCAGATCTACGAGATCGGTGAGGACCGGGGCGAGCTGTTCATCGCGATGGAGCTGCTCGAAGGCGAGCCGTTGTCGGAGGAAATGCGGCTGGGGCCGATGAGCGTGTCGCGTACAGCGACGGTCGGACTCGGCATGCTCGCGGCGCTGTCGGCCCTGCACACGCGCGGAATCATCCACCGCGATCTGAAGCCGTCGAATGTGTTTCTCACGCCTCATGGCGTCAAGCTGCTCGACTTCGGGCTCGCGCGCCCCGAGATCGACGACGCGCGGCACACCATGTCGGCGATCACCCAGGCAGGGATGCTCGTTGGCACGCCACGGTATCTGGCACCAGAACTCGTGACCGGCGACGGGATCGACGCGCGCAGCGATCTCTTCGCCGCCGGCGCCATCCTCTTCGAGATGCTCTCGGGGCGTCCCGCCTTCGGCGGACGCACGGTCGCGGAGGTCGTGCACGCGGCAGTGTACGAGCAGCCTCCGGCCCTCGGCGGGTCGGCCGGCGTCGCCGCTGTCGATCGCGTCATCCGTCGCGCGCTCGCAAAGCGGCCGGCCGAGCGCCCCTCGTCTGCCGAGGTCATGGCTGATGACCTGCGCGCGGCGGCGGGCGTCGACACCGACTCGATCGCCGCTCGGGCTCATACGATGACGCGGCTCGTCGTGCTGCCATTCCGCATTCTTCGGCCCGACGTCGAGACCGACTTCCTGGCGTTCAGTCTCGCCGATGCGATCACGACGTCGTTGTCCGGCATCGGTTCACTCGTCGTCCGATCGAGCGCCATCGCCGCGCGCTTCACCGGAGAGGCGCCGGACCTGAACTCGCTCGCCACCGAAGCGGACGTCGATCGCGTGGTCATGGGCACCCTGCTTCGCTCGGGGGACCAGGTGCGCGCGGTGGCGCAGCTCGTCGAAGCTCCGGGCGGACGCCTGCTCACCTCCCAAACCGTGCAGGCGACGCTTGGTGATCTCTTCCAACTGCAGGACGAGATCGCCCGTCGCGTCGTCGACGCGTTGTCGCTGCCGCTGACCGGAGCGACGACAACCACCTCGATGGATCGGCCGCAGCATCCTCGCGCCTACGAGCTCTACCTCCGCGCGAACGAGCTGGCGAGAAACTACGATGGCCTTCCTCAGGCGCGCGACCTGTACAAAGAGTGCCTCGATCTCGATCCGTCGTTCGCTCCGGCCTGGGCCCGTCTGGGCCGGTGCCATCGGGTGATCGGCAAGTTCATCGAAGGCTCGCCTGACAGCGACACCCGCGCGCAGGAGGCGTTCGATCGCGCGATCGCGCTCAACCCGCGACTGTCGATCGCCCACAAGTTCTACGCGAATCTCGAGGGCGACACCGGCCGCGCGCAGCAGGCGATGGTACGCCTGCTCGAACAGGCGACACGTCATGGCAACGATCCCGAGCTTTTTGCCGGGCTCGTGCACTCGTGCCGCTATTGCGGGCTGTTCGATCAATCGCTCGCGGCCCACGCGGAAGCGCGCCGGCTCGATCCGCACATCCCCACCAGCCTCGAACAGACGGTGATGATGATCGGCGATCTCGAGCGTCTGCTCATCATGGAGACGGACCGCGTGACCGGCGGCGGCGATCAGGGGATCAAGGCCATTGGACTCGGCTTCGCCGGCGAGCGCGATCGCGCCCGCGAGATCGTTCGCACGATGACGCCGGCGTCCCGCATTCCAACATGGCTGGTATGGAAAGAGTTTCTCCTCGCGTGGCTGGACTACCGTCTCGACGACATGCGGAACGTGCACGCGTCGTTGAGTGGCCTCAAGATCATGGACGATCCCGAGGCGATCTTTCAGATGGGATGGCTGCTCTGCGACGTCGGTGACTTCGAGAACGGCATCGAGCAGATGCAACGCGCCATCGCCAAGGCGTACTTCCCGGTCCAGACGCTCACGCTGAAACAGTTCGACAAGATCCGCAACGAGCCCGCGTTCCGCGCAGTCGTCGCAGAGGCTGATGAAGGCCGGCGCAAGGCGCTCGCCGCGTTCCGGGACGCCGGTGGCGAACGTCTGCTCGGTGGTGCGTCGCCGATGCTGACACACGAATCAGAGCGCTGAGTTGCGATCGACGGATCGATCGCTCAGCACCTGATGTCACGGCCACGCGACGCGGCGGTTTCCGTCCGATGGCGCGGGTGGCGTGAACGCGTCAGCCGTGCTTCCTCATGTCTCATTCCTCAGCGTCGCGAGCGCGATCCTCCTTGCCGAATGCGCCGGCAACCTTGTGCGACCCCGGCGCGGGGCGTTCCACGTGCCGCGTTCCGGCTTCCTTCTGAGCGTTCGAACGCGTTCCCACTTTGTTGGAGAGCTCGCGATCCCGCATGTCGCCATCGCCCTCAGGGCTCTCGGGCGGCGCCTCCGGTGCAATCGCAGGATGATTGGTGCGTTCTCGTTCCTCCTCGTCGGGCGTTTCGCGATTGCTGATGCCGGTCGTGCGCGGCTGAGCCATAGGTCCCTCCCTGATGCCGGGACCGGATCGGCCTGCAGAAGACCTGCCAAAACGGGCCGCCTAGAGGCGGCCCCTACGACTTCATTCCTCTAGAGTATGCTGTCGCGGTTTCCAGCGACAGACTGGCCCCGATGAGGGGCGGAGAGCGAGATCGCCATGCACATGACGATGAAGCACGTGACCCTCTCGGCAATGGCACTGCTGTTGTGCGCCCCGCCGATCGCGGCGCAGAGCGCGATGAACGCAAAGGAACAAGCCAACGTGAAATTCGTGCTGGACTGGTGGCGCGAAGTGATTCAATCGCGGCACGTCGAGCTGGCACCGAAGTATCAGGCCGAAAACTACATCCAGCACAACATCAACATTCAGACCGGGCGCGCCGGCTTCCAGAAGTTCTTTGGCAGCCGCGGCGAGCCGCTGCCGATCGCCGCGGAGCTCTCGCCGAAGCCGGCCATCGCCTTCGGCAAGGGCGACTACGTCGTCGTCATCTGGGAGCGCGAGGGAAAGGATCCAGCCGACCCCGCGAAGACATACAAGTACAACACCTACGATCTGCTTCGACTGCAGAACGGCAAAGTGCAGGAGCATTGGGACTGGGCACAGAAGCAGCCCAAGATTCCCTACGGTGGTGCGCCCGACGGCGTCGACTACAGCAAGGTTACTTTCACGCTGTCGCCGCAGGAGCAGAAGAACCTCGAGATCGCGACCATCGAGTTCAAGGACATCCTGCAATACGGGCATGTGGAGCTCGCCGAAAAGGCGATGGCGCCGACCTACATTCAGCACAATCCGAACGTGCCAACCGGCCGGGCCGCGTTCGTCGAGTTCTTCAGCCGCATTCGCAAGCCGGAGCCGATCAAGCCCGAGTGGAAGGACAAGCCGGCCATCACGATCGTGAGCGGCTCGTATGTGTTCATGATGTTCAAGCGGATGCTGATGGATCCCGACGAGTCGTCGAAGACCTATCCTGCGTTCTGGTTCGACATGGTCCGCGTCGACAACGGACTCGTGCAGGAGCACTGGGACGCGGCGGTCAAGAATCCGCCGGCGCCCGCGGCGAAGTGAGCGAGCGCTCGATCGCATCGAGCGCGTGAGCCACGCGATGCTCGCACCTGGCACGCCACTGGGTCCGTTCGAGATCGTCGCACTGCTCGGCCGCGGCGGAATGGGCGAAGTGTATCGCGCCCGCGATACGCGGCTGCACCGCGACGTCGCGATCAAGGTCCTGCCCGAGGCGTTCACCAGCCATCCCGCCAGGCTGGAGCGCCTCGAACGGGAAGCGCGTCTCCTCGCCTCGCTGAACCATCCGAACATCGCGAGCATCTACGGTCTGGAGGAGCAGGGCTCGCTCCGCGCCCTCGTCCTCGAACTGGTCGCTGGTCCAACGCTGGCCGATCGTGTGCTGCGCGGCCCGGTGGCGATCGAAGAAGCACTGAAGCTGGCGTTGCAGATCGCCCAGGCGCTGGAAGCGGCGCATCATCGGGGCGTGATCCACCGGGATCTCAAGCCCTCGAACATCAAGCTCACCGCAGAAGGACAGGTCAAAGTTCTCGACTTCGGCCTCGCCAAGGCCTTCAGTTCTCCGTCGGACGATCTCCTGACCGCGGCAGCGGCGGGACCGACGGAAACCGGGGCGATCGTCGGCACACCCGCGTACATGAGCCCCGAGCAGGCGCGTGGCGAAGCGGTCGGATTCCAGGCGGACATCTGGGCGTTCGGCGTCGTGTGCTACGAGCTCCTGACCGGTACATCACCCTTTCAGCAGGGCAGCACCGCCGAAACGCTTGCACGCGTGCTCGATCGACAGCCTGACTACACCACACTCCCAGCGAACACGCCGCAGACGGTTCGGCGTCTCATTCGCCGCTGCCTCGAAAAGGATCAGCGGCGCCGGTTGCAACACATCGGCGACGCGCGCCTCGATCTGGAAGATGCGATCGCCAGTCCCGCCGGCGAGGATGCGACAGTTCACGGCTCGATTCAGTCCACGCCCGTACGACGGCAATGGACGTGGATCGCGGCGATCGTGGCGAGCGCGATTGTCGCGGCTGGAGCGGGATGGCTCCTGGGTCGACGCGTCCTCCCGGAGACCACACCAGGAACCTTGCGCGCATCGATGCTCTTCCTGGAGGGTCCGCACGAGCAGCCGTTCGGCATTCGCGATATCGCGATCTCGGATGACGGGACCTACGTCGCATACGCGTCACTCAGCCGGCTCTGGGTTCACGCACTCGATCAGAAAGACGCGGTCGCCATCGGACCGCCGGGAGACGATCCGTTCTTTTCGCCTGATGGGCGATGGGTCGGCCTGTTCAGGGCCGACGGCGTGATCAAAGTTCCGGTCGGCGGAGGTACCGCCACACTCATCGCACCGACGTCGGCGAGGGCCGCCGGCGCAACGTGGCGTAGCGATGGGACCATCGTGTTCGCCACGAGCGAAGGGATGTTCCAGGTGTCTGCCAATGGCGGCGCCGTCACCCCGCTCGTCAGACCCGATCGCGGCCGGAACGAAAGTCTCTACGCCTGGCCCCAGTTCCTGCCTGGCGGTCAGACGGTCCTCTTCACGATCGTATCGACCGATCCGGAAGGCAAACCCCAGATTGCACTCCTGGATCTCGAGTCACGCGCGATCAGGACGCTCTTGAACGGTGGCAGTTCAGCGCGATTCGTGCCGACCGGCCATCTCGTGTACTCGTCAGGCGCATCGCTCAAGGCGATTGCGTTCGATCCGGCCTCGGGCGCCGTACGCGGCGACTCGGTCACGCTTCCCGATATCGAAATCACAACCGCGGTTGACAACGGTGCAGCCAACTTCGCGGTGTCCGACACCGGCACGCTGCTCTTTGCGCCGTTGTTCCGGGAGCGCGCGCTGCGAACACTGCAGTGGATCGATCGTCGCGGCAAGGAAGAGCGGATGGCCGTCGAGCCCGCTATCTACGAGTACCCGCGGGTGTCGCCCGATGGTACGCGTGCAGCGGTCGGGCGATTCACTCGCGGCAATCGAGACATCTGGATTCTCGATCTCAAACGGATGACCCAGACGCAGTTGACGGACGGCCCGACGGAAGACATCCTGCCGGTATGGGCGCCCGATGGACGACGAATCTGGTTTGCCTCGAATCGAAACGGCAATCACGACGTCTACTCACAGGCGGCCGATGGTGCCTCGGAGCCCAGACTCGAGTTCGCGGGCGCGGGGTTTCAAACGCCCCAGTCGTTCACACCTGACGGACGCCAGGTGATCGTCTACGAGCGCTTTCAGGACATGAGCGTCCTCAATCTCGATCGGCCCGACCACGTCGAACCGCTGCTGCACACTGCAGCTGACGAGCGTCTCGGCCAGATATCGTCCGACGGGAAATGGCTCCTCTACGAGTCGGACGAATCCGGCACGCGGTTCGAGATCATGCTGCGATCGTTTCCCGACGTGAGCCAGCGCCGCGAGAAGATCTCGGTCAACGGCGGGCGCTGGCCGCGATGGGGACCGAAGGGCAGCAACGAGGTCTATTACGTGAGTCTGGATGGCGCGATGATGGCCGCGTCGGTGACGCTGACTCCGACGCTGAAGCTCGGAGGAGTGACAAAGCTGTTCGACTGGGAGAAGCCTCCTGTCGAGCGATCGGGTCTGCCCTATGACATCTCACCGGTCGATGGACGTTTTGTCGTGACCAAATTGATGGCCGCCGATCCTGGTGGTCCGACGAGCTTCTCTGTGGTGTCGAACTGGTTCGAGCAGCTTCGGAGACAGGGGCCTCAGAAGTAAACCACCCCGTTCACTGCGGTGCCTCTCCGTACGGGGCCAGGCGAATGCCCACGGCCTTTCGATACTTGACCGGGACGCGGTCCTTGGTCGCCGGCTGATATTTCCAGCCGTTCACGGCGCGGCGGAGCTGCGCTTCGTAATTAGGCCGCAGCATCCCGGTGATGCTGACGACGGTTGCGGCACCCGTTTCGTCGATCAGGATCGTCATGACCGCTTCGACCGTCCTGGTATCCTGCCGGGTCGGGTGCCATGGGGGCATGGGCTGCGAAACGGTGACCGGCGGGGTCACACCAATCGCACCGAGCGCATAAACGGCCGGCTCGGGCGGGGTCGCGGGGGTCGACGCGGGCTGAGGCGGCGGCGTTGGAGGTGCGACAGGCTTCGCTGTCTGGGTGATCAGGTCGAGAAAGCCGGTGGAGAGGACCCGCAGATCGTTGGATTCACGCGAGCCCAGCTTGTCGAGAGCATCGAGCTGTGCGATCACTTTCTGGAATCCGCTCTTTGCGCGCTCGGCTTGGCCGGCGTCGTACGCGCTCTTTGCATCCGCGTAGGTCTGGCGGACGAGCGACGGCAGCACACGGCGACGCACGTCGCGAAACGTCGACTGCACACGTGGCGACACCTGTGCGGGCTCGAAGGATGGATCCTTTTCGACGATCTGCTGAATCACCCTGCTGGCTTCGTCGTTGCGTCCCAGCGCCAGAAGACAGAGCGCTCGATACTGATCGAACTCGATCCCGGAGGGATTCTCGATCTTGTTGAGGGTGGCCAGCGCCTCCGCGTACTCCGCAGCGGCGTAAAGATCCTTTGCGCGCGCGAGTGCGTCCTGTCCAGTGAGGACAGTCGGTGCGAGCGCCACGAGACACCACGCGTACACCAGGGCCCTTGTGAATCGCGTGCTGATAGTCGCCATCAGTGTCCCCCGCGAAAGGACAGACGGAGATCAGTGAGCGGGATGGGACCCATCGTAGTACGTTTCCCGCGAATGTCAAGACACGAACGTGGTTCGCGCGATCGAATTTGTGTATCATCCGTGGTGTAGTACTCGATGAATCAAGACGATCCCGGCCTCGAACAACGTTTGTCGCGCTTCGAGGCGCAGTTAGATCGTTTCAGCCTGGCCCTTCACCAGTGGCAGGCTCGCGATCAGGCGCAGCGCGCCATCCTGCCTGACGTCGATCGGCGAATCCGATCGATCGAGGAGACGCTCGATCGCGAGTCTCAGGCATTGCGTCAGCTTCACGAGGAGCCGCTCAAACGCCTCCAGGCGCAGGCAGCCAGTCTCCAGGAATTGTGTGTCACGGCTTCTGCCTCGGTGAGTGGCCTTGGCGAAGCCGAAGCCCGCCTGGTGGAGCTGCAGGCCAACGTCAGCCTGCTGCTGAACGAACTGTCACGAACGCTGCAAACGCTGATTACCGAATTGCAGGTCCGCGGTGTGACCGCAATCTCGGCTCAGAGCCAGCCCACGTCGTGGCCGCTCGAACGCGTGGTTCACCTGCACGACGAACTGCGCCGCATCGGCAACGGAGCGGCGGTTCCGGTGCTGGCTCCGGGACGGCGCGTCCAGGGCGCACGGACCTTCCATACCGTCGCAGAGGAGCCGGAGCCCACGCGCAGGACCGACGATTGGCTCGCGCTGCTTCGCCGGAAGGACGTTGCCGGCGGGATGATTGTCGTGGCCGCGCTGTTGCTCATCTTCGGGGTCGTGCGCTGGATCGAAGGACGTCTCAACGACGCCTCTTCCCGCCTCGCCTCGGCCGAACAACAGGTCACGATCACGACGCAGCTCGCCAATCAGGAAGTGGCGTCGGCGCGGCAGAACGCCGATCGACAGATCGCCGAAGCGCGTGGCGTGGCACAGCGCGCCGAAACAGTCGGAGCCATCCTGACTGCCCCCGATCTCATCAAGTTCAACCTGACCAGCACCGGCGTAGATGGATCGTCGGCGCAGCTGCTGTGGAGTCGCACACGAGGACTGGTGCTCAGCGGCTCACGTCTCCCCGCCGCGCCACCCGAAAGCACCTATCAGCTGTGGCTGGTCACGAACACTCAGTCGGTCGGCGCCGGGCTCTTCGTCCCCGATGCATCAGGCCGTGCCACACTGGTCGTCGATCCACCGCCAGCGATCGCAGGTAACGTGGTCGGAGCGGCAGTCACCATCGAGCCACCGGGGGGGCGTGCGGCACCGTCGGGCAAGACGCTGTTGACGAGGTATCCGTAGCGGCACAGCCCAGCGTCACTTGAACGTGACCGCCACCCCCGTCACCGCGTCAGGTCTCACCAGCACCCGTTGACGCCGCTCACCAAGCTGCGGATGACGGAACACCACTTCGTGCTCGCCGGGCCGGATCGATATGTTGCCCAGCGGAGTATCGCCTGTTGAATTGCCATCGATCGATACAGCGGCCCACGGCGTCGCGTTGATGTTCAGCGTGCCGTTGGGAACCGCGATCGGCAGCGGTGCGATCTCTCCGGCCCTGACGTTGACCAGTCGACGCGTGCGATAACCGAGCGTGCTGTTGACGAACTCGAATTCGTGCTGGCCCGCGGAAGTGATGATTGGACCATCGGTGCTCGATCCGAGCAGCCTCTCCCCTTCGAGCACGTGCAACTGGATCGGCGCCGACACTCGAAATCCCCCGCTTCGGACCGATGGAGCCGTCGGGATGACCACTGTGGGAGGTTTGCCCGCGTTCTCTTCGGTAGCTCGCACCTCTGGAGCGATCTTCGAATTTGCCGGTGCCGTAGTGAGAGCAGGCGCGAGGGAAGTGGGTGCGCCATCCCCCGGAGGCGGAGTCAAGCGGGGTTGATCCTTCACCACAGGATCGACGTTCGGCCGCGACGGTGAAGCTGCCGGCGTCGCGACGGGGGAACGTGAAACAGACTCCCAGAAAGGCAGGCGAGGGGTAGAGCCCGTGAGAAGCCATCGACCAATGAACCCCGCCTCGGTGATCGCCACGATACCTATCGCCACGACGGCCCATCGCAGGGGACGCCTTCGACGAATGACCGGCATCCGGGGCCTGGGCGGGGCAACGTGACGCGCGGGTTCATCGACGAAATCGGGCGACCGCAACATCGGCTCGAGCGCCGGCGGCGCTGGCGGTGGTGAGGGCGGAGCCTCCTGAGCCGCGCGTCTCTGCGTGAGTTGACGACGTGGCGGCACATCGGGCCGACCGCGCTCGTCCCGCACATCGGCGAGCGCGACCTGCGCCTCGCGGGCCGAAGCGAAGCCAGGGTCCCGAAGCTGCAGTGCACGTTCGAGCCAGACGCGGAGCGATACGAACGTTTCCGGCTCGTGCCAGATGCTCCGGTCTTCGATGTAGTCGAGCAACTCCGCCAGTTTGTCGGGGTATTCGTCCGGTCCCAGGCGACGTCCGACCATGAGCGATATCGCGACCAGGGCCACCTGCGTGACATCGCTTCGCGGATCGAGCATGAGCATGTCACCGGCCAGGGTTGACTGCACCGGCGCGAGGATCCCGAAGTCACTCCACAACCGTGCACCGCTCAGCTCGAGACTCGCGAGCGCGGAGCCGACCATGTGCTCGCGAACCATCAGCCGCCCTTCGCTCGTCAGCACCAGTCGATCGATCGTCACGGCGCCATGGGCGAAACCAGGTTCATGCTGGTGGAGGGCAACGAACGCCGGGACGAGCTGACGGAGCAGCCGCACAGCGAATCGTGCGCTCCTCGGCTTCTTCAACCCTTCCGCGAGGCAGACCCCTGTCGCATATGTCGACACGACGGCAAGGCCGTCTTCGTGTCCGAGCTCGGTGATGGGACGGACCGCTGGAAACGCTGCATGGTGGAACGAACCCAGTCGCTCGACACGTTGACGCAGCGCCGTCTCGAACCTGGGGTTGGCAGCGAGAACCGGCTTGAATCGAAGAATCTCCCAGGACGGGGCACTCGTGTTGTCGAACATCAGGAGACGGTCACCGAGACCATCCGAGTGCCCTTGCGCGTACCACGTGGTCAGCCGCTTGGGCCCCTCGCTCGCTGGCGCGAACTGGTCGCCGGTCAGATCCTGAGCTGGGTCCATTCCTTCAGCGTGCCCTTCATCTGCGCTGATAAGGCGTCAATCGATTGTGGTGGTGTCGGAGGAATACGGAACCCATTGTGCACGAACCGGCGCATGAGTTGAAGCGCCGACAGCTGTTTTTGGAAAAAAATTTGCGGATGAGACTAGCGGAGCGCGTTGGCGGTTGCGGACGCCCGCGCCGCCCCCACCAGCGAACCTTCGAAGGCCGCATCAGGGATCCGTGTGATCATCCCGAAGGCGGGCAGCACCTCGCCCGTGGCTTGCTCGGCATCGAACAGTCGCTTCAACCGCAACGACACGACCGCCGCCTGGTCGGCCGATGCCCCGTGCAGCAGCACCGCGATCTCCCGATCGCTCAGGATGCCAGCTCGATCGCCGCCGCGGAGCTGTCCCCTGATCCTGCCGAGCCACGCCGAGAGCAGGCTTGGACCTCGCGAACCGCCGGCCATCGACATGACGATGACGGTGGCATGGTGGCCCGCCGCCGCGGCCTCCCTGGCGAGTTGATCGAACAGCGTGTCGACCGGACGAAAACTCTGACGACGCTCGGATTCGTTCGCACGCTGAAGAGCTGCACGCACCCACGGTTGCATGGCGGCCGCACCAGCCTGGATGATCGCGCGCTCGAACACCGTGAACGGCATCTGCTCGCGATCGACCGCCACGACCATGACGCCGCCGACATCGGACACGCGGACGATCAGTCGATTGATCCGCGACTCATTCAATCCGGAAAGGAGCTCCGCCTGGCCGACCAACAGCAGCTGCCGACCGGCGGGGTTCATCACCGCGAGCGCGGCAAACCGGCCCCCGACGGCCGCGCTCACCTGCCCCAGCGCCGTCTGCGCCGCGCTCTCGAGCGACTCATTCTGCGGATGTTGACGCCGCCCCACTTCCGCGACGAGGCGGCTCGTGGTCATGGTCAGGATGTCGTTCAGCGATTCGCGCAGGATGTCGGCATACACCCTGAGCCTCACTTCGACGCGGTCGTCGATCATCCCGGAAAACACGAGCGCCCACTCGGCGTCGGTGCCGGTCCCGATTCGCAGGAGCAGCGTATCTCCGGGCTCCGCCGCCAGTTCGAGGCGATCGGCTTCCTCGCGCGGCAATCGAACGATTTGCCCCGCTCGAGGCAGGATGGTCGCGTCGAGCTGATCGGGCAAGGACCGGGGCGGAGCCGACATCGTGGAGATGTACTGGAAGAAACCGTCCGATGCTGCCGCTGCGTATGCACTGACGCGGACATCGTCCCAGACGCTCAACGCCTCGACGAACGCACCGATCACTTTGCGGATCGACCCGCGCGAGGTGGCCTCGCGAAGGATGCGTCGGATCGACATGATCCGGTACTGTTCGACCCCGATCGCGGTCGGCTGTCCGAGGCTGGCTTCGATCGCACCCGTGAGCCAGGCACCGATGGACTCGAGATCCTGTCGGCACTCCTCGGTTGATTCGTCAGCCTCAGGACGACGTGCGATGAGCAGCAGGCCGGCGGGTGTCAGGGCGAAACAGAGCGCCTGCAGGCCCTCGAGGTCCAGCGGAACCGAGGTCCGCGATCGCATGGCCTCGGACATCGCGGTCTGAAGCGACGGATCGTTCGAAGTGATCAGCTGTCGAATGGCAGCCGCATCGAGCGAGGATCCGACGGGACACACCAGGGCGTTGTGCGCATCGATCACCTCGATGACGAGGCTGAGCCTGAGCGCGACCTCGCCGAGCCACTCACAGGACTGTCGAGGGACGTTGCTCTCTGTATCGGATGCCTGCATCAGTAACGGTCAGCACTGGCTCACGCGGAATGCGTGATCCAACGGCAGCTCATTATTGGCCAAACTGAATGCCCGTCAATCTCAACCATAGAAAGTTGGCGTGCACTCACCCTTTTGCAATGTGCACTTTGAATCTTGCACTTCATATTCCCCTGGCCGATCCCCTATGGTTCGCGAAGGCCGAACGTGAAGAGCGATGTTCCGGCCATGATGCTGACATACTGCTTGCCGTTGATGGCATAGGTGATCGGACCTGACGCGACCGACGGTCCGAGACGGGTCTGCCAGAGCAGCTTGCCCGTTCGAGCGTCGAGCGCGAAGAACGCCCCGTCCCGTCCTCCACTGAACAGCATGTCGGACGCCGTCGTCAGCACGCCGCCCTCGGTCATCGGCGCTGACATTCGGTACGACCATCTCTTCATGCCGGTCTTCGGATCGATCGCCTGGATCGCGCTGTAGACATCGTCAGTCGTGGCACCCAGTCGTGGAAAGAGTCCTGCGAAGCCCTGGCCCTCTCGGAATACCGGAGGCGTGTCGGCCTTGATGTAAGTCGTCGACGTGTTCTCCCACGTTGGCACGTAGAAGAGACCCGTTCGCGGACTGTATGACGGGTTGTACCAGTTCGTGCCGCCCTGATTGCCGGGATAGACGAGGGTGCCTTCCTTCGTGGGAGCGATTCCGGGCACTGGAATGGGACGTCCTTTCGGATCGAAGCCATCGGCCCAATTCACTTTGACGAACGGCTGCCCTTTGAGGAACTCGCCGGTCGCGCGATCGAGGACATACGACATGCCATTCCGATTGGCCCAGAGCATCACCTTGCGCGCGCGTCCCTGCCATTCCATGTCGGCCAGCACCGGGATCTGGGTCGAGTCCCAGTCGAACTCGTTGTGCGGTGAGAACTGGTAGTGCCACTTCAGTTTTCCCGTATCCGGATCGAGCGCGATCACCGAACAGGTGTACAGGTTGTCGCCGAGTCGTCCCGCGCCGTCCCAGTCCGGCCCGGGATTGCCAGTGCCCCAGTAGGTGAGGTTCAGGTCGGGATCGTAGGAGCCGGTCACCCAGATGGGACCACCGCCGTGCATCCACGAGTCTCCACTCCAGGACTCGTGCCCCGGCTCTCCCGGCCCTGGTACGACATGGAAGCGCCACACTTCCTTGCCGGTCTTCACGTCCCACGCGGCGATGAATCCGCGCACGCCGAACTCGCCGCCCGACGATCCCGCAATCACTTTGTCCTTTACGACGAGTGGAGCCAGCGTGAACGCGTAGCCTTGCTTCGGGTCGGCGGCCGGCTCGGTCTTCCACAGTTCCTTTCCGTTTCTCGCGTCGATCGCGATCATCCGCGTGTCGAACGCCGCGAGAAAGATCGTGTCGCCGGCAATCGCCAGGCCTCGAGAGACCTTTCCGCAGCAGTTTCGCGCGGCTGGATCCGGCGTGTACGAATAAGCCCAGATCTGTTTGCCGGTCGCGGCGTCGAGCGCGATCACGTCGTTGATGCCCTGGATCGTGTACATCGTGCCGTTCACGACGAGCGGCGTGACCTGATGCCGTTCCAGCGAGCGAGCCTGAAAGACCCACTTCAGCTCCAGATCACGCGCGTTGGCCGGTTTGATGTTCGTCAGCAGGCTGTGGCGTTGACCGGAGAGGCCGCCCGAATACGTCAGCCAGTTCTGTGGCTCCCTGGTCGATTGCAGAATCCGATCGAAAGTGACGTTCGGTGCAGGGACTTCCCCATTCGGCGGCGGCGCGAACGGCGGCGGCTCCTGGGCCAGCAGCGTCGCCGACAGCAGCACGAACACACAGACGCGAGCGATCATCACAGCCTGCCTTTCAGATTGCGGCTGATCTTAATACGGGGTGCCCAATGCCGTTGATCGCTTCGGGTAGAATGAGCGCCTGTCGCGCAACGAGAGGAAGAAGACGATGGCCAAATCGACGAAGCGGTCGAGAGCGAAGAAGACGCGTCCGGCGAGGCGACCGGTCGTCCGCGCGAAGGCGAAAGCACGAAAAGCATCGAAGCCGCGTCCAGCGTCGCGTGCGGGCAACCCGCTACTCGCGGCCATGAGCGGAACCGAGCGCCGCGATATCGGTCACGTGAAGCTCGATGTCGCGCGGACCGGTGGCGCACGCGTCAAGCGCATGGTCTATCCGCCGGGATTCCACTGGTCGAAGGACATGAAGCCGATGGTCGGCACCGACCTCTGCATGCACGCCCACGTCGGCTTTCTCGCCCACGGCGAGATCCACATCGAGTACCCCGACGGCTGCAAGATCGAATGCAAGGCGCCGCAGATTATTGCGATCGAGCCGGGGCACGATGGCTGGGTGGTGGGAAACGAACCGGTCGTGCTGATCGAGTTCGATTTCGAAGGGGACACCGTCCAGCGTCTCGGGATGCCGGACGGGCATCGGCATTGAGTCGGTGGGCCGCCTTCAGGGGCGGCCCGATCCTACCTATCGCGCGGGAGCGCGAACCGCCTTCCACGTCATGTTGCCGACGTTCATCGAGAGCTCGCCCGCGAGCGAGCCGTCCGGTTGCAACCTGCCTGTGGCTGAGAGCTGAACGCCTTCTACTCCGCCGGTGAACGTGATCGTCTCCTTCTCGAATTCCCCTTTGATCGGGATCGGGCCATGAGGACTCTGCAGCGTTCCCGTAATCGCCTTGCCGGTCTGCTCGAGTGTCATGGTCAGCGTCATGCCCTCGACCGTGAACGTCCAGTCGCCGGCAACGGCTTTCTCTTCGGCATACGCCACGGTCGCGAGCGCAGCCACCACCATCGCGAGCAGCACACGAGCCACCAGCCTGCTGATGCGTTGATTCATCTGTTTCTCCTGAGACTCCGGAGAGTACGTATTGGCTGCTGAACCGTTCTTGAACGCGCCGTTCATCTCCCGTTCAGAAACGTCAAATCACCGCAATCGCTTCGATCTCGATCATCCAGTCCGGATGCGCCAGCGACGAGATCTCGACGAGCGTCGACGCCGGGCCCTTCTTGCCGAAGAACTCCTCGCGAATCGGCGCGAGATCGACGCGATACAGCATGTCGGTCACATAGGTCGTGATCTTGACGATGTTGGCCATCGTCCCGCCCTGCGACTCGACCAGCGCTTTGATCGCTTCATACGCGCCGCGCGCCTGTGCCTTGAAGTCGCCGCGATGTGCGACGCCCCCGTCAGGTGTGTACGCGACCTGCCCGGACAGAAACAGGATGGTTTGTGCCTGACTGACTTTGATGCCCTGGCTGTAAGTCGCGGGGTCAAAGACACCGGGCGCGCAGAACTTTTCGATCGTTGCCATCTCATCTCCTCGGGAATCACATACTGCGGGTGGGTGAGTAGTCTACGGCGTGACTGCAGCCAATCTGACGACGCGAGTGTCCGATTGACCGCAGTCGCCGTTCGCGGGCGTCTTCGTACTGAACGACGTGGAGGTCTGCGAACGCTTACTTCTTCTCGTACGGGGCGCCGGTCCCCGACGAGCCGAGGAACACGGTCTGTCCGTTGGGCAGCGTCAAGTCTCGCCCGTTCGCGCGATGCGATCCATCCTTCGACTGATAGCCGTCGACGACGATCTCGGTGCCTTTGGGCAACGACTCCTTCGTGAGCCCACGCCTCAGGAGCGTATTCGGTGTTCCTGTTTCGATCATCCATTCCTCGACGGTGCCATCGGGTTTCTTCACGTCGACGTAGATCCAGGCGTGAGGGTTGACCCACAGCATCTTGGTCACCACTCCCTTGAACTTGACCGGCTTGTTCGCATCGAACTCCGCGTTGAACGCGTGATGCGGCAGCGCCGGCGTCGCCACGATCAGAAACGACAGTGCGGCAACGAGCGATCGGAAGGTTCGCATGGGGATCACCTCTCCTCGCCGGCGCGAGCCGGCCGCTGCTGGCCAACGGTTTCGCCGTTCTTCTCTCTGAGGCGGGCGCCGGTCAGGAAATGCACGATGTCGAAGTTGTCTTCGTGACAGGCGTACTCGAACATCTGTTCAGCGGGGTCGACTTTGTTCCAAGGGATCAGTGCCGTCCACGGCTTCGTCCACGTCGACGGATCGGCGACAGTGAACTCGTAGTTGATCGCGTCCGGCGCGACGCGCGTGAACCGCTCCGTGATCGTGAACGTCGCAGGGTTCGCCCCCTGGAACAGCACACCTTCGTCGGCGCGGAAGTTCGTCGTCTCCACGACCAGCGTCGATCCCTCCCAGTGCCCGCGGGTGTCACCGAGCCACTGCTTGAGACCCTTGTTGAGATGCGGTCGACCGTCGACCGGAATGATGCGCGCGCTGTGGATCATCTCCGGGGCGATCGTCACATAGCCGGGGCTCTGGAAGATCTGGAAGTCGTTGTTGTAGATCGTCGGCAGATAGGGGGGGACGTCTGTGCGAACGACGCACCGAACCGGCCACGACATGTCGGTATAGTGGTCTGGCAGTCCCGCCGCGAATCGTGCCGCACCAGCCGCGCGAGCCGCCTGTACCTTCTGACGCTCCGGTGACGCTTGCACGAGCGGCGGAATCCGTCCATCGGGCGGATCCACGATCAGCGACGTGCGCTTGTCGGCGGTGATCTTCAGCCGTCGCGCGTCCATCCAGTGCTCGTTGTAGGCGCGGTTGACGTCGGCGGCGTTGCCGCCATCTCTCCGATCGCGTGTGAGGTCGTGGGCCAGCGACTTCTGAAACTCCTCGGCCTCTTCGTCGTTGAGCACGCCCACACCCACGTTGCCCGGACGCTGCAGCGGCGTGCTGGTCGCATCGTTCCAGACGCCCTGCAGATCGGGATCACCCCACGGCGTTTTCGGCGGGTTGTACGTCTTCGGCGCCTGACCGGCCGCGGGCACCACGAGACCAACACCGACAACGACGACGAGCGCGGCGATCAATGCAAAGATTCGGTTGCGCATGGCTCTCACCTCGCGGCCTGTTTGATGAATTTTCCAAACAGGAGCTCCTCGGTGAACGGAACGCACTTGAACTCCAGCAGCTGGACGTTCTTCTCCATCCGGCGATAGAGCGGAAAGCTGATTTTCCACGGACGCGTGAAGACGTTCGGATCTTCGATCGTCGCTTCGTACACCATGTGATACGGGCTCACCGGCGTGTAGCGCTCGACCACGTGCAGCGCGTCGCTGTGGTAATCGCCGGCGCGATCGAACCACGTCTCCTCGCGCTGTCCGGTGACGTCGACGACCAGCGTGTCGCCGTCCCACCGGCCGCGCGACCATCCCATCCACGAATCGGTGGGCGCCTGCTGCTTCCAGTCCATGCGGATGATGCGGGTCGCGCTCGTGAACTCGTAAGCCATCAGGATGTAGGGACTCGTGCCCTGCACGATCTGAAACGGGAACGGCATGTAGGTCGCGCGCGGTACGCCGGGCATGTAGCACTTCATCTCGGGATCGCCGAGGTCGTGCCAGGTCTTGTCGCTGCTGACGTCGACCTTCAGCCGATTTTCGAAGCGCGTGTTCTTTTTCGCGAGCGCATCCGGCTTGTACGGAATCTCGCCGCCCTCGACAATGCCCTGGCCCGCGGGCTGGGCGCCGTACGCGCCGACGAGCTCATTGTGCGGGCCTGCCTTGGCCTCGTGATCCTGCAGATCCCAGTTGGCCGTGACCATCGCCTGCCAGATGCCGTTGAGATCGGGGTGTCCGTCGGCGATACGAGGCGCGCGATAGCCGGCCGCAAACTGAGGCGCGCCGTTCGGGCGTGGTTGCCCGAACAGTGGAGGAAGAGCGAGCGAGAGGACGGCGAGCGCGCCGGCCCCAGCAAGAAACGCGACCGTCCGCCGACGCTGCATCGTGCGCCTCCGAGGTTCCGCGTTGCCGAAGGTTGGTGTCGTACCACGCGTCGTCCGCCGTGGTCAAGGAAAAGTCGTGACGTAGAATGGCCCCGCCTCCGGAGGGACTGACACTGGCCGAGTCGACACGCCGTTCCTTCGTCCGCACGACCGGGCTGTCCGCGCTCGGCCTTACCGCCACGCGCGCGCTCGACGGAATCGTCAGCGCACAATCCTCGACTGACAGAACGGCGCGCGTCATCATCGATCCGCGGCGCGTCGTCGCCTCGCTCGATCGTCGACTTCTCGGTTCCTTCCTGGAGCACCTCGGCCGGGCAATCTACGGTGGAATCTTCGAACCGGGATCTGCCCTCGCTGACCAGAATGGATTCCGCCGCGACGTGATGAACGAGATCCGGACGATGCAGGTGCCGATCGTCCGCTACCCGGGCGGCAACTTCGTGTCCGGATACGACTGGCTCGATGGCGTGGGACCGAGAGCGTCACGACCCGCAGTGCTCGATCGCGCGTGGAACTCGATCGAGACCAATCAGTTCGGCACCAACGAGTTCCTGACGTGGTGCCGCACCGTTGGCACCGAGCCGCTCCTCGGCCTGAACTTCGGCACAGGCACCGCGGAGAAAGCCGCCGCGCTCGTCGAGTACTGCAACGTCGCGTCAGGCACGAAATGGAGTGAGCTTCGTCGCAAGCACGGGATCGAGGAACCGTGGAATGTGAAGCGCTTCTGTCTCGGCAACGAGATGGACGGAGCCTGGCAGATCGGCCACATGACTGCGCTGGAGTACGGGCGAAAGGCGGCCGATGCCGCCCGGCAGATGCGGGCGGTGGATGCGAGCCTGCAGCTGGTCGCGTGCGGCTCGAGCGGTCCTGGCATGGCCACCTATCTGGACTGGGATCGCGTCGTCCTCGAGGAGTGTTACGACCAAGTCGACGGGATCTCGCTGCATCGCTACTTCGGCCTGAACAGCGACGTCGTCAAAGACGACGCCAGGTTCCTGGCGTCGAACCTCGAGATGGAACGTCAGATTGAGGACGTCATCGCCGTCTCCGACTACGTGCGGGGCCGACGGAAGTCGTCCAAGCGTCTCTGGCTCTCATTCGACGAGTGGAACGTGTGGTATCGACAGACAGGCGGCAATGGACGTCGGCAGCCGGCACCGCGTCTGCTCGAAGAGGTCTACGATCTTCGCGACGCACTGGTCGTCGGCGGTGCGCTCAACTCGCTGCTGCGCCATGCGGACCGCGTTCGCATCGCCTGTCTCGCGCAGCTCGTCAACGTCATCGCACCACTGGTGACCGATTCGACGAAAGTCATCCGACAGACAATCTGCTATCCCTACTCGTGGGCGCTGGCGTACGCGAAGGGGCAGGTGCTCGATGTCTCGACCGACGTGCAGTCCTACGAGCTGCAGGCGATCGGAAGAATTCCGTTCGTCGATGTTGCCGGGACGGTCGATTCAACCACCGGTGACATTGCGCTGTTCGTCCTGAATCGCGACCTGGAGAGACCGCGCGAATTGAAGGTGAGCTGGCGCGATGGCGCGTCACGTCGAGTAGCAGACGCGCAAGTCCTCACCGGGCCCGATTTGAAGGCCGTGAATACGCTGGATGCTCCATCGACGGTGATACCGCGCGTGCTCGAACGTCCGCGCATCGCCACCGACATGACGTTCGAGATTCCAGCACGCTCGTACAGCGTCATTCGTCTCGTGACGCGCTGAGACTCTGCGACTCCCGTGTTCGCACATGCTCGGCGCGCGCACCGATGCCGACCAGACGCGCGGGAATGCGCCGCAAGGCCGGCCACGCCCGCAACAGATGCACGACCAGCGGCACGGACGTGGTCGGCGTACGCAGCACGCGGCTCAACACGCGATTCTGGATGAACACCTGCACGTTCTGTGTGATGCGAGTGGGAAATGCGCGCCTCTTCTGCACGGCTTTGAGATCGGCGAACGAGAGCGTTCCACGCCGGAGTGGATCGGCAAGAATATTCGCCGCAGCCACGGCGTCCTGAATCGCCAGGTTGATCCCGACACCGCCGACCGGCGACATCGCATGCGCGGCGTCGCCTATGCACAGCAGCCCAGGCCGGCACCACTCCCGCAGACGATCGATCTTCACCGTCAGCAGCTTGATCGCCGACCAGTCGTCGAGCTCATCGACGCGGTCGTTCAGAAACGGGACGGTCTCTGCGATTGCACGGCGGAAGACGGGCAGGCCCTGCTGGCGGAGCGCGTCGATGCCACCTTTCGCGATGACGAACCCGCATTGCCAGTACTCGCCTCGATTCAACATGATGAACACGCGCCCGCCCTTGATGTTCCCGAACGTCCGATCGGGATCCGAGGGACGACGCGAGAGGCGCATCCAGAGGACGTCGATGGGCGCGCCGATGTCGTCGACCTCGAGGCCCGCCCGTTCGCGCACGATCGATTGGCGCCCGTCGGCACCGATGACGAGGTCGGCGCGCACGTCGAGCTCACCATCGGGCGTGCGTGTACGAACGCCGGCGATACGGCCCTCCTCTTCGATGAGATCGATCACCTCTGCCCGCATCATGAGCTCGAATCCGGCATAGCGCCTCGCCTGTTCGCTGAGAAAATCGAGGAAGTCCCATTGCGGCATCAGCGCAATGAAGCGGCAGCGCGTCGGCAGATGACTGAAGTCGGCAAGGGTGACGAGGGTGTCGCCCACTTTGCCGGACAGTTCCGCAACCTCCTGATGCGGCCGCTGCAGGAACGAATCGAGCATGCCGAGCTCGTGCAGGTTCTCGAGCGTGGAGGGATGGACGGTATCGCCGCGGAAGTCGCGGAGAAAGTCGGCGTGCTTCTCGAGCACGATCACGCGGATCCCTGATCGCGCGAGCAGAAGGGCGAGCATCATCCCGGCAGGGCCTCCGCCGGCGATGCAGCACTGCACGCGGTGTGTCGATCTCTCCACGCGATCGGGCCTGCCGGGAACGTGCTTACGCGTAGGCTTCCGTCGACGGATGCGGTCGATAGCACTCCTCGAGGCGCGCCGTCTCTTCGTCTGACAGCTTCACTGACAACGCGTCGATCGCGTCCTCGAGATGGTGCGATTTGGTGGCGCCAACGATCGGCGAGGTGACCGCCGCGTTTCGCAGCACCCAGGCCATCGCGATCTGCGCTGGTGAGACACCGCGCTCACGGGCGATGACGTTCGCCCGATCGACGATCGGCTTATCGATGTCCTCGGTCTTCGCGTACAGCGTCTTCCCGAACGCATCGGTCTTCGCGCGTTCCGTTGGCGGCTCGTCCGCCCACGGGCGTGCGAGCTTGCCGCGGGCCAGCGGCGACCACGGTGTCGTCCCGATGCCCTCGGACGCGCACAAGCGGAGCATCTCGCGCTCGTCCTCGCGATAGAGCAGGTTGTAGTAGTTCTGCATCGAGATGAAGGTGGCCCACCCGCTGGCGCGCTGGATGCCGAGCGCTTTCATGAACTGCCAGGCGTGCATCGACGAGGCGCCGAGATAACGGACCTTGCCGGAGCGGACGACATCGTTCAGCGCCGCGAGGGTTTCCTCGAGCGGCGTGTCGTAGTCGTAGCGGTGGATGATGTAGAGATCGACATAGTCGGTGCCGAGCCGGCGCAGGCTCTTGTCGATTTCAGACAGGATCGCCTTGCGCGACAGCCCTCGTCCATTGGGTCCCTGCCAGACCGGCCCCCACACCTTGGTCGCGAGCACCACTTCATCGCGGCGCGCGAAATCGCGAATCGCGCGGCCCAGCACTTCTTCGCTCGCACCGTTCGAGTACACGTTGGCGGTGTCGAAGAAATTGATGCCCGCCTCGAGTGCGCGCTTGAGGTGCGGGCGGCTGTCTTCTTCGCTGAGCGTCCATTGCCACTGGAGCACGCCGGGCGTTTTCGCCTGACCGTAGCTCATGCAACCCAAACAGATCCGCGAGACCTGCAGACCTGTGCGACCCAACGAGACGTATTCCATGCGATCTATCTTCTGCTGATCGCGCACGCCGTTGGAAGTGACGTATTGAAGGCGCGGCTCCGGCCGCTGATGTTTCACGCAGAGATCCCAGAGGCGCAGAGAGCGCGGAGGCGACGGGGATCTCTGCGCCTCCGCGATCTCTGCGTGTATCGCTTTGACTGAGGACACGACGCGAGGCCAGTTGCGCGTGTCAGCGGGCCGCCGCCGTCACCCACGCGGCCGGCTCGGGCTCGAGCGCGCCGTCGACCTTCACACCCAGGCTGCGCGCCCACCGGTACGCCCACATCGGGCCGAACTTCGTCGTCCACGTGTCCGCGGTTCGATAGGCCGGGTCCGCCTGCGCGTCGCGCAGCGAGATGAACCGGAACTGACGCTCTTCGAACAGCGCGAGCAGGGTATCGAGGACGTCGGCGTTCAGACGGTTGACGTGCAGCAGCATGACATGCGCGGTCTCTCGTCCGAAGATCGTGCGGTGCAGCCCGATATAGTAATCGATGATCTTCGCCGTGTGCGCGATGTATTCGGCTCGCAGGATCGCCCCGCCGGCTCCGCCTGTCGCCAGTGCACGGGTGTACGCGTTGGCGAAGATGTAGTCGGCATTCTCGATGGTGCACACCGCCACTTCGTAGCCACGACCTGAGAGCAGTGACGCGACGCCCGCGTGCTTGTCAGTGGTGTCGCCGGTGTGATTGAACGGGAATCGCAGATAGAGCGGCAGCGTACGCGGTGACGGCAACAGCCCGCGAAACACCGCTTCACCCCGTGTGACGTCCTGTCCAAACGCCTCCACGCTCTGACCGTTCAGATCGCCATGTGAGTAGGTGTGATTGCCGAGGTCGTAGCCGTGATCGATCCACATCTGCAAGAGACTGCGTCCGTTCGGCAGCGCCTCGACGCGCTCACCGATCACGAAGCCGGTCGCAGCCGCGTGATGGCGATCGAGTGCCTGCAGGATGGCGATATTCGTCGAGGCCAGTTCGCCGCGGTCGCGGCTGTCAGCACCAGGCAGATCGTCAAACGTCAACGCGACCGTTCGTGGTTGGGCGTGGGCAGCCGTGGTCATCACCACCGCGGCGACCGTGAGGAGAACAACGCGTCTCATCGTACGTGTGTACCTTCAGAAGCTGACCTTCGCCGCGTCGCTCAGGATCATGTCGCGGTACACCGGCAGCGACCAGCCTGCGCGCTCGAGCTCGGCGACGCGCTTTTCGACTGCACGCACGTACGCCTGCTTGCTCTTATAGAGCGCCTTCAGCTTCGCGGCATCGAAGGCGACCTGATATCCACTGAGGCCGCACATCTGATTCGCCGCGTTCTGCCCACCGCGTGCCACGTACGCGCTCGGGTTGGCAATCAACGGGGTGATGGCTGCAGGACGGATCCCATATTTCACCGTCGGCATGTCGACGTACGGATTGCGGATGCCGCCTCTGGGGTTGCCGTGCTCGTCGAGCGCCATCATCGAACCGTCGTTGTGCTCGTCGCGATCGAGCAGGATGCGATCGGCGCGCGGCGGCACAACGCCTTTGTCCACCCACCGGAGCAGATGGTCAAGCGCAACCGACATGTAGGCCTGGTGCGGGAACGTACTCAGCATCTGCGCGCACGGGTTGGGCTGCAGCCTCACGTTGTCGCGGGTGTCGATGTGCGCCATGCCGGCAAACTCGTACAACCGGTACTGCGTACCGGGCTCATCGCCGTCCTGTCGATTGGTGATGTTCCCCGACACCTCGTGCATCGTCGGTACGTGGATCAGCGGCACGTCGATCTCGCGGATCATCGAGCCGTTCGACGTCGGCAGAAATCCGTCGTAGATGCGCTCCATCTTCGGCGTGCGGTACACCATGTGGGCGGGCAGGTAGTTGATGAGGACGCCCGCCGTCATCGACGTGCCTGCGAGCACCATCTTCCTGACCGGACGACCGCCGAGCGCGGCGCCGCTCTTGATCAGCGATCCCACCTGGGCGAGGATCTCGTTGGTCTGCGCGCCGTTGTTCTTGAGGTCCTTGTATCGCGCCTCGTTGAGCGCCGTGAACTGCGCCGGGCTGGTCGTGAGGATCTCGACGGCGGCGTGGCCCGACGACATCGTGTAGATCTCGGTGAACTCGAACATGTGCGCGGAGCCGCTGCCGTGCATCGCTTCGACGAGCACGAGCCCGCTGAATTTCGACGCCTCCGAGGGCTGCCGCACCACCATTCGCGTCGTGTAGGGTTCGCCATTGGCGGTTCCGGATACGAAGTACTCGCGGGTCTCATACCCGAAATGCGAAAGCCCCTTGCCGGGCGCCAGCGAGGGCACGGAGTCGAACATCGGTCCCGGGCCGGTCACTGCCGCCGACATCACGGGCATCGAGACAGCCGTCGGAGACGTGGGGAGGTTCGCGGGTGGCGGTGGCGGACCGCCTGGCCGTCCTCGTCCCTGAAAACCGGCCTGCCCCGTGGCGATCGTGACACTCAGCGCCGCCAACATGCCCGCGAGCGCAAGGACCGTGGTCGTCTGTTTCATCATGCCTCTCCCTTGCCTCTCCAACGATCGATGACGCCCGCAATCATACGGGAACAGGACAGCAAATTCCTCGGTGCCTCGAGGTGTCGTCGTCAGCGTTGTTGCCACTGACTTACGCGGTCGAGGGCGCCGCGTTTACAGAAGAGCGTCGAGTTGACGTCAGGCGGTCTCTGCGGCTACTAACATCTGCGACACGGAGTTCACAGCCGAGGCAACGTGGGAGGACTACGACATGGACAACGACGAACTGACAAGACGGGATTTCGTCGCGATAACGGTGGCGGCAGGCATTGCCGCGGCCGCCGGAACCGATCTCTCTGCGCAGGGTGATGTGGTCGAGACCAACGTCGACATCAAGACGCCAGACGGCACGTGCGATGCGGCATTCATACATCCAGCCACGGGAGCTCACGCAGCGGTCATCATCTGGCCCGACGCATTCGGTCTGCGCCCGTCGATGCGCAATATGGCCAAGCGCCTGGCCGTCGCCGGGTACACGGTGCTCGTACCGAATCCGTTCTATCGCGTGGCGAAATCGCCAGTGTATGAGGATGCGTCGAAGGTCGACTTCGCGAAGGAGCGAGACAAGATCGGTCCGCTGATGGGATCGATTGGAGCCGACGGTGCGGTCGAAAAGGATGCCCCTGCCTTCGTCGCATGGCTCGACATGCAGAAGGAAGTCGATCGCAACAAGAAGATCGGCACGCAGGGCTACTGCATGGGCGGTGCGCTCGTCGTCAGAACCGCCGCCGCCGTGCCGGACCGCATCGGCGCGGGCGCGTCATTCCACGGTGGAGCGCTCGTCACTGAGATGCCGAACAGTCCTCATCTGCTCGCCCCGAAGATCAAGGCGCACATGTACTTTGGCATCGCTACGAACGACGACATGCGGCAGCCGGATGCCAAGGTGAAGCTGAAGGAAGCGTTCGACGCGGCGAAGAATCCTGCTGAAGTCGAGGTCTACTCGATGGCCCAGCACGGATGGTGCGTGCCTGACATGCCGGCCAGCGCGAATGGCCCGATCTACAAGATGGACGATGCCGAGCGCGCGTGGGCCAAGCTCATAGCGCTCTACAAGACGTCGCTCTCTTGAAACAACGAAGGCGCACCACCCCAGTAGGTGGTGCGCCCTGCGTTACCCAATCGACTCGACAGACAACGACTATCGGACGACGACCGGCGATGAAGAAGTCGCGCCTTGGGCGCGCGGATCCTCTACTGGCGTCATCACGGCGTCGAAGCCTCCGGTGTGGAGATACGCTTCCTCGCCGTGCATCGTGAGGTCGAGGCCGGTCGATTCTTCGGACGCGGTCGCGCGCAGCGGCAGGACGAGCGCGATCAGCTTCAGCAGGATGAAGCTCACACCGCCGCTGTAGACGATCGCCGTTCCAACCGCGAGCGCCTGAATGGCGACCTGACCGAGGTTGCCGTAGAGCGCGCCGTCGAAGACCCCGTTCAGCGCTTTCTGAGCGAACACGCCTGTGAGAATCGCACCCACCGTGCCGCCCACACCGTGCGCCGCGACCACGTCGAGTGAATCGTCGAGCGACGTCTTGGCGCGAATCATCAGAGCGAGATAACTCGGGATGGCGGCGATTCCGCCCAGGATGAGACCGTTCATCGGGCTCACGAAGCCAGCGGCCGGCGTGATCGCGACGAGTCCGACGACGATGGCCGTCGCGCAGCCCACCGCGGTCGGCTTGCCCGAGCGCATCAGATCGAGGAACGTCCAGACCACCAGCGTTCCCGCCGGAGCCAGCATCGTCGTCGTGAATGCAAGGCCGGCAATCGGACTCGCCGCCAGCGCGCTGCCCGCATTGAATCCAAACCAGCCAAACCAGAGCAGCCCGGCGCCGAGCAGCACCGTGGGCACGTTGTGCGGCAGGAGACCCGCCTTGCCGTAGTCGGACCGCTTACCAACGACCACCGCCGCCACGAACGCCGCGATGCCTGCGTTCACGTGGACGACCGTGCCGCCGGCGAAGTCCCACGCCCCCATGTCCGCCAGCCAGCCGCCGCCCCACACCCAGTGTGCCAGCGGCGCGTATACGACGACCGACCACAGCGAGATGAACAGCAGGTAGGCCTTGAAATTCATGCGCTCGACGATGGCGCCGGAGATCAGCGCGGCGGTGATGATGCAGAACGTCGCCTGAAACGCCATGTAGAGGGTGTGCGGGATGGTCAGCGCGACGACCGCGCCCTTTTCCGAGAGGCCGACGTTGTTCAGGAAGGCAAACGAGAGGTCCCCGAGCCAGTTGTTGCCGGGGCTGAGCGCCAGCGAGTACCCGATCAGCGCCCACAACACGCCGACGAACCCCAATGAGATGAAACTCATCATCATCGTGTTCAGCGCATTCTTGGACCGCACCAGCCCGCCATAGAAGAACGCCAGCGCGGGCGTCATCAGAAGCACAAGCGCCGTGGATATCAACATCCACGCGGTATCAGCTGAATTCATTGCACACCTCGATCAAAAAGTTGCTCCGGCCGGCACACCTGACTGTTTTCTGCTTTACCGCTGGCACTAGGACGTCGGGCACCCCGGAAGAACGAGGGGCTCGCGGCACAACGGGTCTCCGATCACGGACTCGCGATTCAAGTTTGGCGCCAAGTGCGTCAGAGGTGCGAGTGCTGGAATGCGCCTGATCTCGGGGATCTTCGATGGTCTGAGATCACTGAATGCCACAAATTTGTCGACATACTGCGCTGTCACTACAAAAGAGTTGAATCGAGTGGTCCGAGGAGAGGCCGACGCGAGCACCAGCCGTGCGAGATCCGTCGATACATCTGCTCGTCCTGCAACTGCTTGTCGGATCCCGCTCGAATCAGACATTTATGTTCTGAGATCTGTCAGGTCAGCCAAAAACGTAGGTCACTTCTTCTGCCGCTCCCACTCTTTGCGGAACGCGCCTTCCCGCTCGGCGACATACGCGGCGTATCCGGACGGATCGATGAACGGGTTCGCGCTGCCGCCGGCCTTCAGGGCCTCGTATTTGGCTTTCAGCCCGAAATAGGCGCCGTGCGCACCGAGAAACAGATCTACGGGCAGGCTCTTGAGCACCGTGAAGGTTTTCTCGTAGTCCGAAGCGATCGTCGGATAGGCCTTGTTGCCCACGAGGACGTACCCGGGATTCACGTTCGGACTGCCGATGATCACCGCGTTCAGCATCCGTCCACCCTCGTCGACGCGCATCGTCCACGTCGTGCACCCCTTGGTGTGGCCCGGCGTCAGGTGGGCGGTCAGCGTGGAGCCGCCGAGTTCGACCCTGTCGCCATCGTGCAGCACGCGATCGACGTGAGCACCAGGGCGCCCCTGCGCCGTGCTCTGGACCTCCGGCACGTCCCCATCCATGACCATCAGGCGCGCACCCGTGTCCTTCTTCATCACGCCGATGCCGCCGTCGTGATCGCCATGCGCGTGACTGATCAGAAGAATCCGGGTGTCGCTGTACTTGAATCCGAGCTGCTCGATACTCTTGCGGACCGTTGGCACATCCTCAGGGAAGTCGGAGTTGATGACGATGTTCCCCTGCGGTGTGCGAATGAGATACACCGCGAGATCGGCGGTCCCGACGTAATAGAGATTGCCGGCGATCTTGAACCCAGGGAACGACGCATGCCAGTCCGGGTTGTCCTGCGCGGACACGACGATCGCGGATGTCAGCAGGAGCATCGCGCAGCGAGCCAGAGTCTTCATCGATTCCCTCCTCGCGTCGCCTCTATGGTTCGAACGCGCCGGGCCTAAAGCCCCCGCGGTCGCACGCGCATTCTAAGACGACTGGCTCGAGGGCTGAAGGGAATTGAGCGCGCGCCGATCGTCGACGCTCAGCGCAATCGACGCGGCGGCGACGTTCTCTTCGAGATGATCGGTGCTGGACGTTCCCGGGATCGGCAGCATGATGCGCGAGCGCGCGAGCAGCCACGCGAGCGCCATCTGCAGCGGCGTCGCGCCATGCCGGCGCGCGACGTCGCGCAGCGCACCCGGGATGTCGAGTTTGCCGGCGCCGAGCGGATACCACGGAATGAACGCCAGGTCGTGACGCTCGCAGTATTCGACGACCGCATCCGAGGCGCGGTCGACGATGTTGTAGCGGTTCTGCACGGAGATCACGGGCAGGCTCTGTCGCGCACGCTCGATGGCGTCGACGCCAACCTCTGAGAAGCCGACGAAGCGAATCTTTCCTTCGCGTCTCAGATCGGAGAGCGTGCCGAATTGATCCGCCTCTGGCACTGCCGGATCGATGCGATGCAGCTGGTACAAATCGATGCGGTCGAGGCGCAAACGCCGGAGGCTGCCTTCACACGCCGCGCGAAGATGCTCGGGACGCCCGTCGGTTTCCCACCGATCGGGACCAGGGCGGACGAATCCGCCTTTGGTGGCGATCACCGTTCCCGCCGGATAGGGATACAACGCCTCGGCAATGATCTCTTCCGAGACCGCGGGACCGTATGAATCGGCGGTGTCGAAGAACGTCACCCCGAGCTCAATCGCCCGGCGAAGGACACGACGGCATTCTTCTCGATCGGCTGGCGGGCCGAAGATGCCCGGACCAGTCAGCCGCATCGCGCCGAATCCCATGCGGGCGACGGTCACGCTCTCACCGAGGGTCAGCGTTCCAGCGGCCGTCGCTCTCGAGAGCGTGTCGTGATGGCGGGTCATACCTCTCGACCGAGGGCCTGTGCAAGTTGTAGTCCCCGAAGGTCATGCAGATTATACGAACGTCAGCGGGATCACGGCCTGCGGCTGTGTTGGCAATCGTGACTGAACGGATACAATCCCAGACCGCACACGGGTCATCCGTAAGCAGGCAGGGAGGATCGATGGACACTCCCCGAGGCAGTCATGGCTGGTTTGCGCGCATCGCCATCGGCGTGCTGCTCGTCGTGGCCGCCGGGGCACTCTTCGGCGGCGGCTGGCTCACGGGACGGCTCGGCATCGGCTCTGTCAAGGACCCTTCATCGCTGACAGCAGCCGAGCGCGACTTCGCCGCACGCATGCGCAACGTGTCGCTGGTCGGTTCTTTCACGGTCGACGGCCGCGAGAGCCGCACTCCCCGATCGGATCGCTACGACATCACCAGCGTCGAGAAGGTGGGCGAGGACCTCTGGCGCTTCAACGCGAGCATGCAGTGCTGCGGCGTCAACGGCTCCATTCCTGTCGTCGTCCCGATGCGCTGGAGCGGCGACACACCGATGATTGCGATGACCGACACCAGCCTGCCGGGACTGGGCACGTTCACGGTACGGCTCTTCTTCTACGCCGATCGTTACTCCGGCACGTGGCAGCACGGGAAAGTGGGTGGCCAGATGTTCGGACGGATCGAAAAGCAGGGCGCCAGCAGCGCCCCGCCTGATCGGCCGAAAGAAGACTAGTCACGAACGCTATCGCCAGATCTGCTTCCACCACGGGGCAGAAGTGCCGTCGGGTGGCGTCGCCTGATCGAGATCCATTCGCCGTCTGATCTCATCGAGACTCCAGCCAGTCAGCGACGCCAGCGTCTGCGCCTCCCGCTCCCGTCGCTGACGCAGCTCACGCTGATAGGTCTCGGCAGCATCGCAGCGCGCTGGTCCGGTCCACGGCTGGCGTAGAACATAGCGACCTTGGAAGTTGGTGCGATCGCCGGTCTCCTGAAACACGAGATCCTCGGGGAAGTGCGCTTGGTCGTAGCGCACATGGAGCCGGGTGACGAACACATCCTGCGGCGAGGGGGCGACGGTCGATCGACCACCAGGACGCGCGACCCAGAAGACACCGAGCTTTCGGAGTTCGTCAGACGACATCGGATCGGCGGCGCACGGGTCGCACCACCCCATGTCCCAGGCGTATTCCTGGAATATCGCGCTCATGTTCTCGCGCCTGACGTGCTGGTCGAACATCGCGCGATACATGCTCCCGAATACCTTCGGATCCTTCACGTAGGTCGGAATTTCCACATCCGTACGCAGCTTGATCGTGCGGTAGTTGGTCGATTCCACGCGGCCCTTTCGAGTGAGCGTATAGACGAACAGCTCCTGCGGACCATCGGCATTCACCATCCCAAGCCTGATCGGCAGCATGAACTTCGGCGATTCGTACGCGATCTGGATCGGACGCAGGTTCGCGAACCCCAGCCTGGCCTGTTCGGTCAGGTTGACCTTGGCGACGAAGAAACGCATCTGCTGCTTGATGTAGGTCGCAAGGACGCTCGACGCTCCCGACGGGATGCGGTAGCCGTTGGTCTTGAGCCAGGTCTCGAGGCCGGTGCTCTGCGCCGCCGAGAGGATCAGGATGTCGTATTCCCCGACCGTGTAGCTCGCCTCGATCGTGACCCCCAGGCTTTTCGCCCCGCTCCGGGCAGCTGGCGCTGGAGACGCAAGGGGGGCACGCGATTCCATCGCCATGAGACGATCGATTGGGACGCGGCAGGGATCGGCGTCGAAGTACTCCACCAGGCGCGGAGCGGTGAAGGCGTCGAGGTGATCGAGCAGGGCGCGGTCGCCGACGTTGATCTGCTCGCGCTGAATTGCGGTCGGCACCGGAACGACCATGGCGAACTCCTTCGGATCGCCGCGAAAGTCGTTGGCCATGGTGATGACTGTGCGATCGCCGTCGCGCACGAGCACGACGTGCGACGCCTTGTTGAACAGCTTCGTGTCGGCCCTCGAGACATAAAAGCCGCAGAAGGCTTCCGCGCTCCCCGCGCCCGCACAGAGCGAGAAGAGCACGGCGAGCGTGAATGCCGTGAATCGCATGATCGGTTTCCTCCAGAAGAAGTGAGTGGTCTGTCGATGTGGCCACGCGTAGCGGGTCGCCGGAAGCAGCCGGTCGAGGATCGGAACGAGCGGCGATGCCGCCGCCAGCGCCCACAGCATCCCGTTCGTTCTGAACAACCGGAGCTGCACGTACGCCGCGCCGAACGCCACCATGGCGGCGAACAGCACGCGTGCCGTGCGCGAGTCCGGGGTCGTCTTCGGGTCCGAGATCATGAAGAAGCTGAAGAGGAGAAACGCGCCATTCTCGAGTCGATGCAACGGGATCGAGAGCGGTTCACCGAGCCAGAGCGATCGGCCAACCAGCAGCGACGCGTAGGTCGCCATGAATGTCAGCGTGACGTCGCTGCGGGTCGCGCGGTGCACGACGAGCAACCCGGCCGAGGCGAGAAAGAAGGCGAATACCGCAGCGGTCCCCCACTGGCCCGCTGAGACCCACGCCATGTCGGTCGTGAGCATCAACACCACGAGTGCGAGATTGGTCGGGTTGAAGACGTGCTTCCCGCGCACACGAATCAGAAACTTCGAGCCCACGGCAATCGCAGCCGCGAGCGCGGCAAGGATCAGCGCGTCGGTGCGCAGCATCAGGCAGAGCGAGAGCGCCGAGATCAACGCGCTCGTGCCGCCGGAGACGCGGTCGCGCCCGGTCCACCGGTCGGCACAGGCCTGCACCAGCAACGCCGAGACGACCGTCACGAAGACCTGCGCGAGCGTGAGGTCGAAATCGAGGAACACCAGACCGTACGCGAGAAGGCTTGCAAGGGTGGCGATCTGGCCATGGCGGGGGTCCGCCATGAGCAGCCGCCACAGGGTGGCCGTCTGCCGCATATCCGTTCTCCTGGATTCAGAACGGACGGCCGGCGATTCCTTGCAAAAGGCGCATTTCGCCTAGAATTTCCCCCAATGTCCGACTCTGAAGAGGTGCAGCGGGATCTCGACGCCTACGGGCGGCTCGTCGACCTCTGGGCACAGGAGAATCCGATCAAGACGAACAAGCTGCAGGTCCTCCTGGCAGTCAACGGACTGCTCGTGACCGGCATTCAGATCAACGGCGGCTTCGTGCGCCACAACTGGGCTTTCTACATAGCGGGCGCGGTCTTCAGCGCCATCTGGACGTTCTCGATCGGTCGAACCGTCCTGTTTCAGAAGATCTGGCAGCGGAAGATCGAAGCCATCATGGCCAGGCATACGGGCGACCAGCGCTTCGCGGTGCTCGACACTGACGCCGATGAGAAGGCGATCGGCGGGGTCGCGCGCGCATTCGGCAGCGTCTCGTCGAAGTACTACTTGCTGTGGTCGCCTGCGGCCTTCACCGTGGTCTGGCTCGTGGCCTTGCTGCTGGCGCGCTGAAGGGTCCGCGCATCCCTTACCCACGCCGCTCATCACAATTGCAACCGCACGGCGAGCTCGGCCGCCGATGCTCGGGGGATGAAAACCTTCGTTCTTGCCCTGTCGCTCGTCGCCTCACTCGCCGCGCCATCCGCGTTTCAGACTCGCATCACCGGCCATGGCCGCCCGATGATTCTCATTCCCGGGCTCTCCTCGGGCGGAGGGACCTGGGACAGCACGGTCGAACATTTCCAAGCTCGATTCGAGTGCCACGTCGTCACCGTCGCCGGCTTTGCCGGCGTGCCTCGAACGTCCACCGCATCGCCGATGCTCGATGGCATCGTCGACGATCTCGCGAAGTACATCCGCGATCTGTTGCTGCTCGACATCCAGATGCCGGGCATGTCCGGCTTCGAGCTGCTCGAGCGCCTCGAGCACCTGCCACAGGTGATCTTCACGACCGCGTACGACGAGTACGCGATCAAAGCCTTCGAGGTGAACGCGCTCGACTACCTGCTGAAGCCGGTCACACCGGAGCGCCTTGGGACCGCGTTGGAACGGATGCGGCCGACAGAGACTCGCGCTCCACTCGAACAGGTCTTCGTGCGCGACGGTGAGCGATGCTGGATCGTCCGGCTGCCCGAGATCTCCCTGCTGGAGTCGGAGGGTAACTACACACGCGTGCACTTCCGCGACGAGTCACCACTCATTCGCCGGACGTTGAACGCGCTCGAAGAACGTCTCGACGCCGATGCGTTCTTCCGCGCCAACCGCGCGCAAATCATCAATCTGAAATGGATCGACCAGGTGGACATCGCCGTCGCCGGCGGTCTCGTGGTCACGCTGCGCCGGTCGCACGATCGAGATGTCGCGTCGTCAATCCGAGAGGCTGCGCGAGATTCTCAAGCTCTAGAGATCGAGTAATCCGACGATGTCGATGTCGTCTATCAGCGCGCTGTGGAGGCCGCACCTCTTTCAGTGCGCGAGCAGTCGCCGCATTTCCGCTTTGACCGCGAACGCCGGAGCGCAGACGCAGCCGAAGTCTGCAAGCTGCCCCGCCTCGAAGCTCGCATCGGCGTAGGCGTGTGGGACGGCGTATCGCTCGAGGATCTCTTCATCTGCGACTCTTCGAGCGCGCAGCTCCGACAAGGCGATCCTCGCGTAGCTGTTGACGAGTGCCGCGTCGATCGTCCGCACGTGCTGCGGTTGCCTCGTCGGTGGAGTGAACGTCTCCATGTGAACCCGCTGCGTTGCTGTTCGTCTACCCATCGTCAATGACACCTCACGGATCACCGCGGTTGCATGGGACTTGTCCCGTGAAGTGGAAGATCCTGCGTGGTCAGCGCCGCAACGTCAAGAGGAAATCGCGCTCGCGATCGAGATTGGGCTGATAGCCGAGCGCTCGCGGCTGTGATGGAAACATCCAAACGCGGTCAATGACCTCACAGATGTGTCACACAACGTGTCGCACCGGGTCAGCTTGTGCAGCAACGCTTTCACATGAGCCGATCCTCATTCGTTCTGCACCTTTAGTATCGAGGAGCGAGGATGATGATTCGAGCCCGCACGTGTGCCCTGACCCTGGCCGCCGCCTCGATGTCGGCATTGAACGCCTCGGCGCAAGACTCCAGGCCCACTCCGACCGTGATACTCGCCCCTGCTTCCCCATCCCGCTGGGACGCGGCAGCTCATGTGACATGGTTGGGCGAGCGCCTCAATCAGGCGATCGATTGGGATCGCTGGTACGGTGTGGGCTCAGGTGGCGTCGACGTCGGGTACTACTGGACGCCTCATCTCAAAATGGAGCTCGACGTCGCCACGTCGACAAAGGGCGAGAGCTACACGTTCGAGCAACTCCCTCCTCTTCCCGGCTCCACGATCCCGTCGTTTCTACAACGCCAACACGAGTTCCGCGCGACGACGGCGGCGCTGGGCCTGAACGCGCAGTTCTTCGAGAACGCCTGGTTTCATCCGTTCATCGGTGCGGGAGTGGAGCTGCTCCGCGAGCACGAACGCATCGAGACAGCGGTCCCCTTCGTGATCACGAGAGATGGCGTACCAGTCCTCACGTCGCCTGAATCGGAGACTCGAGTGCGATATGCCGGGCGTCCATTCGTGGGCACCGGATTCAAGGGCTATGTGTCCGAGCGTGTCTTCGTCCGCACTGACGTGCGCACGTCGTGGTCCTCGAATGGAGTGACTGCGGTGGCGTGGCGTACCGGAATCGGAGTGGATTTCTGAAAGGTGGCTGAGTGATGCGTACGACGACTCGCCTGTTGACGACAGCGCTCATCATCGCCTTCGCGGCTTCGCATACGGTAGCCGCGCAGGCGCCGGCTGACATCTGGCGGAGCTTCGCAGAACGCGTCGAGGTCGGCACGGAGCTCAACGTCCGATTGAGCGATGGGCAGCGTTTTCGCGCCACGCTCGTCGCTGTTCGTCCCGATGCCGTGCTGCTCCAGCCGAAGACCCGGGTGCCAGTCCCGATCCAGCCGGTTGGGTACGGGGAGATCGTTCGTCTCGAGCGAACGAGACAAGGCATCGGCGCCGGCAAGGCCGTCGCGATCGGAGTCGCAACCGGCGTCGGCGCGTTCTTCGCGACGCTGGCGATAGTGCTTGCCGCATCGTTGGATTGATCGCGTGGGATTCGTCGTGCGCGCCGTTCGTTGCGCGCGGGCGTTCGTAGCGCGCGGGCTTCAGCCCGCGCTGGTCGACGCTCGATGTTACCGACGCAGCACCCACCGAATGCCGCCGAGAACGTGCTGCTGGTAGAGCGCGCTCTGCCAGACGTCCTCGCGATGCCCGAGCGCGGTATAGAAGACGCGGCCGCGGCCGTAGTCCTTGGCCCATGCCAGCGGCAGGTCCGCGGGCTGCCCTGCCTGTGGCAGCCCATCCAACGGATGTCGATCCAGCGACAGCAGCATCGTCACCGCACTTCGATTGGAGATGGTGAACATGTAGATCTCATCGAACACGCGATAGCGCTGCCCGAGTGGACTCGACGCAGGGTGTGACGGGTTCTCGACGATCGCGTCGACGGTGCTCTCATTGCCGTGCGTGAGGAACTCATTGCCAAGCATGTCGATGTACGCCGGGGAATCGTGGAACGTGTCGGAGGCACTGTGCATGCCGGCAAAGCCGTGCCCGTCGGCGATCCAGTTGAGCACCGCAGGAAGATCGCGGATCGGAAGACTGCCCGTGGTGTTGGCGAAGACGATGGCGTCGATCCCGGCGAGCCCAGACGGCGACAGCATGGTGGCCACATCATCGGCCGTGCGGCAGAAACTCGTGGAGAAGAGACCCGAGCGCCGGCCGATATCGGCGATCGTCGCTTCCGCGATTGGGATCGAACTGTGCCGGAAGCCCACGGTGTGAGTCACCACGAGCACATGCGCTGGGGCGCCGGACGGCGTCGGCGAGGAGGGACTTCCTGCAGGCGGCGCGGTGTCGCTCGAACACGCCGACAGCATCATGCCCGCAACGAGCCCCCAGAGCCAGCTCCGCACAGTCATGTGTTACGCATGTCTCCGGAATGAATTGTCACCCAGGTGTCCTGAAGTGGACTGAAGCGACAGGGCGGCCGAGCTTCGATCGCTGCCACCCGTGCGGCGGGGTTCTGGAGCGGATGGTCGTGTTATCATGGCCATGTTAATTATCAAGGCCACGTTAATTACACTGGCCATGTTAAAGACGGCCGAGGCCAAAATCCATGAGAGATCCCGATCTCCTCCCGAAGTCAGAGTCGCGCCGACGCCACGATCGAGCTGAACAAGTATTGTCTGAAGCTTCTGAAGAGGCCGGCTGGCGGGTTAAACGTCAACCGAGAGAGGGCGGACCCGACCTGCTCCTGCGACGCGCCGGAGTGTCCTATGCGGTCGAGATCAAGGTTGGCGTCGAAGGAAGGAGCGATCGTCTGATTCCGCTTTGGTCTCAAGCCTGTCTGCAGGCATTGCGCCTGGCGGGAGCGCACGCGCCGCTCGCGGTCGTTGCCGCCCCGGAGATCGCACCGAAGGTCGCCAAGCAGATTCTGAACTTTGCACAAGAGTACGCGCCTGATGCAGCCGCAGGCGTCATGGATTTCGTCGGTCTCCGCATGTTCCGTGGACCTCACCTGGAATCGCTCAACGCCGAAGCTCAAAAGCCGCCTGCACGTGAGTCGCATGCGCCGAGAGAGCAACCCCACCTCTTTTCCGACCTGAACCAATGGATGCTCAAAGTACTTCTCGCACCGGAGGTGCCTGACGCGCTGCTCTCGGCACCGCGAGGACGATACCGAAACGCCTCCCAACTGGCCCGAGCGGCACACGTCTCGGTGATGAGCGCCTTCCGGTTCGTGCAGCAGCTTCAGCGCGAGGGGTACCTCCATGAGTCGGGTGCACACTTGCGGTTGGTTCGCCGCGGCGACCTGTTTCGACGATGGCAAGCCTCAGCGCTTCGTCGAATCAACGAAGCGCCCATGCGCTTCCTGCTGAGGGGCAGCGATTCGCGTCCGGCACTTCAGCGGATGCTCGAGAGCGACAAGGCGTGCCTGGCGTTGTTCGCGGCAGCCGATGCGCTCGGCGTCGGCTTCGTTCACGGCGTTCCACCGTATGTGTATGTTCGACGACTCAGCCCCGCGAGCCTCTCGGCCTGGAAAAACCTCGCACCGGTGGCCCCCGGCGAGGCACCCGACGTGATCGTTCGCCAGGCGCCCTTTCCCGGGTCTGTCTTTCGTGGAATGGTGCGGCCGCATGGCATGGCAGCCTGCGATGTTCTTCAAGTGTGGCTCGATGTTTTCGAACATCCTGCGCGTGGACAGGAACAAGCGGATCTAATCCGCAGGCGTCTGCTCGATCGGATTATCGAAGGAAGCGACCATGGATGATTTCGCGGCGCTGGCGCGTCTACTCGACGCACTGCGCCCGTGGCTCGGGAACGTGGTACTCATTGGCGGTTGGGCACACCAGCTCCATCGCTTTCATCCGTTGTCGCATCCTCCGCAATACGCGCCTCTTCGCACGAAGGACGCTGACGTCGCGTTCTCAATCTCCGCACCGCTTGCGGGTGACATTGCTGCCGCCTTGAAGGCCGCGGGGTTCCACGAAGACTTCTCGGGAGAGCACACACCGCCGATTACTCAATACAGACTTGGAGGCGACGATCAGGGATTCTTCGTGGAATTTCTTGCCCCACTTCAGGGAAGTGGATTCAAGCGAAGCGGGGAACGGGACGTCACCGTCGTGAAAGCGGGCGTCACGGCGCAAAAGCTACGGTATCTGGACCTGTTGCTCGTCCATCCGTGGAGTGTACAGCTGACGAAGGACATCGGAATTTCGGTGACATCTCCCGTCAATGTGATGCTGCCGAACCCGGTTTCCTTCATCGCGCAGAAGCTCTTGATCCAGACGCACCGAAAGACGGACAAGAAGGCGCAGGACGCCCTGTACATCCACGACACGTTGGAACTCTTCGGAGGCGAGCTGACGGTCCTCAAGGCACTCTGGCAGGAAAAAGTACGTCCGACCCTGCACGACAAGACCGCGCGCACCGTCGAGGAGCTTCAGCGCCGCCAATTCGAGGCTGTCACCGACGTCATCAGAAATGCTGCGCGCATTCCGCAGGACCGTCTCGTTACTGCCGAACGCATGCAGGCATTGTGCGCCTACGGCCTCGGAGAGATCTTCGTGTGATCGACGCCACGCATAGTCATGATTTGCGCGGCGAGACCGCCTTCGCACTGGACCCCATGAAGGCTGGCGCGCCCTGCAGGACTCGAACCTGCGACCTCCTGGTTCGTAGCCAGACGCTCTATCCAACTGAGCTAAGGGCGCGAGAGGGCAAGACGAGCATTCGCACGCACACCGGCATCACCCGACGTGCACACAAAACGTTGACTATACCACACGGTTTGCGGCTGAACGGGGACCGCACGTTCAGCGGGAACGGCCCTTTCAGGGGCGAAGCATGAACGCGAGCAAACCGGCCATCGCAGCCACCTGACCGACCCAGAACAGAAACGACCACTTCAGCAGCTCGACGCGCGTTCCGGCGATTTCGCGCGTGCAGTCCTGGCGCACGGCCGAGATCTCTCGCGTGAAATCCTGACGCAGAACGGATATCTCACGCGTGAAGTCGATTCGGAAGAGCGACAGCTCATTCGTCAACCGACGCTCGAAACGGTCGACCGCCATCGTCAGCACATCATCCGTCCATTCTTCTCGAGCGGACTCGAACAGGGTGACGAGCCCCTCCGCCCCGTCATCGCCGAGACGCTCCCGCAACGCCTCTGGCATGCGCGCGATCGCCATGACAGACCTGTCCTTCGCACCCAGCCGCTCCGTCACGACGACGATGCCATCGTCTCCCCAGCGCCGTCAAGAGTCAGGGGCGTCGCGGCTGTTCGAGTTCAGGCAAATTGCCGTCGGCTGTCTCCGGGTCGCGTTCCTCGGCCTTCTCTTCGACGATGATCTCGATCGCGTTACGTTTGTCCTCATTCAGCAGGTCGTAGATTGCACCGGCGGCTCCTGGCCCGTGCGTGAAGATGCGGCCGCGGCGCCGGCGGGCTTTTACGATCGCCACAACGAACAGGATCATCGCGATCACACCGACGACCTGCGTCAGTTCCATGGCTCCGCGATTATGCGCTCTTTCGACGAACTCCTGCCCCCGCCCCCTGACATAATTCACCTTGTGAGTGCTGGCGAACACAAAGCGCAGGCGCCCTCCGCTGTCGGCTGCTACGTCGTGACCGTCAGCGACACGCGCACACAGGACACCGATACGGGCGGCCGCGCCATCCGCGACCTGCTGGAACAGGCGGGACACGTCGTCACGGGACACACCATCGTTCGCGATGAGCCTTCACAGGTGGCCGCGCTCGTACGGGCGCGGCTCAGTGATCCCGCGACACAGGTGATCATCACGACTGGCGGCACGGGCATCAGCGCGCGCGATGCGACGTATGAAGCGGTCGCCGCCCTTTTCGACAAGCGGCTCGATGGCTTCGGTGAGATCTTCCGGATGCTCAGCTTTCACGACATCGGCTCGGCAGCGATGATGAGCCGGGCAACCGCCGGCACTGTCGGAGGCACCGCGATCTTCGTGCTTCCGGGATCGCTCGCGGCGGTGCGCCTGGCCATGGAAAAGTTGATCCTCCCCGAGATCGGTCATGTAGTACAGCAATTGAGAAAATGACCTCCATGAGACCCTTCAAAGACACGATCGCGCTCGAGGAGGCGCGCGCGATCATCGATCGCGCGATCGAGCCGATCACGCGGGTCGAGCGTGTGGCGTTGTCTTCGGCCATCGGCCGGGTGCTCGCCGAGACGATCACCTCGAGCGCCGACGTGCCGCCGTTCCCGCGGGCGGCAATGGACGGTTACGCGGTACGCGCTGAAGACACGGCTGGCGCAAGCCGCGTGAAACCGCGAACACTCACCTGTATCGAGAAGGTGTTCACGGGTCAGATCGCGGTGCACGCCGTCGGCCCGGGACAGTGCATCGAGATCGCCACCGGGGCACCAATGCCCACTGGTGCTGACGCGGTCGTGATGGTCGAGGACACCGTCAGCGATGCGACCAACGCTATTCGCATCGCCGCGCCGGTCACGCCGGCACAGAACATCGGACGGCAGGGCGCCGATATCCAGAAGGGCCAGACCGTGCTGAAGCCGGGGACGCCACTCAACGCGAGCCGGGTGGGCGCGCTCGCCGCGCTCGGTCTCACTGCCGTCGAGGTGTACGCCAAGCCGCGCGTCGCGATTCTGTCGACCGGCAACGAAATCATCGAGCCGGGACAGCCGCTCGGGCCTGGACAGATCTACGACATCAATCGCTTCACGGTGTCGGCGGTCGTCGTCGAGCACGGCGGCATCGCCGTGCCGTACAGAACTGCGGTCGACACGATCGACGATCTGTCGCGTGCCGTGGAGGAATGCCTCGAGCAGGACGTGCTCGTGTTCTCGGGCGGGAGCTCAGTCGGAGAGCGCGACCTGATCCTCGATGTCATCTCGGCAAAAGGTGAAGTGCTCTTTCACGGGGTGGCCGTGAAACCCGGGAAGCCGACGGCGCTCGGACGCATCCGCGGACACCTCGTCTTTGGCATGCCTGGGTATCCGACTTCGTGCCTCTCGAACGCGTACATCCTGCTCGCGCCCGCGCTCCGGCGGATTGCGCGGCTACCGGATCAGATCGTCCGGTCGCTCACGCTTCCTCTTGGGGCTCGTGTGATCTCTGCGCCCGGACGGCACCAGTTCTTTACGGTGCGCATCGAGTACGGTGCCGCCATGCCCGCCTTCAAGGCGTCTGGCGACATCACGAGCATGTCGCGCGCCGACGGGTACATCGAGATTCCGGCTGATGTCGACGTCGTCGAAGAAGGCACCGTCGTCGAGGTAAAACTGTTCTAGGTGTTATAATTTCTTGATCGGTTCAACCAAACATCCGCAATCTTTTCTGCTAGTTATGTGGCTGAGCCCGGGAGAAGGTTCGAACAATGTCCGTGACCGACGCCGCCGTCCAAGAAGCCGGCCCCCATCAACATACCGAGCGCATCGTTAACGATTTCGCCATACAGGTCGCCACCGTCAACGGGTCTGGCAGCCAGACCGCCAACCTGGTTCTCCTCCGATCGATCTTCCAGATGGGCGTGCCGGTCGCGGGGAAGAACATGTTCCCCTCGAACATCGCAGGACTTCCCACCTGGTACACGATCCGGGCCAGCGCGAACGGATACATCGGCCGCAAGAAAGAGGTCGACTTCCTGGTCGCGATGAACCCCGAGACCGCCAGGGAAGACGTGATGTCGCTGGCGCCGGGCGCGGCTGCAGTGTACGACGAGCCGCTCAAGCTCAACGAGCTCCGCACAGACCTCGTCTTCTACCCGGTTCCCTTCGACAAGCTGATGCAACCGATCACGCACGACGCCAAGCTGCGCCGGCTCGTGCGTAACATGGTCTATGACGGCGTGCTGTCGCGCCTGCTGTCGATCGAGATGGCGCAGATGGAGAAAGCGCTGCGTAAGCAGCTTGGCAAGAAGCAGAAGGCCATCGACATGAACCTGGCCGCGCTCAAGGCCGGCTACGACTACGCCGACGCGAACCTCACGAAGCAGGATCCGTTCGTCGTGGCGCCGATGAACAAGACGCAGGGGATGATCCTCATCGAAGGCAACGCCGCAGCCGCGATCGGCTGCATGATGGCCGGCGTCACCTTCGTCGGGTGGTACCCGATCACGCCGTCCTCATCGCTCTGCGAATCGCTGATCGACTACCTGAAGAAATATCGGCGCGATCCGGAAACGGGCAAAACGACCTATGCGGTGATTCAGGCGGAAGACGAGCTCGCCGCCCTCGGGATGGTGCTCGGGGCGGGCTGGGTTGGCGCGCGGGCGATGACCTCGTCTGCGGGACCGGGGATATCGCTGATGGCCGAGTTCACCGGCCTCGGTTACTACGCTGAGATTCCTGCGGTTATCTTCGACGTGCAGCGTTGCGGGCCGTCGACGGGTCTGCCCACGAGAACAGGCCAGCAGGACATCCTGTCAGCGGCTGTTCTCTCGCACGGCGACACGAAGCACCCCCTCCTGATCCCGGCATCGGTGACAGAGTGCTACACGATGTCGATGGATTCGTTCGACATCGCCGAGCAGCTTCAGACACCCGTGTTCGTGATGACCGACCTCGATCTCGGCATGAACACCTGGATGGCCAGGCCGTTCGAGTACCCGACCAAGCCGCTCAATCGCGGCAAGCGGCTCGACGCCGAGCAGCTGAAGCGGATCGGCCAGTGGGGCCGTTACAAGGACGTGGACGGCGACGGCGTGCCGTACCGCACGGTGCCCGGTGATGGCATGCCGGCGTACTTCACGCGCGGCTCTGGCCACAATGAGATGGCGCAGTACAGCGAGCGGGCCGAGGATTACTCGAAGAACCTCGCGCGTCTGGCGCGCAAGTTCGAGACCGCCCGGACGCTCGTGCCCAGGCCCGAGGTCGACGTGGTCGCCTCCGGCAAGGTGGGCCTCATCGCGTATGGGACGACGCACTGGGCGATCGTGGAATCACGCGACCAGCTGCGCAACGAGCATCGGCTCGACACGTCCTATCTGCGGCTGCGGGCGTACCCGTTCACACCGGAGGTCTTCGAGTTCATCGAACGGTGCGACCGGGTGTACGTCGTCGAGCAGAACCGCGACAGCCAGATGCTGTCGCTGCTCAGGATGGAATGCACGCCGCAGCAGATCGCCAAGCTGCGCGCCATCCCCCATTACGCCGGGCTTCCAATCGACGGGCGCACGGTGACGACCGAATTGATGAAACAAGAACGGGTTTAGCGCGGGCTGAAGCCCGCACGCTACGAGCGACGACACGTAGCGACTTCGTAGAGCGCGGGCTCGAGCCCGCGCGAGGACAACCACGAATGGCGACTCCAACGGCACCGGGAAAGAAGATCAATCGGATCGGGCTCGAGCCCGTGGCGTATCGCGGCAGCAAGACGACCCTCTGCGCCGGATGCGGACACAACGCGATCACCGAGCGCATCATCGACTCGTTCTACGAGATGGGCGTCGATCCCACTCAGGTCGTCAAGCTTTCCGGTATCGGCTGCTCGAGCAAGAGCCCTGCGTATTTCCTCAACCAGGCGCACGGCTTCAACTCGGTGCACGGCCGCATGCCGTCGGTCGCGACCGGTGCCGTCGTCTCGAACCGCAAGATGATCGCGATCGGCGTGAGCGGCGACGGCGATACCGGAGCGATCGGCATCGGGCAGTTCGTCCATCTCATGCGGCGCAACCTCCCGATGATCTACATCATCGAAGACAACGGCTGCTACGGACTGACCAAGGGCCAGTTCTCACCGACAGCCGATCTCGGTTCCACGCTCAAGACCGGCGTGGTCAACGATCTGCCGCCGATCGACACCTGCATCCTCGCCATCGAGCTGGGCGCCTCGTTCGTCGCGCGGTCGTTTTCGGGCGATCCGAAGCAGCTGAAGTCGATCCTCAAGGCCGCGCTCAGCCATCGCGGCACCTGCATGATCGACGTCCTCTCGCCGTGTGTGACCTTCAACGATCACGACGGATCGACCAAGAGCTATTCGTATGCGAAGGACCACGAGGAGCCGCTCGGCGACGTGAGCTTCGTGCCCTACTTCGACGACATCAACGTCGACTACGACGCCGGCACCACCACAGCGGTTACGTTGCACAACGGATCGAAGCTGCTGCTCACGAAAATTGCCGAGAACTACAACCCGATGGACAAAGTCAGCGCGTTGCGGCTCCTGCGCGACACATCGGCCAGAGGCGAGTTCGCCACCGGAATTCTGTATCTGGAGCCGGACAAGCAGGACTTCATCGAGCTGCTCGGGCTCGTCGACGAGCCGCTGGCGACGCTCGACGTGTCGAAAACACGGCCGGGACGCGCTGCGCTCGATGAGATTATGGAGAGCTTTCGGTAGGCTCCTGGCTCTGGCTTTCGGCTGCGGACCGGAGTCTAGAGCCCAAACCCGGAGCCTGGGATAGTATTGGCGCGGTGAGCAGTTACGGGCCGGTCGCGATTTATTTCGGTTTCATCCTGGCCTTTGCTTTGGTCTCGCTCGGGATGGCATGGGTGCTCAGTCCCAGGCGTCCTTTTGCGGCCAAGGTAGAGAACTACGAATGCGGCGCCGAGCCCATCGGCCCCGCCTGGGTGCAGTTTCCCGTCGGGTTCTATCTCGTGGCGCTCGTCTTCATCATCTTCGACGCGCTGGCCATCTTCCTCTTCCCCTGGGTGCTCGTCGTCCGCGGACTCGGCCGCTGGGGTATTCTCTCGATGCTCATGTTCCTGGCGATCATCTCGCTGGGGTGGGTCTACGCGTACCGGGAGCGCATCCTCGAGTGGAAATAAAGCCCCCAATCCCTCAGGTCCCAGCCCCCATCTGGAGAAACATCAAGGATCTTCAGGAGTGGGAGCAGCTTCATCAACGACGGCCGGAGGACGACAAGCACTCGTCGCTCTTCGAGTCGCTCACGGAAGGCATTCACAGCTTTCCGGGCGGCTTCGTCGTCACGACGGTGGCCGACTCGTTTCTCAACTGGGCGCGGAAGTCGTCGGTCTGGCCGGTGACCTTCGGGCTGGCCTGCTGCGCGATTGAGATGATGGCCACCTTCGCGAGCCGGTTCGACGTCGAGCGCCTCGGGATGGTGCCCTGGGCGTCGCCCCGACATTCCGATCTCATGGTCGTCTCCGGCACCGTGACGATCAAGATGGCGCCGATGCTCGAGCGGATCTACGACCAGATGCCGGACCCCAAGTGGGCCGTTTCGATGGGCTCGTGCGCCAACTCGGGCGGACCGTTCCGCCACGGCTATCACGTCGTCAAAGGCGTGGACCGGGTCATTCCGGTCGATGTCTACGTGCCGGGATGCCCGCCGCCACCGGAGAGCCTGCTGAACGGGCTCCTGCTGTTGCAGGACCAGATCGCGCATTTCAAACGGACCGGCAAGCGAGCCGCCCCCAACCCCAAAGTCGACTGAGACAGTGACGCGAGAACAGGCGAGAACGTTGATCGGTGAACGCTACTCGGGCGCGCAGGTCGAGGGCGACACGCCGCTCGTGGTGACGCTGCCCGTCGATCAGTGGCTGTCGTTCGCGCAGTTCGCCAAGACGACGCTCGGGTGCCGCTTTTTCTCGTTCTCCTCGGCAGTCGACTGGAAGGAGCAGGGCCTCGAGGTCGTCGCGCGCATCGACAACCTGAATGACGGCGTATCGGTGACGATGAAAACGCGGCTCGGCCCCGGAGTGTCTACGTGTCCATCGCTCGTGCCGGTGTATCGCGGCGCCGACTGGATGGAACGCGAGTGCTACGACATGTTCGGTATCCACTTCGAAGGCCATCCTGATTTGCGGCGCATCCTGCTTGGCGACGATTGGGAAGGGCATCCGCTTCTGAAGTCTTACGCGGTCGACACGCCGCATCCCCCCTATCGCTAATGCTGGAAACCGCCAAGACTTCCCGCGTCGAGTTCGACTATTCCGGCGGCGAGCGCCTCATGATGAACATGGGGCCGCAGCACCCCTCGGCGCACGGCGTATTCCGCGCGATTCTGACGCTCGAGGGGGAGACGATCGCCGGTGTCGACGCGGTGATCGGATATCTGCATCGCTGCCACGAGAAGCTGTCCGAGACGCTGACCTACGCGCAGTACCCGTCGATCGCATCGAAGACCGATTACGTGGCGGCGATGACGAGCGAGTTCGCGTACGTCCTCGCGGCTGAGCAGATTGGGAAGATCGAGGTTCCGAAGCGCGCGCAGTATCTGCGCGTGATCATGGCGGAACTGCAGCGCGTCGCCTCGCACCTGTTGTGGCTGGGGACGTGGTGCATGGACATGGGCGGCGCCCTCGGCGGCGGCGCCACGGTGTTCCTCTACTGCATCCGCGAACGGGAGATGATTCTCGACCTGTTCGAGATGCTCGTCGGCGCGCGACTGCTCTACGGGTTCTATCAGGTCGGCGGCACGCGCTACGACATCCCCGAAGGCTGGGAACGGAAGTGCCGCGAGACGATCGATTTCATCGATCAACGGATTGGCGAGTACGACGCCCTGCTCGAAGACAACCCTTTCTTCTTTGCCCGTGCGAAGGGAGTCGGCGTCATCAGCAGGGAACTGGCCGAAGACGTGGGCATCGCCGGTCCGCTGCTGCGCGGGTCGGGGATCGCCTTCGATCTCCGTCGCGCGGCGCCCTACTCCTCGTATGAGGATTTCACGTTCAACGTCCCGGTCGAGACCGCCGGAGATTGCTTCGCGCGGTACCGGGTGCGGATGGTCGAGTTCCGCGAGTCGATCAAGATTGTCCGTCAGGTGCTCGATCGGCTGCCGCCCGGTCCGATCTCGTCGCGCCCGGGTCTGAAGTCGGTGGCGCAGATTCGCATCCCCAAGGGCGAGGCGTACGCGCGCGTCGAGGGGCCGCGTGGCGAAGTCGGCTGCTACCTGGTGGCCGACGGCAGCGCGAAACCCTATCGCATGAAGTGGCGTGGCGCGTCGTTCTCGAATCTGTCCGTGCTGCCCCACATCATCCCGGGCCACAAAGTCGCCGACGTCGTGGCGATCATGGGTTCGGTCGATCCGGTCTTTGGTGAGGTGGATCGATGACGGCAGCGCTGCCTTCGTGGCTGGTCGCGCTCATCGGGCCGTTCATCGTGCTCAACGCCGTGATCGGCATGGTGACGTACGTGACGCTGCTCGAGCGGAAGTTCGCGGCGCGGATGCAGTCGCGCATCGGTCCGTATCGCGTGGGTCCACACGGGTTGCTGCAGCCGATCGCCGACGCGCTGAAGCTGATGATGAAGGAAGACATCGTCCCGCGCACAGCGGATCGACGTGTCTACAACCTCGCGCCGATCGTGTTCCTCATCCCGTGCATGCTGATCTTCGCGACGATTCCGTTCGCGCCGGGGCTCGGCGTCGCTGATCTCAATATCGGCATCCTGTTCTTCCTCGCGGTGTCGTCGATGGAGATCGTCGGCCTCTTCATGGCCGGCTGGGGATCGAACAACAAGTACGCGCTGCTCTCGGCGATGCGCGCGGTGAATCAGATCATCTCGTATGACCTGCCCTTCATCTTCGCGGCGCTCGTGCCGGTGCTGCTCGCCGGGTCGCTGAAGTTGTCGGACATCGCGTCGGCGCAGGCAGGACTCTGGTTCGCCTTCTATCCCGTCATCGGGCAGCTGGCGTTCGTCTTCTTCATCGTGTCGACGCTGGCGGCGGAGAACCGCGTGCCCTTCGACATCCTGGAGGCCGAATCGGAGCTCGTCGCGGGATTCCGCGTCGAGTATTCCGGAATGAAGTTCGCGCTGATTCAGCTTGGCGAGTACGCGCACATCATCGGGTCGTCATTCCTGGGGGCCGTGCTCTTCCTCGGCGCGTGGGCCGGTCCTGGACCGGAGTGGCTCGGGCCGCTCTGGCTCCTGTTGAAGGCGATGTTCCTGTTCCTGCTGATTACCTGGGTGCGCTGGAGCTTCGTGCGCATCCGCGTCGATCAGATCCTGACGCTGTCGTGGAAAGTGCTGATGCCGGCGACGCTGCTGCTGTTGATCAGCACGGCGATCGTCGTGGTGTGGAGGGCCGGTGTCTAACGCCACGCTCCCCACTCGCCCCATCAATCCCACCAGCCCCACCAGCCCCGGCGGGTCCGAAAGGACCCGCGCTACAGGTACGACCCCCACTCGCGCAGCAAGCCCAACCAACCCTGTGACGATCGTACGCGCGGTCGCCAAGGCGATGTGGGTGACGCTTGTGAATCTGTTCAGGAAACCGATTACGGTGCACTACCCGGACCAGGAGCGCACGTACCCGGATCGGTATCGCGGACTGCTCGCGCTCGTCTACGAGAAGGACACGGGCGAGGAAGCGTGCATCGGCTGCCGTCTGTGTGAGTACGTCTGCCCGCCGGCGGTCATCAAAGTGGAGATGCTCAAGAGCGAGAAGCGGAACTACGCGAAGAGCTTCTCGCTCGAGCTCTACGCCTGCGAATTCTGCGAGCTGTGCGTCCAGGTCTGCCCGACCGACGCCATCGTCATGATGAAGTCGTTCGATCTGGCGACCGCTGATCGGCGCGAGATGCTGCTCGACAAGGATCGCCTGCATGCGATCGGCCTGCAGTATCAGCAGTCGTGGGCGACCGGCAATCTGCTGCGGGCCATGCAGGGGCCGCCGAAGATGGCGCGCGCCGAAGAGCACGCCAAGCCCGCCGGGAGCGACGCGTGATGGAACCGCTGGCCTTCTGGAGCCTTGCCGTGATTCTCGTCGGGTCGGCACTCGCAGTCGTCCTGACCAAGAACCTGTTCCATGCGGTGTTGTGGCTGGCCCTCGCGTTGACCGGCACGGCCGGCGTTTTTCTGCTGCTCGATGCCGAATTCCTCGCCGCGGTGCAGCTGCTGCTCTACGCCGGCGGCGTCATCACGATCGTCGTCTTTGCGATCGTGGTGACCGAGCGACTCATCGGAGAGCGGCTGACGCAGACCACCCGGAATCTCGCGGGCGGCGCAGTCGTGTCCGCTGCGATCCTGTTTTACATCGTGCGGGCAATCGGGCTGCGACCCCTGGCGATGACGAGGCCGCCGATCGAAGGCGATGTGACGCGACTGGTCGGCGAGAGCATCCTGACCACCTTCGTGCTGCCGTTCGAACTGCTCGGCGTACTGATGCTGGCGGCCATGCTTGGCGCGATGTATTTTGCGCGCCCCGAGGACTGACGCCGTGGGTTTGCAGGCTTATCTGATTCTCAGCGCCGTCGTCTTCTGCATCGGCCTCTTCGGGGTCGTCACGCGCCGGAACACGGTCGGCATCCTGCTCGGCATCGAGCTGATGCTCAATGCGGTCAACATCAACCTGATTGCGTTCTCGCGCTTTGCCGGGAGCACGATCGGCATGGTGTTTACGGTGTTCACCATCTGCATCACGGTGTCGGAAGCAGCCATTGGACTGGCGATCGTGATCCTGCTGTTTCGCGTCCGCAAGACGGTCATGGCGGATCATCTGGATCTGCTCAAGGGATGACGACCGACCCTGGCACGCTCGCGCTCATCTCGCTGCTGCTTCCCGCGGCCGCGTTCCTCATGCTGGCGATCGTCGCACCGCTGAGGCGGGCCGGGCGACCGGCTGCGTACTTGTCCGTGCTGTTTGCGGCAGGCTCGCTCGCGTCAGCCGTTCTTGCATGGCGCGCGCACGCTGAGGGGGTGGTCACCCGACTCGTGTGGGACTGGCTGCCCTCCAACGGGACGACGCTCGCACACGTCGGCGTGCTCGCCGATGCCGATTCGACGGTCATGCTCACGCTCGTCGCGCTCGTCGCATGTCTGGTGCAGCTCTACTCGCTCGGCTACCTGCACGACGAGCCGCCCGCGGCGCTCGGGCGCTACTACACGTATCAGTCGCTCTTCGCGTTCTCGATGATGGGGCTCGTGCTCGCGCCCAACTTCCTGCAGTTGTTCATCTGCTGGGAGCTGGTCGGCTTGTGCTCGTACCTGCTGATCGGCTTCTGGTATCAGAAGCCTGAAGCGGCGCGCGCGGCAGTCAAGGCGTTCTGGACGACGAAGGCAGGCGACGTCGGATTGCTGATCGGGATCGTCCTGCTCTGGCGGCTCTCGGGCACCTTCGATTTCATGGCGATGCGGGCGATGGTCGCGAGCGGCACGCTGCCGGTCGCCGGTCTGTCGATCATCACGTTCTGCATCTACCTCGGCGCGATGGGCAAGTCGGCGCAGTTCCCGCTGCACGTCTGGCTGCCCGACGCGATGGAAGGTCCGACACCGGTCTCTGCCCTGATTCACGCGGCCACGATGGTGACAGCCGGTGTGTATCTGCTGCATCGCACGTCCTGGCTGTTTGCGCTGACGCCCGATGTGCTGTTGATCGTCGCGTGGATCGGCGCCTTCACTGCGCTGCTCGCCGCCGTCCTCGCGTGCGTGCAGGACGACATCAAGCGCGTGCTCGCGTACTCGACCGTCTCGCAGCTCGGATACATGATGGCGGCGATCGGCGCCGGCATCTCGGCGGCTGGATTCCTCCACCTGCTGACCCACGGCTTGTTCAAAGCGCTGCTCTTCCTCGGCGCGGGCGCGGTAATTCATGCCGTCGGCAGCAACGATCTGCCGCGGATGGGCGGGCTCGCGAAGAGCATGCCCCAGACCGCCGCCGTTTTCATCATCGGCACACTGTCGCTCGCGGGCATTCCCTTCTTCGCCGGGTTCGTCTCGAAGGAGGGCGTCCTGGGCGCATCGCTCGGCGCGCATCAGACCGGCCCGTTCGTGCTGCTGATGATCGTGGCGTTCCTGACCGCTTTCTACATGTTCCGAGTGGTGTTCCTCGCGTTCTTCGCAACACCGGCTGCGCAGCCCTCCCTCGTGGGGGCCGGCTTCAGCCGGCCCGAGCACGCGCCGCCTAAAGGCGGCCCACACGATCCTCGCGGCCCCCACGATCGCCATCACGAACCGCACGACCCGCCGATGACGATGCTGCTGCCGCTGTGGATTCTTGCGGCGCTGGCGCTCGTCGTCGGCGTCTATTCGACGATCGCCGGCCACGTGCCGATCGTCGCCGGGGCCGGGCACGAGACGGCGCCTGGCTGGCTGACGCCCGCCGCAATCGGGGTCGCGATCGCGGGCATCGCGCTCGCGTGGCTGACGTATCAGCGCCGGACGATCGACGCCGCGTCGCTCGCGGCGATGTTCGCGCCGATCCGCCGCGCCGCGATCGCGAAGTTCTGGATCGACGACCTCTTCGAGGGCGTCCTCGGGTTCGCGCTGTTCGCGTTCTCGACATTCGTCGGGTGGGTCGATCGATACCTGGTCGACGGCGTGCTCAATGTGGTCAGCGCCTGGACGGTCAGCGCCGGCGATGACATTCGGACGATCCAGACCGGACGCGCGCAGGACTACGTGTACGGCGTCGCGGTCGGTCTTCTCCTTCTCATGCTCTGGATGCGGTGGGCGCTCGCGTGATGGGAATTCCTGTGCTCTCGGTGATGACCTGGTCGCCGTTCGTCGCGGCGCTGATCGTCATGTTCCTCGCGCGCCGAAGCCCACTGCTCGTGCGGTGGGTGTCGCTCGTCGGCGCGTTGGTCTCGCTGATGGCCTCGGTGTGGGCCTACGGCTCGTACGATCGCACCGCGGCGGGATTCCAGTTTCAGGAGCGCTTCGCGCTCGTTCCCTCACTTGGCATCTCGTATCAGCTCGCAATCGACGGCATGAGCGCGCTGATGTGCCTGCTCACGTCGATCATCATCTTCGCCGGCGTGTTCGCGTCGTGGACGGTGAAGGAGCGCAGCCAGGAGTTCTATGCGCTGCTGCTCATCCTCGTGACCGGCGTCTACGGCGTCTTCGTCTCGCTCGACCTGTTCGTGTTCTTCCTGTTCTACGAGATCGCCGTGCTGCCGATGTATCTGCTGATCGGCATCTGGGGTTCGTCCGGCCACGTGCGACCGCAGGGCATCTTCGGATGGGCGATGGGCCGAACGGGCGTTGGGACCAAAGAGTACGCCGCGATGAAGCTGACGCTGTATCTGCTGCTCGGGTCGGCGTTCATCCTCGTCGGCATTCTTGCGCTGTACGTGGCGGGCGGATCGCGATCGTTCTCCTTCCTCGACTTTGCGGCAATGCGGATCGATCCAACGCTGCAAAGCTGGGTGTTTCTCGCCTTCTACCTCGGCTTCGGCGTGCTCGCCGGCATCTGGCCCCTTCACACCTGGTCGCCCGACGGTCACGCGTCGGCGCCGACGGCGGTCTCGATGCTGCACGCGGGCGTGCTGATGAAGCTCGGCGCCTACGGCGTCGTGCGGCTTGGCATCGGCCTGCTCCCGGAGGCCGCCGTGCAGTGGGCGTGGCTCGTCGGCCTCATCGCCTGCATCAACATCGTTTACGGCGCGTTGAGCGCGATGGCGCAGACCGACTTGAAGTACGTGATCGCGTACTCGTCGGTGTCACACATGGGCGTCGTCATGCTGGGCGCGGCGACGTTGACGGTGGTCGGGCTCAATGGATCGGTCTTCCAGATGTTCGCGCACGGCATCATGACCGGCCTCTTCTTCGCGCTCGTGGGACTGGTGTACGAGAAGGCGCACTCGCGTGAGATCTTCAAGATGGGCGGCTTCGGCTCGATGATGCCGGGCATCGCCACGGCGTTCACCATCGGCGGCCTGTCCTCGCTCGGACTTCCAGCCACCGCTGGTTTCCTCGCGGAGCTCCTCACGTTTCTCGGTGCGTGGAGCTCGGCGCACAGGTGGTGGCTGTTCCCTGGCGTGCTCGGTGCGTTCCTCACATCGGTCTACGTGCTGCGCGTGGCGAAGCAGATCTTCTGGGGGAAGAAGAGCGACGATCCACACTTCCAGCATCTGCCTGATGCCCAGGGCACCGAGTGGGCGGCGCTCGGAATCCTCGTGGTGACACTCGTGCTGTTTGGAGTCGTGCCCGGCCTGGCCATGCATCCGATCGATACGTCGACTATTCCCCTTCTCGCGAGACTGGGACGATGACGTTCACCCTGGGCTCACCGCTGGTGCCGGAAGTGACGCTCTTCGGCGTCGCGGTGGTCGTGTTGATCGCCGGGCTGATCAAGCCGTCACGGGCGATCGGCTGGATCACGTTCGCCGGACTGCTCGCCGTGCTGGGCGTCATGCATTTTGCGCAGGAGGGAGCCCTCTTCAACGGCACGTTCGTGCAAGATGGGCTGGCGCTCTTCGCCAAGCGACTCTTTCTGGTGGCGTCAGGCGTGTGCCTCCTTGGATCGCTCACACTGCGACAACCCACGTTCAATCGTCGCGCCTCGGAATACTACTTCGCGCTGCTGATCTCGCTCCTCGGCATGCTGGTGCTCGCGTCGGCGCGCGAGCTGATCCTGCTGTTCGTGGCGTTCGAGCTGATGTCGATTCCGCTGTACGTGCTCACGGGATTCCTGAAGCGCGACGCCGTGGCACCGGAAGCGGCGCTCAAGTTCTTCCTCGTCGGCACCGTCTCGTCCGCGATCATCGCCTACGGTATGTCCTTCGTGTTCGGGATCACCGGCACCACGGCGATCGCGGCGATCCCGCAGGCGCTGCGTGACGGGCATCCCTTGATGATGCTCGGTATGGGATTGCTACTCGCGGGACTTGGCTTCAAGATCGCCGCGTTCCCGTTCCATATGTGGGCGCCCGACACCTATGAGGCCGCGAGCACGCCGTTCGTCGCGTGGCTCTCAGTCGCGCCGAAGGCGGCGGGCTTCGTCGCGCTCATTCGTCTCTACGTCGAAGGCGTGGGAAGTGCAGCGCTGTTCTGGATGCCGTTCATCGCGACCCTCGCCGGCATGACGATCATCACCGGCAACCTGATGGCGATCCCGCAGCAGAACATCAAGCGCATGCTGGCCTACTCCGGCATCGCGCATATCGGGTACATGCTGATCGGATTCGCCGCATTCTCGAGCGCGGGCGTCGCAACGATCCTCTTCTATCTCGTCGCGTACCTCTTCGGAAACATGGGTGCGTTTCTGGTCGTCGAGGTCGTGGCGCGTTCGGAGCAGTCCGACGGCATCGACGCGTATCGCGGCCTGGCCCAGCGATCGCCGCTCCTCGCGCTCTGCATGCTCGTATTTCTGCTCTCGCTCGGCGGAATCCCGTTCGTGGCCGGTTTCTGGGCGAAGTTGTACATCTTCATCGCGGCGGCCGAGCGCGGCTTGTATGGCCTCGTGTTCGTCGGCGCGGTTCTGACCGTCGTCGCGCTGTACTACTACCTCGTCGTCGCGCGACGGATGTACATCGAAGCACCAACGCGCTCCGATCCGGTGCGCATGCCAGGATTGCTCGGCGCCGCGATCGCGATCTGTGCGCTCGGCGTCGTCGGCGTCGGCGTGTATCCGGCCCCATGGGTCGCGCTCGCCCAGCGCGTCGCTGCCACCCTGTTTTCCTAGGATGTAGTGTCCGGCTTTAGCCGGACCTGAGGTCCGCCTGAAGGCGGACACCACGTTTGTCACGCCTGCTCGACTCGGCGCACTCGATACCGCAGTACACGGCGCCGCTCACCGCGCGGCGCCCTGCCGAAGGTGCCGACAATCGGCCTGACGACCTCGGCGAAATCGGCGTAGTGCATGCACAACGAATCGGTGTGCGTGCCGGCATTGAAGATCATCTCGGGCTCACCAACGAAGCATCGTTCGACGAACACCTGATGGCCGTGCATCATGCCGAATGGCGGCATGGCACCGACTTCGTACTCGGGATACAGCGCCGCGATCTCGTTCTCGTTCGCGAGCCGCAGCGACACCGCTTGCGCGAGCGTCCGGAGCACCTCGAGATCGACGGAGTAGTGAGCAGGCACGACCGCTTGCAACGGCCGGCCGTCGGCAATGCAGATGACCACCTTGGCCGATTGACGACCTGGAATGTGCGCGATGGCTGAGAGTTCTGGGGCCGTGAAGGCGGGCGGATGATGCAGCGTGAGATACGGCACACGCTCGCGCTTCAGGATGTCCGCGAGGCACGAAAGCAACGCCACGACCGCCCCCCTTTCGACATGGAAACCGGGGACTAGTGGACGAGTGACTGAGCACTAATGAGTAACACTCATGCACTCCATGAGTAATGAGTGTCACTAGGGCGCCTTTGATAACACGGCTGTCCCCTGACCGTCTACATTTCTTTTCAGATAGAATCTGGCCTTAACTTCGTTCCTCGTCCCGTCGTCGCTCGGTCGGTTTCGCGGAGGTCGTCCTGATGATGTCCAGGCCTCGCTACCCCGGCGTTCGTATCACCGCCAACGGCAACCAACTGGTTTCCTATCACACCGAAACTCGCATTGCGGACGCAGGCGTGTTCTACCCCATCACGCCTTCGACCGAGGGAGGCGAGCTGTACCAGCAGGCGTTCGCTGAAGGCAAGCTCAACGCATTCGGCCGCAACACCATCGCGATTGAAGCCGAGGGCGAACACGCCGCCCAGGGGGGCGCGATCGCGCATTCGGTGTGCGGGAAGCGCGTCGTCAACTACACGTCGGGCCAGGGCGTCGTCTATGGCGTGGAGCAGTACTACCACGCACCGGGCAAATGCTCGACGATGGTGCTCGAGGTGGCCGCGCGTGCGCTGACCAAGCACGCGCTCAACGTCCACTGTGGCCACGACGATGTATACGGGGCGCTCGACACCGGCTGGATCATCGTCTTCGGGAAGGATGCGCAACAGGCGGCAGACCAGGCGCTGATTCTCCGGCGCGTCACCGAGCTCAGCCTGACGCCCGGGATGAACGTGATGGACGGGTTCCTCACGTCGCATCTCGAGCGAACGTTCTACAAACACGAGTCGGCGCTGATCCGCGAGTACCTCGGGGCACCCGAGGACATCATCGAGTGCCCGACTGAAAGCCAGCGAATTCTCTTCGGCCCGTCGCGTCGCCGTGTGCCGAAGATGATCGATCTGACGAACCCTGTGCTCCTCGGCCCGGTCCAGAACCAGGAGCATTACATGCAGGGCGTCGTTGCGCGACGGAACAACTTCACCGAGCCGATCCTCGACTTCTTCGAGGCGGCGTACAAGGACTTCGCCGAGCTGACCGGCCGTTACTACGGACTGGTGACCGAGTACAAAACCGACGATACCGACACCGTGTTCGTATCGCTCGGGTCGGCCGCGGAGAACATCGAAGCGGCGGTCGACCATTTGCGCGAGCAGCGCGGAGTCACCGTCGGGTCGATTCACATCAATGTCTTCCGCCCCTTCCCTGAAGCAGCGGTCGTCAAGGCGCTCGCCGGGAAGAAGAACGTCATCGTGCTCGAACGGACCGATGAACCCATGGCAGGCGACAACCCCATGGGCCGCGACATTCGCACCGCGCTCAACAAGGCACTACAGGGCGAAGCAGGCCTTCCGACGATAACCGCCGACCAGATGCCGCGCCTGTTCGGCGGCGTCTACGGGCTCGGATCGCGCGATTTCAGACCCGAGCACACGATCGGCGCGTATGAATTCGCGGTGGGACAGCGCGCACGCAAAGACGGCAAGCGCGCGTCGGACGGCGCCTCCTTCATGGTGCTCGGCGTCGATCATCCGTACGAGGTGAAATCGGAGGACACACCATCGCTGTTGCCCGACAAGGCAATCGCGGTCCGCTTCCACTCGGTCGGCGGATGGGGCGCCATCACCACTGGCAAGAACCTGGGGGCGATCATCGGCGACCTCAACGATCTGCTCTATGACCGCGACAGGGTCGTCGACGAATTCGGCAACCCGAAGGAGATCATCCACGTCAGCGCGAACCCGAAATACGGATCCGAGAAGAAGGGCGCGCCGACGTCCTATTTCATGATCGCGGCACCGGAACGTATTCGCGTCAACTGCGATCTCCGCCACGTCAACGTCGTCCTGTGCTGCGATCCGAAGGCATTCACGCACACCAACCCGCTCGACGGCATGTCGGAGGGCGGATGCCTCGTGTGGGAATCGGACGAAGAAGGCGAGGCCGCGTGGGAGCGGCTGCCGCTGTGGGCGCGGAAACAGATCATCGACAACAACATCCGTGTCTTCACGCTGCCCGGATTCAAGATCGCGCGCGAGGCGACCGACCGCGCCGACCTGCAGCTCCGCATGCAGGGCAATGCGTTTCTCGGCGCGTTCTTCTCGGTGTCGCCGATGCTGCAGGATTTCCGCATCACGCCCGAGCAGTTCCGCGACGCCGTCCACAAGCAGTACGTGAAGAAGTTCGGCAAGCTCGGTGAGGCGGTGGTGAACTCCAACATGGAGGTCATGACCAAGGGCTTCGAGCTGGTGCGAGAGATCAATGTCGGGGCGATCGAGGCCCCCGACCGCTCGACGCTGCGCGGCAAGGCGCTGCTCCCGGTGGTCATGCCCGAGAGCCTGGCGGCGAGCGAAGGCTGCGGCACCGGGTGCCGTACGATTCCGCTGCCGCACGAGCAGGAGGCACGCACGCCTCTGACGCGCGTCGCCGAGTTCGATCGGAACTTCCGGGCGAAGCTCGGGTATCACCAGCCGGCCAACGCCTACGCGTCGCTCGGCATCATGGCCGCAGGCAGCGGCGACACGGCGTCGAAGTACGTCGCACGCCGGGAGACGCCGCTCTACATTCCAGAGAATTGCACTCAGTGCATGGAATGCATCGCGGTCTGCCCCGACACCGCGCTCCCGAACTGTTCGCAGGATCTCGAGACTCTTCTTCGTACCGCCGTCAGCAACTACGTGAGCGACCGCACCGAACGTCAGAAGATGTTGAGCCTGCTGCCCGAGATCAGCCACCGCACGCGCGAGCTGATGCGCAGCGCGATCTCAGCGAAGGACGAAGCGCCGCGTCCCCAGGAATTCATCCGCAAGGTGACGCACGAGGTCGACGGCTTCTCGCCGCAAGCGAAGGAGGAGTTCTTCAACGTCATCGACAAAGTGCCGATGGCGTATCAGAAGGCGAACGCGATCTTCGCGACGCCCGAGAAAAAGAGTCCCGGCTCTGGCGGCATCTTCTCGATCTTCGTGTCTGATCTCTGCAAGGGCTGCGCCGCCTGCGTCACCGCCTGCGGCGAGCATCAGGCCCTGCGAATGGTGCAGGAAACCGAGGAGGTCAACGCCGAACACGAAAGCGGCACGGCGTTCCTCAACCTGCTGCCCGACACCTCGCAGAAGTATCTCGGGCTCTACAACGACCTGCGGCCGCAGGATTCCAAGACCGCGACGCTCCGCAACATGCTGATGGTGCGGAAGAACTACGACGCGCTGGTCTCGGGCGACGGCGCCTGCGCCGGTTGCGGCGAGAAGAGCATCCTGCGTTCGGTGGCCGCCGTCACCGAGGCGTACATGCGGCCGCTCTTTCACGCCAAGGCGGACCGCTTCCGCAGGAAGGCCGATGAGCTCGAGAAGATCGGCGAACAGAAGCTCGCCGAGATGAAAGCCCGCAGTCAGGAGGAATACGACCTGTTCCGCCAGGCAGTGGCACACCTGCTCATGGGACTTGGCGGCGAAGACGACAAGGACACCAGGAAGCGCATCGCGGAGCACGGTCCGATATCAGACCGCGACATCATCGGCGCCATGACCTCGGTACTGCGACACGAGGCGTTCATCCACAAGAACCTGCAGGCGATCGATGGCCGCGCCGCCAACGGTATGTCCGTGATGGCGATGGCCGCGCACACCGGCTGCAACACCGTGTACGGATCGACGCCGCCGAACAATCCACATCCCTATCCATGGATGAACTCGCTGTTCCAGGACGGCATCACCGTCGGCTGGCTGCTCGGTGAGAGCTTCATCGTCGATCATGGCCGCCGATCGGTCATCCCGGAACGGCTGCTCGACGCGCTCATGCATCGCGAGAAGAACGTCATCAACCCTCGCGAGTACTACGAGTACGTGCACTTCACCGATGCCACGATGACCGACCAGGAAATCCTCGAGATGCCGAAGGTCTGGGTCGTCGGCGGCGATGGCGGCATGGGCGACATCGGTTACCAGAACATGTCGAAGGTCGTCCTGCAGAACCGCCCCAACGTGAAAGCGGTGATGCTGGATACGCAGGTCTATTCGAACACCGGAGGCCAGAACTCGGATTCGACGCCGATGCTCGGCGGCAACGACATGAACGTGTTTGGCGCGGCCACGCAGGGCAAGAACGTCGAGAAGAAGACCGTGGCCGAGACGTTCCTCGCCGGACACGGCTCGCCGTTCGTCGCGCAGGTCTCGATCGCCAACGCGCCGAAGCTCTATCGCGCGATTCTCGACGGCGTCGAGTACCGCGGTACCGCGTTCCTGCAGTGCTTCACCACGTGCCAGCCGGAACACGGTGTGGCCGATGACCTGGCGCTGACGCAGGCGCAGCGCGTGCGCGACTCGCGCGGCGCGCCGGAGTTCGTGTTCAATCCGCGACTGGGTGAGACGTATCAGGAAGCGCTCGATCTCAAGGGCAATCCATCGATCGACATGGACTGGTTCGAGACGCGCCTCAAGAGCACCAACACCCCGTATCGCTATACCGTGGCGCACTGGTGCGCGACAGAAGCGCGGTTCCGCAATCACCTGAAGAAGGTGAAGAAGGACGACCTCGCGAAACTGATCCCGCTGGAGAACATGCTGGTCCGCATCACGCAGCAGGACGTGGTCTACCGGCGCTACCTCGTCTCGACACATCGATCCTACGTGCCCGACTTCGGGGTGTACATCACCATTCAGGGATCGAATGGTGACGTCGAATACCGAACGCTTTCGCGCCAGCTCGTACTCTTCTGCGTCGAACGCCGGAAGGCATGGCGGCTCCTGCAGAGCAAGGCAGGAATCGAGAATCGTGAGTACAAGGCGCAGCGCGCGCTGCTCGCCGACGTCGACGCGGGTAAGATGTCCATGGAGGATTTCTTCACGCACGCGGACCGGATGCTGAAGGAACGGCTGCCTGCCGCCACCGCGCACAAGCCTGCGACGCCGGCAGCTCAGGTGCCTCCGGCCGCGACGGCCGGAGCAGCAGCTGCATCAACTGTCACGCATTGACCACATAGAGGCGGGGTCTGCCTGGCCTGACCGAGGTCGAAGGCAGCCTCGCCTCCCATCTCTTCGAGGCATTCATATGAAACGAAGCGCGAGCGCCGTGTGGCGCGGAGGACTGAAGGACGGCAAGGGCACGGTATCCACCGAGAGCGGCGTGCTCTCGTCGACGCCCTACAACTTCCGCATGCGATTCGAGAACGAGAAGGGGACCAACCCTGAGGAACTCATCGCCGCCGCACACGCCGCGTGCTTCTCGATGGCGCTCTCGGCACAACTGGGCAACGCGGGCATGACCGCAGACAGCATCGAGACGACGGCCACGGTCACACTGGAACAAGTTGGTGAGGGATTTTCGGTGACGTCGAGTCACCTGAAGACGGCGGTCAAGATCCCCGGCGCGGACAAGGCGAAGTTTCAGAAGGCCGCCGACGATGCCAAGGCCGGCTGTCCGATTTCCAAACTGCTGAACGCGACGATCACGTTGGACGCGACGCTGAACTGAGCGTCGCGTCCTTCGAGTCGGGATACTACTTCTCTCGCTTGAGGACGAATTCCTGCGGTGCGCCCTCGCGGCCTGCGACCGATCGCTTCATGGCGATCTCGTCGCCCTTGAGCGTGCCGGTCCATTCCATCACGACCTCGCCGCCGCGGCCCTGCTGCGTTGTCTTGAACTTCAACTCCGTCTTGTTGATGGTGCCGTCCGTGATCGGAACGTCCCCACCGCGCCCGGCCGTTGTACCCGTCAGTTTAGCGCCGTCAGCCTTCAGATTCAGGGTGACTGCCTGCGGCCCTCGTCCGCCCTGAACCTCTCCCGTCCACTTGCCGTCGACGCTCTGAGCAATCACGAACGCCGCAAACGCACACATAAAGATAAGTAACCCTGGGACTCTCGACTTCATATGTCTTCCCCCTGAAGAAACTGATTTGTCGCAGAGGAGCAAGTAACGGGGCGCAATACTACCTCAAATGCCCTCATGACGTCTGCCCCTGCGCCCGCGTGTTGCTGGACGGGTCGTCCCTCCGCCCGCGATCTCAGAGCGCCTTGTTCACGGCCGCCCAGTTGACGACATTCCACCACGCGGTGATGTAGTCCGGCCGGCGATTCTGGTACTTCAGATAGTAGGCGTGCTCCCACACATCGAGGCCGAGTACGGCTTTCTTGCCCTCCATGAGCGGATTGTCCTGATTGGGCGTGCTGGTGATCGACAGCTTGCCGCCGTCGTTGATCAACCACACCCATCCACTGCCGAATCGCCCCGCACCCGCCTTGGCCCACTGCTCTTTGAACGCGTCGAAGCTGCCGAACGCTCCGTTGATCGCATCAGCGGCCTTGCCCGTCGGCGCACCACCGGCGTTGGGCGCCATCCATGTCCAGAACATGCTGTGGTTCCAATGGCCGCCCCCGTTGTTGCGAACCGCGGTCCGGATGGCCTCGGGAACGCTGTTGATGCCGCGACAGAGATCCTCGACGCTCTTGCCCTGCAGGTCCGGGTGCTTCTCGAGCGCGGTGTTCAGATTGGTAACGTAGGCCTGATGATGCTTCCCGTGATGAATCTGCATCGTCTGCGCGTCGATGTGCGGCTCGAGCGCGGCGAAGTCGTACGGGAGCTTGGGCAGTTCGTGCGCCATTCTTCCCTCCTCGACGGTATCTTTTCTTACGTAATCAAGAAGGGAATCGTACTTCGGGCTCTACGAAATCGACAACATCCGTTCGAGTGCGACGCGGTTCCAATGCTTCCGCTCGTCCGGCACGACGATCCGGTTGTGCACGCGACCCTCGACGAGCTCGTCGAGAATCCAGAGCAGATGGTTTGGCGAGACGCGAAACATCGTCGAACACAGACAGCCGAACTGATCGAGCGAGATGACGGTACGCGCGGGCGCAAGCTGCTGAGCCAGACGGTTGACGAGATGCACTTCCGTACCGACGGCCCAGACCGAGCCTTCGGGACTGTTGCTGACGGTTTTGATGATGTACTCGGTGCTTCCGCTGTCGTCGGCCGCCTGCACGACATCCCACGGCACTTCGGGATGTACGACGACTCTGATTCCAGGATGCTGTTTCCGGACTGCGGCAATCTGCTTCGCTGTAAACCGCGTGTGAACGGAGCAGTGTCCCTTCCACAGAATCATCTTCGCGCGCTGCACATCTTGGGGATCGAGGCCGCCGAAGATCTCGTTCGGATCCCAGACGACCATCTCGTCGAGCGGCATGCCCATCTTGTATGCGGTGTTGCGCCCAAGGTGCTGATCGGGCAGGAACAGGATCTTCTCGCCCTGCTCAAATCCCCATTTCAGCGTCGCCATCGCGTTCGATGACGTGCATACGGTGCCGCCGCGTTCGCCAACGAAGGACTTAATCGAGGCAGCCGAGTTGATGTACGTCACAGGTACAACGCCTGTCACTCCCATCTGGCGTAGCTCTTCCCAGCACGACTCGAGCTGATCGGGATCGGCCATGTCTGCCATCGAGCATCCGGCGGCGAGATCAGGCAGGACCACCTGTTGATGGGGAGCGCACAGCACGTCAGCACTTTCGGCCATGAAGTGCACGCCACAGAACACGATGTAGTCGGCTTCGGGGCGAGCGGCGATCTGACGCGCGAGCTTGAAGGAATCGCCGGTGTAGTCGGCGAACTGGATCACCTCGTCGCGTTGATAGTGGTGACCCAGGATCACGAGCCTGCTGCCGAGCGTCGCGCGCGCTTCGGCAATGCGCCGCACCATCTCCTCGTCCGAGAGTCCCAGATACTTTTCCGGCAGCGCCTGGCGCTCGGAGAGATGTTCCTTCTCGTACTCAGTCAGCAGCGGAATGATCGACGCCATCGCAATCCGACTCGCTCAGTCCGAGGCTTTGTGAAA
>DATFRP010000204.1:0-7660 GCA_035263125.1 Vicinamibacterales bacterium
CGTGGACGCGGAAACGCTTCGCGCCAATCGTCCACATCTCATCTGCGCGTCGATCAGCGGCTTTGGTTTGGACGGCCCGTACGTCGAGCGCGCGGCTCACGACATCAACTATCAGGCGCTGGCCGGGACGGTGACGCCGCCGGAGATGCCAGGGCCGCTCATCGCCGACATCAGCTCCGCGATGAACGCCGCACTCGGCATCGTCGCCGCGCTCGTGCAGCGGAACCGGACCGGCGCCGGCAGCGTGGTCGCCGTGTCCATTCACGAAGCCGCGCTCGCATGGACGATGTTTCCGTCAACGGCGAATCTCGCGAATGCCTGCTATCAGCTCTACGAGACCGGCGACGGCCAATGGCTGGCGCTGGGCGCACTGGAGGAAAAGTTCTGGGCCGGCTTCTGCGAGCGGGTCGGCCGACCCGACCTGACGCCGCTCCAGCATGCGCAGGGCGACGAGCGCGCCCGCGTCCTGGGCGAGATCCGTGAGACGTTACGCGCGCGCACGCGCCACGAGTGGCTCGCCCGATTTGCGGACGCCGACGTGTGCCTGACGCCGGTCAACGACGTCGACGCCGCGCTGTCCGATCCGCATGCGCAGGCCCGGGGCGTGGTCACCGTCGACCACCGCGAGATGTACATCGCTTCGCCTGACGCCCCGGTCCGTCCGGCGCCCGCGCTCGGCGCGCATACGGATGCCGTGCTCGAGGAGGCGGGGATCGGCGCGGCAGAAAGAGCTCGTTTGCGAAACGACAAGGTCCTGTAAGCGTCGAAAACCGCTCAGTTGCGTGCGATCCGGGTGCTAAAATGAGTGGTTCCCATGGCCCACGATTGGATCGCTGTACGCGGCGCGCGCGTTCACAATCTGAAAAACATCGACGTCGACATCCCCCGGCAGAAACTGGTGGTCATCACCGGCCTGTCCGGATCGGGGAAGTCGTCGCTGGCGTTCGACACCATCTACGCGGAGGGGCAGCGGCGCTACGTCGAGTCGCTGTCCGCGTACGCGCGGCAGTTCCTCGAGCAGATGGAGAAGCCGGACGTCGATCTCATCGACGGCCTGTCGCCAGCCATCGCGATCGAGCAGAAGACGACGGGATCCAACCCGCGGTCCACCGTCGGCACGGTGACCGAGATCTACGACTACCTGCGGCTGCTCTTCGCCAACATCGGCGTACCGCACTGCTACAACTGCGGCAAGGAGATCTCTTCGCAATCGCTCGAGCGCATCCTCGATCTCGTGATGTTGTACCCGACTGACGCGCGCATCAATGTGATGGCGCCGGTGGCGCGCGGACGGAAAGGCGAGTTCAAGAAGGAGCTGCAGGCGCTCAGGCAGCGCGGCTTCAGCAAGGCGCGCATCGACGGCCAGTTCCGATCGCTCGAAGAAGACATCAAGCTCGATCGCCGCCGCAACCACAATATCGACGTCGTCGTCGACCGTCTCATCGTCAAGTCGGGCATTGAGCGGCGACTCGCGGAATCGCTCGAGGTCGCGCTCGATCTCGCCGACGAGATCGTGATGGTCAACACGTTCGAGGGCGGCGATCAGCTGTTCTCGCGGCGCCTGGCCTGCGTCGACTGCGGCATCTCGATGCCCGAGATGACGCCGCGCGCGTTTTCCTTCAACTCGCCGCATGGCGCATGCCCCGACTGCCAGGGGCTTGGCGCCACCTACGACTTCGACCCGCACCTCATCGTGCCCGATGAGTCGCGCTCGCTGCTGAACGGCGCGATCGCACCCTGGCTCCGCGGTGATCGCAAGCTGGTGCGCGAAGCGGTGATGACCCTCTCGAAGACCTACGGCATCGATCCCGATGCGCCCTTCAACAAGCTGTCGAAGAAGCATCGCGACCTCGTGCTCTACGGGCCGGCCGGCGCGGCGAAGCTGACGAAGCTCGCCGCGAAGAGCGCCGCCGCGGCGACGACTGCCGACGAGGAAGAAGACGACGAACCTGAATTCACGCTGCCGAAGCGGCGGGGAGGACGGGACAGCCACGAACAGGATCCGTTCGGACGCGGCTTCGAAGGTGTCATTCCGAATCTGCGCCGGCGGTACGAGGAAGGGTCGTGGACCGTGCAGGAGGATCTCGAGCCCTACCGCACGCTCCGCGAATGCCCGACGTGCCACGGCCTTCGTCTCCGGCCGCAGAGTCTCGCCGTCAAAGTCAAGGGCCGCGGCATGGCCGACTACGTGAACCTGCCAATCAGCGAAGCGCTCGAGGCCTTCGATGCCTTCGAGCTCACCGAGCGCGAGACGCTGATTGCCAGCCGTGTGCTGCGCGAGATTCGCGAACGGCTTCGTTTTCTGAACGACGTGGGCGTCGGCTATCTCACGTTGAATCGGAGCGCGGCAACGCTCTCGGGCGGTGAAGGCCAGCGCATCCGGCTGGCCACGCAGATCGGCGCGAACCTCACGGGCGTGCTCTATGTGCTCGACGAGCCGTCGATCGGTCTGCATCAGCGCGACAACCGCAAGCTGCTCGCGACGCTCGCGCGTCTCCGCGACCTTGGCAACACGGTCGTCGTCGTCGAACATGACGAAGAGACGATCAGAACCGCCGACTACGTCGTCGATCTCGGGCCTGGTGCCGGTGAGCATGGGGGACACGTGATCTTCCAGGGGCAGCCGGCAGAACTGCTCCAGGATGGGCACGGCTCGTTGACCGGCGCGTATCTGCGTGGTGAGCGCGCGATCCCGACGCCGCTGATGCGCCGACCCGCGACCAAAGGCGAGATCGTCATTCGCGGGGCGCGCGCGAACAACTTGAAGAACATCGACGTGATGATTCCACTTGGCACCTTGACCGCCGTCACCGGCGTCAGCGGCTCGGGCAAGTCGACACTCGTCAACGACATCCTCTATCGATCGCTGGCCAAATCGATCTACCGCGCGGCCGCGGAGCCGGGGCCGCACGATCGGATCGACGGCATCGCGCTGCTCGACAAGGTGATCGAGATCGATCAGTCGCCGATCGGGCGCACGCCGCGCTCGAATCCGGCGACCTACACCGGCATGTTCACGTTCATCCGCGAGCTGTTCGCGATGATGCCCGAGGCCAAGGCCCGGGGTTTCAGGCCCGGCCGCTTCTCGTTCAACGTGAAGGGGGGCCGCTGCGAAGCCTGCCAGGGCGACGGCGTCATCGCGATCGAGATGCACTTTCTGCCGGATGTGTATGTAACGTGCGAGCAGTGCAAGGGCCGACGCTACAATCGCGAGACGCTCGAGATTCAGTATCGGGGCAAGTCGATTGCCGAGGTGCTCGACCTCACGGTCGATCAGGCGGCCCCTCTGCTCGAGAACTTTCCACCGATTGCCAACAAGCTCCGCACCCTGCAGGATGTCGGTCTCGGTTACATCGAACTTGGCCAGTCGGCGGTCACGCTGAGCGGCGGCGAAGCACAGCGCGTGAAGCTCGCCCGCGAATTGTCGCGGCGGAGCACGGGACGGACGCTGTACATTCTCGACGAGCCTACGACCGGTCTTCATTTCGAAGATACCCGCAAACTTCTCGACGTACTCAACAAACTGGTCGATCAGGGCAACACGGTCGTCGTCATCGAGCACAACCTCGACGTGATTCGCTGTGCCGATTACCTCATCGATCTTGGCCCCGAAGGCGGCGATGCGGGAGGACACGTCATCGCATGTGGTGTGCCGGAGGCGATTGCGGCGGTCGCCAAGTCAGCCACTGCGCACTTCCTGCGGCCGCTCCTCTCGAATCCCACCACCTGACGTAGCCTGAGCGACGGGCGAGTCGAACGGGCGCTTCTGAACGCATCGAACGGGCTCGCTGAGCGAGCGACGCGAGTCGAGGGCTGTGGTAAAGTCGCCACAGCAGTGATCGTCAAACGTGTGGCATTGAGGACACGAACCGACACCGGCTCGAAGAGCCGTCGATTCGGTTTAACGAGCCAAGCTCATAAGGACGCGTTAGTTAGCCGTTGACGATCGACTTCGATCACGCTGGCACTCGGTTTGCTCGCTTCAGGTCGCTTCGCCCCTGAAGCCCGGGCCCTCGATGAGTGCACAACGGACGGTGAGACGCGCGATTTCATGCGCGGGTATCGGTCTTCATTCCGGCCGCAAAGTTACCCTTTCCCTCAAACCGGCTCCCGCTGACTTCGGCATCCGCTTCCGCCGATCGGATCTGGGCGGCGTCGAGGTGCCGGCGCAGGCGCATCACGTGGGTGGCATCAACTACGCCACCGGGTTGTCGCGTGATGCCGTGCGCGTCGACACGGTGGAGCATCTGCTCGCGGCGCTCGTGAGCCTCGGGATCGACAACGCCACTGTCGAACTCAACTCACCTGAGGTGCCGATCATGGACGGCAGCGCGGCGCCGTTCGTGTATCTGATTCAGGAAGCAGGCGTCAAGCGGCTGGATACGCCGCGCCGATATCTGAAGATCACTCGGCCGATTTCGCTGACGCGCGGCGACAAGCGCATTGCGATCTATCCCTCGGACCACTTCAAAGTCACCTACAGCATCGCGTTCGATCACCCGCTGCTGCGCCATCAGTCGCGGACGATCCGCCTGACGGCCGATGCGTTCGTCGACGAGATCGCGCCGGCGCGCACGTTCACCTTCCTCAAGGAGGTCGAAATGCTGCGCCAGCAGGGGCTCGCGCTTGGCGGATCGCTGGAGAACGCGATCGTCATCGGCGACACCGGTGTGCTCAACAACGGGCTGCGATTCGACGACGAGTTCGTGCGACACAAGATTCTCGATGTGATTGGCGACATGGCGCTCGTGGGGCATCCGATGATCGGACACCTCGTGGCCCATCGCGGCGGTCACGCGTTGCACACGGCGTTTGCCGCGCACGTGCTCCAGGAACGCGATGCCTGGACGCTGGTCGAAAGTGGAGCGGACGTGGCGACGTCAGACGACACCGCGACGGTGCCCGTTACCGGCGCGGCCGGTGCGAACTAGCCACGAAGCAGGCGCAGGCTTCAAGACCGTCGATCCGTCGTATTTCGTGGCAGCTCACGACGTCTGGCAGCGAGAGTCCTACTGCACGGACCTCATCAAAGGCATCTCCCGGTGAACGTCGTCTCAGCCCTTGCTTCAGCCGGGGCAGACTATCAGTCTCTTCAGTAACACGACTCAAGCGAAGAGCAGCATGCCCAGAAGGCCGAGCCAGGCAAGCGCGACCGAGAGCTGGCGCCAGCCTGCCTGCTCATCAGAGCGGCCGGCGGGAGACGTGTGCGCAATCAAGCCGATGAGCGCGGGGTCGCCGTACTGCCGTCCGTTCTGATCGACCGCAACTGTTCTGCCGCTCCTGATCGCATCGATGACGCCGCTCGCACTGGGTTCTCGTGCGAACACCAGCGTGCGGCAGCGAGCGAGCGACGGCGAGGCGTGAAAATCCGATGAACCGATCGGTGCGATCGACGGCTTCAATCGCCTCGCTCGCTCGAAAAACGCGGCGAACATCTCCTGTTCCTCTGGTACGTCCGCAGGGTGTGCCGCTTCGGTTCCGTCGAGCGCGGCCACCGTCGCGTCATCGTCGTAGCCGCGAAACATCAGTGTCGGATGCGCTGCAATCGCGACGCCGCCTTGCGCGTGTACGTCGGCGATCGCGCCGGCAGCAGGCTGCGATGCGTTGACTGTCCGTTCGATGCCGATCGCAATCAGGTGATAGCGCGGGTTCGTGATCTCTTGACCGGCAATGACGATGGGGCCGTTGGACATGCCGGCGAGCCATCGCGCGAGGTGTGCGGTGAAGGTGCGGTTGTGATTCGTGACGGCAAGGACGTCGAGGCCGGCATGCCCGGCCTCGTCACGCAACGTCCAGGGGGCGAGAGCGCCATCACCGGGAAACGCGTGAACATGAAAGTCGCCGGCCAGCACGAAGTACTCGCCGGCGCGCTGCATCGATCGCGTGGGGGTGCGGTCGATCGCCGTGCCGATCGCGATGCCGGTTACGACGACGAGTGCCGCGAGCGGTCGACCCCAGGGCCTCGTCATCGCGGTGGCAGGAGTTGAAACCATCCGCCCGCTGCCCACGCGATGTAGCTCAACGCGATTGCCCACACGGCGATGAGATGCACCGCTGTTCGCCAGCAGGCGCCTAATCCCGTCGTGCCCAGTACCGCCCGGCAGAAAGACGCCACGATGATTGCGGTCCACACCGCAGGAACAACGGCGGCGGTCACGAGAAGCCTGAGCGGTCCCGACTGTGACCCGGCCATCACCCCGAATGCCACGAGCATCCAGAGGCTATATGGCAGATGTCCGGCGAACCACAGGTCCAGCGCCGGAACCAGTGGCACTCGTCGTGCCGGAGCCGACGCGATCACCCCGACGGCCACCAGCGTCTGGATCGCAAGAACGAAGCACCATGACAGCGCCGCAGTCGCCACGAGAGTAATCGTGACGCGCTGAACGGCCATCATCGGCGCGAGCACCGCGATCACCAGAAGGACCATTGCCGGACGACGAAGCGCGCGCAAGCCGTGGACGTAGGAGTGACGTGCGATCAAGCGCGGAAATGTCGTATCTGGTGCGAGCGCCACGTGAAGCTCGGTCGAGAACCGGTTGCTCGAGGCGATCGGGGCCGTGAAGGTCGCCATTTTTCAGAGTTCGAGACGTAGTGGTTGATCGGGAAATTCGTCTTCGAACATGAGCGGCGCTCGACTCCACATCGTCAATCGTCGTCGTCGGAGCATCCAGGCCGCTCCCGATAGGATAGCAACGATGACGATTGCGCTCGTTGAACTGGATTGGGCAGCGCGCACGAGCCCGGCCCCGATGGCCGCGAACGCGCCCAACGCCAGGATACCGACGGTCAGACTATAGAAGATGAACCGTTTTCCGGGAAGGTATGAACAGGTGAACGGGATGCGCCGCCAATCGGACAGCACGGCGTGCACGGAAACCAGACCAATCAACGCAACGACCAGCGCGGCGATCGGCGACAGGCCGCCGGTCGCGAGCCACCACACCAGCAGTGCCCAGACCGCCGGCACACCAGCAACCCAGGCGGTCACCAGACAGTCGACCGCCCGAAACTGATCTCCCCGGGTCGCCTCGTCCTCGGTCATTTTGAAGATCCAGTTGGCGCGATGCTGGAGCGGCAGGACGAGCGAGGATCGCATCGCGAGACCGCTCGCGAACATGAACGCGAACGGTGTCCAGTAGGGAGCGCGGGCGAGCGATCCCGGCGACGCGCCAAGGATGCTGTTGAACGCGACACCCAGCCCGAACACCGAAAGGCCGACCAGCACGCTCTGATGCAGCTGACTCCGCACGAATGTGGTCATGGTGAACGCGGCGATCGCGCGAAACGCCGGCGTCGCCCACGACGAGTTCGAGGCGACTGCCCGTCGAATCGAGATCGTTCGCGTCGTGGTGTCGAGCTCAGTTGTGTCGGATCTGTTCACCGGCTGAAGCACGAGGCGTTCGAAGTGTCGGAACAACAGGAGATAAACACCGACGGTGATCGACGCGACCGCCACAAGACTCCCGACGGCCATGACTGCGAGGCGGAAGAGCACCGGCGTGGTGCTTCCCACGAGCGTCCGCTGCAATCCGACGAACCACGCAGGTGGCACGAGGACGAGCCACGGAGAGCCGGTCAGCAGGAACGACGTCACGGCTGCGACCTGGTAGACGAGCGGAATGCACAGCACCAGCGCCGCGAACAGACCGCTGCGCAT
>DATFRP010000205.1:0-22665 GCA_035263125.1 Vicinamibacterales bacterium
CGGGCAATCCGGCGCCCGACTGGGATGGACGCGAACGCCTGGGCGACAACTTATATAGCGACAGCGTCCTCGCGCTCGACGCCGATACAGGCAAGCTGAAGTGGCACTACCAGTTCACACCGCACGACGAGCTCGATTACGACTCGACGCAGGTGCCGGTGCTCGCCGACATTCAGTTCCGCGGACGTCCGCGGAAAGTCATGCTGTGGGCCAATCGCAACGGCTTGATGTACGTGCTCGATCGCACGACAGGTGAGTTCCTCCTCGGCCGGCCGTATGTGAAGGTGAACTGGATGGACGGCTTCGATGCGAAGGGGCGTCCGCAGCGCGTCGAAGGCAAGGTGCCGACCAAAGAGGGCACCCTCATTCAGCCGCACGTGCACGGTGCCACCAACTGGGCGCCGCCGTCGTTCAGCCCGCGTACGGGATGGTTCTACGTCGCGCACTGGGAGAACAGCGCGACGGTGGTCACTGAAGGGCTGAGCCCGCGTCCGGCTGGGGTGAACCCGCGGCAAACGACGATGGGGCAGGTGAACCTGCAGCCGTTCTTCAACAACGAGGATGAAGCGTACGGCGTGGTTCGCGCGTATGATCCCAACACGCTCGAACGGAAGTGGGAATACCGGATGAGCGATATCACCTGGGGCGGCGTGCTGAGCACGGCGAGCGATCTGGTGTTCAGCGGCGGCAAGGAAGGCTACTTCTTCGCGCTCGATGCCCGCAGCGGCAACCTGCTGTGGAAAGCGGCGCTCGGCGGACAGGTCAACAGCGGTCCGATGAGTTACTCGGTGAACGGCAAACAGTACATCACCGTGGCGGCGGGCAGCTCACTGTTTGCATTCGCGCTTCCAGGAGACGCGCGGTGAAGACACTCGCTCTCGCGTTCGCGCTGCTATCCACCGCGACCGCGCTGGCGCAATCGCCCTCTTATCGCGTGCCGCGCACGCCCGACGGTCAGCCTGACATTCAGGGCTTCTGGACCAACTCCACCTACACGCCGCTCGAACGTCCGAAGGGTGTGACCAAGGAGTTCTACACCGCCGCAGAAGCCGAAGCGCTGATCAAGAAAGCCGCGCAAGGTGAAAGCGCGCAGACCACGCCGGGCACTCCTGCCGACGTGCATTACGACTTCAGTCAGTTCGGCCTCGATCGCAGTCAGTCGACGTTCGTGCGAAGTCTGCGCACCTCGCTGATCGTCGATCCGCCGGACGGAAAGATCCCGCCGCTCACCGAGGAAGGAAAGCGCAGACTCGCGGCACGCGAAGCGGAACAGAAGAAGCTGGGCGGGCGATGGGATTCGGCCGAGAGCAATCAGCTCGACGACCGTTGCCTCATCATGGTGGGCGCAGGACCGCCGATGATGGACGCGGCGTACAACGCCAACTACCACATCGTGCAGACCGCGGGCTACGTGATGATCCTCACGGAGATGATTCACGACGCGCGCATCATTCCTCTGGATGGTCGCGCGGCGCCCGATCAGAAAGTCCGGCAGTGGATGGGCGTCTCGCGCGGCCGCTGGGACGGCGACACGCTCGTCGTCGAGACGACGAACTTCAACGCCAAGAATCCGTTCAATGGCTCTGACGAGAACCTGAAAGTCATCGAGCGATTCCGTCGTGTCGCAGACGACGCGATCGAATACCGGTTCACGATCGACGATCCGACGATGTGGGTGAGAACATGGACCGCGGAGTCGGCGTTGAAGAAGACCGTGGGGCCGATCTTCGAGCACGCGTGCCACGAGGGCAACTTCGGTCTGTACAACACGCTCGTCGGCGCCCGGCTCGAAGAGCAGCGCGCTGCGGAAGAAGCCGCCAGGAAGGGTGCTAAATAAGATGCCGAACCGTTCCCTGATCGCGACCAGTGCCGCGCTGCTGATGGCCGCTGGGGTGTCGATGGCGCAGGCACCGCAAACGCCCGCGCCGGCGCGTCCTGCCGCCGCGCCTGCCTATCGCGCGCCGCGTACTGCCGATGGCAAACCGAATCTGAACGGCATCTGGCAGGCGATGAACACCGCGAACTGGGATCTCGAGGCGCACTCGGCGGCGCCGAGTCCCATCAAGGAGTTCGGCACGACCGGCGCCATTCCAGGAGGCAGCGGTGTCGTCGACGGCGGCACGATTCCGTATCTGCCCGACGCGCTCAAGAAGAAGAAGGAGAACCAGGCGAATCGCCTGAAGCTCGATCCCGAGGTGAAGTGCTATCTCCCGGGTGTACCGCGTGCGGTCTACATGCCGTATCCGTTTCAGATCCTCCAGAGCACCAAGCACATCATGATGCTGCACGAGTACGCCGGCGCCGTCCGCACGGTCTACATGACGGACCAGACCGAAGCGCCCGCTGACAGCTGGATGGGGTGGTCAAACGGGAAGTGGGAAGGGGAGACGCTGGTGGTCGATACCAAGGGGTTCAACGACTTGAGCTGGTTCGATCGCTCCGGAAATTTTCACAGCGATGCACTGCACGTCGTCGAGCGATTTACGCCTCGAAGTGCAGATACCCTCAACTATGAGGCCACAATCGAGGACTCGAAGACGTTCTCGCGGCCATGGAAGATCAGCATGCCGCTCTATCGTCACGTGGAGCCAAACGCGCAGATAATGGAGTTCAGGTGCGTGGAGTTTGTGGAAGACCTGCTCTACGGGCATCTCCGCAAACAACCCACGAGCAAGTAGGAGCCGTAGAGCGCAGGGGCCCGCCTTCGCCCAAGAGGGCTTCGGCGAGACTGCGCATGATCAACGTCGATCAACGGAGATTGCAATGAGGCATCAAACGCTCGTTTCCGCAGTGGTCGTGAGCGTCGTGATCGCGATAGCGATGGCTGCCACATCCTCCGTGGCGGGCCAGTCGGCGCCGCTCGAAAAGCCGAGGGCGGTGGCCAAAGCGGTGGCCCCGACCAAGGCGTATACGCCGCCGAAGACGCCCGACGGTCAGCCCGATCTGCAGGGCTTCTGGACCAACTCGACGTATGTGCCGCTCGAGCGGCCCAACAACGTGACGAAGGAGTTCTACACGAAGGAAGAAGCCGAAGCTGCGATGAAGCGCGCGGCTGAACGTGAGTCGGAGCAGACAGAACCAGGCACCACCGCCGACGTCCACTACGACTTCACACAATTCGGTCTCGATCGCAGTCAGTCGACCTTCGCGACGAGCTTCCGCACGTCGCAGGTCTACGATCCCCCAGACGGCAAGGTCCCGCCGATGACCGCCGAAGGCCAGAAACGCGTGCAGGAGCGCAACGCTGCGCGCAAGACGGCTGGCGGTCAGTACGACGACGTCAAGAACATGCCGATCGGATCGCGCTGCATCATCATGGGCGGCGCCGGACCCCCGCTGCAGAACGCCGGCTACAACGCCAACTATCAGATCGTGCAGGGCGCCGGCTACGTGATGATCCTGACCGAGATGATCCACGACGCGCGAATCATTCCGATCGACAACCGCCCGGCGCCGCCGTCCGGCGTGCGTCAGTGGACCGGCATCTCGCGCGGCCACTACGAGGGCAACACGCTGGTCGTCGAGACGACGAACTTCAACGGCAAGAACCCATTCAGGAACGGCAGCGAGAACATGAAGGTCATCGAGCGCTTCACGCGCGTCGCCGACGATGCGATCGAGTACAAGTTCACGATCGACGATCCGTCGACGTGGACGAGGGCATGGAGCGCGGAACTGCCGCTCGTGAAGACCGGCGGGCCGATCTTCGAGTTCGCGTGCCATGAGTCGAACTTCGGGATCGCGAACATCCTCGCGGGCGCGCGCGAGGACGAAAAGAAAGCCGCCGAACAGAAAAAGGGCTCTTCGAATTGAGGAGAACAGTCACATGCGCATGAAGCTCGTCGCCGCGTCCGTTGGTGTCTGTGTCCTCCTGGGCGCGTCACATGCCTGGGCCCATCACGCCTTCGCGGCGGAGTTCGACGTGAACAAGCCGCTGACGCTGAAGGGCTCGCTGGTCAAGTGGGACATGGTCAACCCGCACTCGTGGTTCCACGTCAACGTGAAGGGGCCCGATGGCAAGGTCGTGGAGTGGCTGGTGGAAGGCGGCAGTCCGAATCAGTTGATCCGCATGGGCGTCACCAAGACGACCGTCCCGATTGGGACCGAACTGACGATCGAGGGCTATCAGTCGAAGGACGGGACCAACAAAGCGGTCGGCCGGAACTTCGTGCTCGCCGATGGCAAGCGATTGTTCCTCGGCGGCTCCGCAGGGTCGGTGAGCGATCCGAGCAAGATCAAGTAGGCGCGCGTACGTAGGGGCCACCTTCAGGTGGCCCGCCATCCGATGTAGGGGCCGCCTTTAGGCGGCCCTTCGTATGTATTCCAGTACGTGCAGAACGTGAGGAAATACCGGTAGGCGCCGATGTAATCGAACGCGGGGAGATGTTCGGGATAGCTGACCATGCATGGTCAGCGTGCAAGGGCGCAGCCTACGCTGGGGCCACCTGAAGGAGGCCCCTACGAGTATCGGGCCGCCTAAAGGCGGCCCCTACGAACGGTCAGCGCCAGCGTCACACCTGCCAGAATCAGCACCGCACCGGCCGCCGTCCACGGCGTCGGCCGCTCGCTCAGGAACACAAATCCCAGCGCGAGCGCGATCGCGGGTGTGAAGACGCTGATGAAGCTCAGACTCGTCACGCTCCACGTCTTCAGCAGCGAGAAGTACCCGAGGAACGTGATCACGCTCCCGGCGACGGCGAGATAGCCGATCGCCATCCATGTGCGTCCGTCCGGCGGAAGCTGCGGACGTTCTCCCAATGCGAGCGCAGCCACGGTCAGCACGGCGGCGCCGACGAGCATCGCCGGACCGTTGAGTGTCGCGGGATGAAGGGTCGTGCCATGCCGCTTGGTCGCCACGCCGACGGCGGCCGAGCAGACCGTGCCCCCGATCACTGCGATCATCGGACCGGCTTGCGACGCGTCGATGCGAAGGCGATCACCGAAGAGCGTCACGACACCGACGAACGAGAGCAGCGTTCCCGTCAGCTTGCGTGGTGTGATGCGCTCGCCCGGAATGTAGCCGTGAGCAAACCCGATCGTGACCAGCGGCAGCATGGCGAAGAGAATCGCGGCGAGACCACTGTCGATGTATTGCTCGCTCCAGTAGATCAACCCGTAGTCGGCAGCAAAGAGAATCACGCCGACCCACAACACGAGCAGCCACTCCACGCGATTGCGCGGCCACTGCGCATTCAGCAGCGGCATCAGTGCGCAGAGGATCACGCCGGCGACCAGGAAGCGCCATGCCGCAACCGTGAGCGGTCCGAGTCCGCCGTAACCCACTTTTATGACGAGCCACGTCGAGCCCCAGATGATGCAGAGCAGCACGTAGGTCCCGATCCCCAGCCGATCGACCGTATACGGCGTTGCACGCGTCTCGGCCATTCGCCTCTATTGTCGTACGCTGTGCTCGTTCAGAACGCTGTTCTGGGTTAGAGTGAGTGCCGTCTCCCAAGGAGCCCGCCATGCGCCGTGCCGCTGCCGTGTCCCTTGTCGTTGGCGTGCTGATGGTCTTGCCGGCCAACGCTCAGAAGAACTCCACAACGCCCCGGACGGAATTCACCGGATGCGTCAGCGGACAGCGGAGTCCCAACGGGACGTTTACGCTCACAGACGCGCAAAATGGTGGAAAGTACCGGCTCACAGGCAAAAAGATGGAGAAGTATGCCGGCAAGATGGTGGCCATCGTCAGTGGACCGACCAAACGTGTCGCCGTGAGCGGTGGATTGTGGCCCTCTCCGAACACCGCCGCTCAAGCCGGAGCGCTCGATCCGGCGCAGGAGTCGATCTCACGTCAGCCTGGAGGCCGGGCGAAAGGGGACCCCAGCCTGGAGCTTCCCGAGCTTCACGTGGTCCGGATCCGGGCGCTCGACGGAGCCTGCTGATACTGAATTGCTCGTGATGGCACGATCCAGATCCGTACAGGCGTACGGGCCTGGGGGCCCAGGCGTTGGAACAAGAACTTAGACCGCCGACGGCGTTTCGTCCGCGATCAATCGCAGCACGAGGCGGAGAAGCCCCTTGGCGAGACCCGCGGCGACAACGACAGTCAGAGCCAGAACGGTGCAGAGGACTACGATTTCCACGTCACTTCGCTTATCGGCATCGATGGCTGCCACAGCAGGGGGGACGAGCCGAAAAACTTGCTCAGGGCGTTACCCGAATCCAGATGCCGTCGCGGGCTTCCACCAGGATGCCGGCGCTGACCAGTCGCTGGATGATGCGCGTGGCGGCATCGGTCGAGACGTGCAGCGATTTCGTAATGGTGTCGATCGTGATGAACGGCACGGAGTTGTGGACGATTTCCTCGAGTACCGTTCTGACCACTTCGGCGCGTCGGACGGTATCGCGACGGTCGGCTTGCACGTATCCTCCCTTGGTTGATGTCCAGGCCGCCCTACGCGGCTCGTTCTTCGGGCTCGGGCTGCCGCGTCTCTCGTGACTGAGCTAACTGGTCGGTCACGAGCGCTTCGAGCAGTTCCGGTACACTCAACGCAAACAGATAGACGGTTTCATTCATCGACATCGCGCACGCCAGCCGTCTGAAGCTTTCTTGGGCGAGTGCCTTTCCACTGGAGTTATCGGTCTTGCACGAAAGCGCAGTAGGCCCCGAGCGGTCGACGCGCGTGGTCAAGGTGGGTCTCAGAGCGATCAGACGGTCCTGACAACGGCCGAGATTCGTCTACGCAGCTGACAGAGGCGCTGACCAGATTTCCAATTCGCCGCGCTTGAAGAGCGTGTTGAATGCGTCGATGACTTGCGGATCGAACTCGGTCTCGGCTCCGTTCAGGATGACGTCGCGTGCTTCGAAGGGCGACATCGCCTTGCGATAAGGACGATCGCTCGTCAGCGCATCGTAGGCGTCGGCCACGGCGATGATGCGCGACTCGATCGGGATCCCTTCTCCGCTCGTGGCGTTGTATCCGGGCCCGTCGAATTTGTCGTGGTGCGCGAGGATGATCGGGATCACCCGCCGCAGGGCGCCGCCGACCGGCTCCAGCATCTCCACACCGCGCGGCACATGTTCCTGGATTTTCTCGTACTCCGCTCGAGTCAGCTTCGCAAACCTGTGCAGCAGGTCCCGGCTGATATCGAGCTTGCCGATGTCGTGAAGCAGGGCAGCCGCGCGAACGTCGTCAATCCGATCGGCCGGAAGATCGAGCTGCGCCGCGATCCGAGTGGCGTAGACCGAGGTGCGGTAGCAGTGGTGTTCGGTATAGGCGTCCTTCGAGATGAAGTGACGAAGGATGAGGAGTACGCCCTGATTGGTTTCACGTAGTTCGGCGATCTGCTGGCTCTTGTGCTCGTAGAGCGCGCCCATCAGATATCCCGTGACCACGAGCGACCCTCCCCAGCAGGCGACTTCAAGCCATGTGCTGGACAGCATGTCTCGCGAGAACAGCTCGTTGCCCGGCGTTGCGCTGCGGAAAATCAGGAGGCACGATACGAGCAGCACGCTGGCGAACGCCGTCAACGTTCCGTGCCGTCGGCCGTAGAAATACGACGAGACAATCGTGGGCAGCACGTACAGACTCAGAACTATCCGCTGTGACGCGATGACCTGATTGATCAGGAGCGCGATTCCGAACAAGGACGCCAGGAACCAGAGTTCCTTGTTCACCCGCTCTATCTCTCGGGGGAAGCTTGATCTCATATTTGTCGTCCGACGCCCGGTCGAACACATACTCCGGCTATTGCTGAGCAACTGCCATTCCGCCGGCAGCGCGGGTGGGCCTTCGGCAGGCAAGCCGCTGTAAGAGCACGGGGTTAACGGTTCGATGCAGGCAGGACTCGAGCTCCGCTGCTGTGCCCGGTGGGGATGCGCGCGGCTGATTTCTTGACCCGAACGGATTTTCTGGGTTGATGGCAGTCGAGCAAATTACACAATTTGCTCAGGATTCTAGTGAAGTTCTGCTTCAGGTCCGGGGACGTTTCGACGTGCTCTGTCCCTTGGAGGCCAGCGCCCCGCCAGCGAGCCACGCACTGCGCAGTTCGAACGTCTGAGCCGGCGAGAACCGCCAGTCCTCAGGACGATTGCGCAGCAGCTGTTCGACGGTCCAGACTTCGCGCATCAGCCCGGTTTCGCTATGGCTGTTCGTCCCCAGAATGAGATGACCGATCTCGTGCGCGATCGCACGACCGAGCACCACTGATCGCGAGTACTGCGCGACCTCGGCATAGCGATTGACGCGGTTCATGAACACCGTGGCAAAGACACCAGTGCCGCTGCCAGGGTCGAGGATGGGCTGTCCAAGCGGGCGTCGATCGCGATCCTTGGCGGCGCCCTCGACCAGTCGCACCACCATTTCGCTATGACCTGGCGATGTATCGCAGACCGCTGGCACCGGTCCCGTTCGCCGGGCCGGGCACTGAACCCAGTCGACGGTCACGTCGGCGCGGCGGAGAATCTCGTAGGACTGCTTGAGCGCGTCGTTGAGGTCGGACGACAGAACACCAGCGTTGTCGTAAATGCGGACGAGGATGCTGTCGATGATGACCGCACCTCCGGCGTGCGCCGGAAGGCACATGCCAACGGTCAGCAGGACGACAAAAAGAAGGCGCATGAATGTCATCACAGTCACACAGCCCGATGAGCAATCTTTCCCGGCGTTCGTCCCTCGGCTCAACCAATTTGTGACGAATGCCGCTCTACTGTACACGAACAGCCATCTTTGGATGACAAAAGTCCATTGGGCGGAGACGCCATTTTGGTATCTCGTCATCCGGCCCACCCGAGGGATCGCTACTGTTTCGTCTCGGCCGGCTCGATGCGAAGCAGCGCGCCCTGATCCTCTCCGGTCACGAGGTAGAGCAGACCGTCGGGTCCCTGCCGCACGTCGCGGATCCGCTGATGCAGATCACGGAGCATCGGTTCGCGCCTGATCTCCTCCCACTTCTCGTTGAACTCGATTCGCTGCAGTTGCCCGGTGCGGGGTGTCTCGCCTTCTCGAAGGCCGCCGACGAAGAAATTGCGCTTCCATCCCGGAAATCGGTCGCCGGTGTAGAACGTCCCGCCCGCAACGGCGATCGATGGCACCCACGTCACGATGGCCTGCTCGAAGCCCTCGCGCCATGGGGCTTCTGAGATCTTCGGTCCCATGTAGTTGCGTCCGGCGCTGACATAGGGCCAGCCGTAATTGGTGCCTGGCTTGAGCACGTTGATTTCATCACCACCATCGGGCCCCTGCTCGGTCATCCAGAACTCGCCGGTTTCGGGGTTGAGTGCCATCGAGTGGCCGTTGCGATGCCCCAGCGTGTAGATTGCAGGCTTGTAGCCCGGCTTGTTCGCAAACGGGTTGTCCGGCGGGATCGTCCCATCGTCTCTGAGACGAACGGTCTTGCCGGCATAGTCGTTGGGATCGGCGGAGCGGAACACATCAGGACCGGTTCCCGACGCGCTGATCGACATGTAGAGCATCCCGTCGCGGCCGAAGCCGATTCGCGACGACTCGGTACGTGTCGCCCCTGATTCGAAGATGTCGCGGACATCAGTGAGCGCGGTGCCATTCCACACGCCGCGCGCGAGTGTGGTTTCGCCTGCCATCGCGGGCGCACCTGACGCGGTGGCTGGGGCGCCTGGAATTGGAACCGGCTTGTGATACGAGAGATACACGAAGTGGTTCTCTGCGAATCGCGGATGGATCACGACATCCATCAGCCCCTGGAGACCCGCCGCTTGTACTTTCGGTACCCCTGCAACCGGGTTCGGATCGAGCACGCCATTGCGGATGATCCGAAGGCGCCCGCCACGCTCGGTCACGAAGATGTTGCCATCGGGAAGAAACGCGATCGACCAGGGTTGCTGGAGCCGCGCCATCACGACGACGCGAAGATTGCGATGGGCAGGTACTGCGGATTCAACGAGAAAGGGACCGTCGCCAAGCGGTGGATCGGGCCACTGAATCGGGGTTGCGCCGACATTGCATTCCGCCGCAGGAATCTTGGGAGACGCGCACTCCGGGCGAGGCGCTCCACGTCCGCCCCCGCCTTGTCCGCGACCGCCGGCCTGACCGCCACGCCCGGGCGGAGCCTGCTGGGCAGAGGCAAGGGATGACATAACAAGGCAGATCAACAGAAGCGCAAACGAGTTCGACACGCGTATTGGAGAGGACGATGGCAAGAAGCGTCTCATGAGGGGCGCAGAATAACACGCAGTCGTGGTACGGTGGTACGTAGGGGCCGGCTTTAGCCGGCCCAGGGCCGCCTGAAGGCGGCCCCTACATCGATCAGGCGAGGGTCAGCGAGGCTGCGCCGTTCGACCGCCGCCGTCGCCGCCGCTCGAACCGCCACTCGATCCACTGCTGGATCCACCGCTGGATCCACCGCTCGTGAACCCCTGGCTCGTGACGCTTCCCGATCCGGAACTGCTACCCGAAGACGACGGGGCGCTGCTTGCGACCGGTGCGCTGCTTCCTTGTACCGTCGTCGCAGTCGGCTCCGGTTCGCGTGGTCGCACGCGCGTGTATCCCTGTCCGTCGACGACGCGACCGTTCCCGCTCGGTCGGTTGGCGTGCACGACGCCGTCGAGATCGATGACATTGAATCCACCGCTGCCCGCGAAAAACGGTGTCACGCCAGAGTAGCCATACGCGAAGGGTGAGTAGAAGTACGGCGAGTATCCGTACGAAGAATAGAAGCCGAACGAGTCGGACCAGATCGGGTATCCAAAAGCTCCACCCAGATTGAACGGATCATCGAAGACCGGTCCGGGGCGATCGGCACGTGCGGTGCGTTCGACGACGAATCGCTTTGGATACGAGAGAGCCACCATCAGATCGATCACATGGTCGGGTACTTTCGCGTCGGCCAGGCCAATGAGCGCACGACTCGACAGGGGAAACCAGGCGTTGGTCTCCACGAGCGCGGCTTCGAGCGCCTGCGGCGATACCTTGCCATTCGCCTCCTTCACGTCGTCGACCGTCAACGGCATCCCTCGTGGGAGTTCGGTGTTCGGAACGGGCTCCGCACGTCGATAGCGCCGTACTCGATAGCTGTTGCGGTCGCCTGTCGCGATCGCTTGCACGTCGGTCCACGTCGCATCGGGGCCAAGCATCGCAAAGCCGGACACGTGCCGCGGTGCCTTGTCGTCTTTGCAGGTGAGCTCCGCACGGACGTATAGCCTGAGTCCGTTGCGCGACCATTCGGCCCGTTGTGTGCCGCGGCAGTCTGCGTCGGTGAGCGGTCGCTCGACGCCATCCGCGATCAGCGTCTGAAGGATCGCCGTCTCCGTCCCAATCGTCGTCCGGAAAGTGGCGCCTCCCTCGGGCGCTGGTTCCACGCAGACGCGGGGAGTGCTTTCAGTGCCGCCGCGCGAACGTGGAAGCTCCCGCGCCGCTTGAGGAATCGGGCTGCCCTCGCGTTCGTTCTCGAGCACGAGGTTCCAGCATCCGAGCCATGGCGTCCAGTGCGGATCCGCGGCGGTCTGCGCGAAGGACGGCGAGGACAGGAGGACGAGCGCGACAGCGGCGATCAGGGCTCTCATCGGGCCTCCTCGAAGACGAAGTTGATGCCTGCAGCCATTCTAAAGCCGGACAGGTCGATGGGATCGAAATCCACCCAGGTCCGGCCGAGGTCGCCTTTTGCCCAGACGTAACGCCCGTCGAGCGTCAGAAACATGCGCCTCAGGAGTCTGATATCGACGCCTCCGAAGACGTGCGCACTTGGCGCCCATCCTTTCGCCTCGAAGACATCGGTAAACACCGAGAAATCGATGTAGTCGACGAAGTCGCCCGTCTGGCGGACCTGAAACCACATCGCCCCGCCCCCCGCTCCGACATACGGGACGAAAGACCTGGGCACCCAGGCGAGGCGGCTGATCTGACGTCCTCGTTCCGTCAACGCGTATTTCACTCCCGCGCTGATGTTGGTCTGCCGGAGCAGCGTCGTCTGCTCGATCGGCAGGCGATTGTTATCGACCAGGCGGCGGTACTCGGAGTTGGTCGTCGATTGCCCGTAGTCGACACCGAAGACGAGCTCGAGACGGGACGTCAGCGAGACCCCGCCCTCTGTGCCGATTGCCGGCTGGTTGAAGTCGCTGTTCTTGAGGGTCAGCTGGTCGGTGACGAACTGGTACCAGTCGCTGCTGGCGCGGCTCACGATCCAGCTGCCTCGGATCCCGAACGATCCGCGCGGCCGTCCGAATAGAAAATCGGGTGTCCCGCTGATTGGTTGGGATGAGGATTGCGCCTCGTCGGCGGGCGCGGCTACAGCCGGCGTTGCCACTGCGAAGGCGAGCAAGACCAGAAGCCCGAAGCGCATGGCGGGTCGCATGGCAAAGGTCAGGCCAGCAAATCTCCCTGGAAATTGGGGTCGGAGGTCATTTGTGGAGGACAGTCCAGCGTGCCTTCGCGCGGGCACTGTCCTCGCGATGTGACTCAGACGTGACTCAGTATAGAAGGAACCGGCGGCCCCTACGTACGGGTCCGGGTCCTGGCCCGGCTCAAGCCGGACACTACGTACAATGAGCCTGCTCACGGTGATGTCACTGCCAGGCGGTCAGGTCGCCGTTTCCCGCTTCGTCGAGTTCACGCGCGCCGAGTGGGCGCGCCTGCGCGAATCGACTCCGCTGCCGCTTTCGGAAGCACAGCTCAAAGGCCTTGTCAGCATCAACGAGACGATGTCGCTCGACGAGGTGTCGGACGTCTATCTGCCGTTGTCACGCCTCCTCAATCTCTATGTTGGGGCGACGCAGAACCTTCATCGCGCCAGAGCGATGTTCTTCGGGTCGGAGAGTCCGCGTGTCCCGTTCGTGATCGGCGTCGCGGGCAGCGTAGCCGTTGGGAAGAGCACGGCATCGCGGGTGCTCCAGGCGTTGCTCTCACGCTGGCCGAGTCATCCCACAGTCGATCTGATTACGACCGATGGCTTCCTGCTGCCGCTCGCGACACTCGACGCGCGCGGGCTTCTCCAGCGCAAGGGATTTCCGGAGAGCTACGATCAGCGCCGCCTCATTCGCTTTCTCGCGGATGTGAAGTCAGGCGTGCCGGAGGTACTCGCGCCGGTGTACTCGCATCTCCGCTACGACATCGTGCCCGGAGAGTATCAATCCGTGCGTCAACCCGACATCGTGATCGTCGAGGGACTGAACGTGCTTCAGACCGGCGGGCGATCAGGTCGTCAGATGCCGATGTTCGTGTCGGATTTCTTCGACTACTCGATCTACGTCGACGCGCACGAGTCGGACATCGAGCAGTGGTACGTCGAGCGCTTCCTCAGTCTTCGCGAGACGGTCTTCAAGAACCCGTCATCCTATTTCCATCGCTACGCCGCCCTCGACGACGATGCAGCCGTGGAGACGGCGCGCGGCATCTGGCAGTCGATCAATCTCGTGAACCTGCGCGACAACATCGTTCCAACACGGGAACGCGCGCACTTGATCCTCGAAAAGGGGCGAGATCACGCCGTCCGCCGAGTGCGATTGCGGAAGGTGTGAGGCCCGGCCTGTGCGCTACGACGTCGTTGCCGTTTCTTCGGGAGGCGACGCAAACTGTTTGGTCAGGAGCGGAATGACCGCGCCGGCGGTCAGTGGTTCAGAGAACAGGTATCCCTGCGCATGCGGACAGTTCAGACGCCGAAGCTGCTCGGCGTGCTGCACGGTCTCGACCCCTTCCGCAATGAGGCCCATTCCGAGTTCGCGCGCCAGCTTGACGATCGCGCCGCCGACGCCGTCATTGTCGGGCGTGCCCATCTTCGCCACGAACGACTTATCGAGCTTGAGCGCATCAACGGGATACCGCTGCAGATAGCTCAGCGACGAATAGCCCGTGCCGAAGTCGTCGAGGTGCACGGCCACGCCGATGCGACGAAGCCGCTCGAAGTTGCGATCGACCACATCCGAGTGATTGATCAGCACGCTCTCTGTGATCTCGAGCTGCAGGCTTCGCGGCAGCAATCCGCTTTCGTTGATCGCGCTCTCGATGTCGTCGATGAAATCCTCGCGCGTGAACAGCTTCGACGATACGTTCACGGACAGTTGCAGCAGACTGCCAAACATCTGCTGCCATGCCGCGACCTGATGACAGGCCTCTCGCAGTACCTGATGCGTCAACGGCACGATCAGGCCGGTCTCCTCGGCCACGGAGATGAAGTCCGACGGCAGGGCGACGTGGCCATCGGTCCGGATCCAGCGCACGAGCGCCTCGAAGCCGCTGATGCGCGTCGAGGGGAGCTGGACGATCGGCTGGTAGAACACCGTCAGCTCTTTGCGTTCGATCGCGTGTCGCAGCTCGGTCTCCACCGTCAACCGTCGCAACGCCGACGCGTGCATCGCGGGATCGAAGAGCCCGTATCCGCCGCGGCCGGTCGCCTTCGCGCGATACATCGCGATGTCGGCGTCACGAAGAATCGCATCCACCGAGCGATACTGCGTTCCACCGACGACAATGCCGATGCTGGCCGATCCGAACAGCTCGTGATTGTCGATCTGGAGCGGTGCGCCGAGGGCGCGCTGCAGGCGCACGGCAATGGCGCACACATCCTCGGGCGTGCCGAAGTTCTCGGCGAGCACGGCAAACTCGTCGCCGCCGAGACGCGCCAGCGTGTCGCCCGGCCGCAGATGGGCCTGCAGCCGCTGCGCCAGCGCGACGAGGAAGCGATCGCCAAAGATGTGACCGAGGCTGTCGTTGACCAGCTTGAAGCCGTCGAGGTCGATGAAGAGGACCGCGTAGCTGTGTGACGCACTGCGGGCCCCCTGCGCGATCGCGCGCTGCAACAGTTCGCTGAACAATGTCCGGTTCGGCAGATCGGTCAACGCATCGTGACGCGCAGCCTGCGCGAGCGTGTCGCGGATGCGCCGCTGCTCGGTGATGTCGGTCTGCGAGCCGGCCATTCGCACCGGACGGCCGGCGTCGTCACGCACGGCAATGCCGCGGCAGAGCACCCACCGTACGCCCCCGCGGGCGTCGTCGATGCGGTACTCATGCTCGAACTGCGCGCACTCACCGTCGAGGTGGGCACGAAGATTCTGGAAGAGCCCGGCGCGATCTTCCTCGTTGGCGAGCTGGAGCCACTGAGCCAGAGTCGAGACCTCCGCATCAGCCGGCAGGCCGATCATCAGCTTCCACCGATCGGAGCAGTAGAGCGTGTCGTTGGGAATGTCCCAGTCCCAGAGACCGTCGTTCGAGCCGGCCGCCGCCAGGGCATATCGCTGCTCGGACTGCCGCGCGGCTTCCAGTGCGGTCACCGTATCGCGGTGGAGACGAAGGACCTCCTCCTTGTGGCGCTTCTCGGCAGCGATGCGGTCGACGTACATCCGATACGAACGGAACGTGAGATAGACCGGAGCCCCCGCGAGCGGAAGCAGCCACCACTGGCTCGTTTCCCAGAGCACGACTCCGGCCAGGGCGGCACCGGCACCGACGAAATAGCTGGGCGCGGTCCAGAGGAAGTGGGTCTGCCACACATTCCAGATCGACTGGCGCGCCGCAAGACTGACCGCAGTCGCCACGACGAAGGTGTTGACCAGGTAGTAGGCGAGCGCACTCGCGACGAGCGCCTTGGCGATCGTCTGGAATTCAAATACGCCTGGGCGGCCACCGAACGTGGTGAACGCCAGGCCCGCGGCCTGCACGGTGAGGATGAGCGCAGCCGCGTTGAACAGAATCTTGAAGACCGGGCTTCGACGATTGGTTCCGAAGATCGACTGGGCGCACGCGCTCGCCCCCGCCACCAGCATCGTCATTTCGCGCCCGATCAACAGCAGCGCGGCGAAGTCCACGCTGTACGAGATCGAAAGGTTCGACGCGCTCGTGCCGAGCGGAAGACGCAGGCGCAGCCTCGAAGCCACGACTGACGCCGCCAGCAGCACCGCGAACTGCGCCGGATGCTCGAGGTGACGCGGCCCCTGCAGTATCAGCACGAAGAAGCCGGTAGCGACGATGGCGACGACGAAGACGCTGGCGGCCACCGGAAGACGAGTCAGGCTCGTCGCCCTGGAGGCATCTCCGCGATCGGCCTGGTGCCCCGACCACCAGTCGCGAAGCCTTGCAGGCATCCCCGTGAGGACCGCAGTGCTCATGTGAACCAATACGAGCCGGAAGGCGTCGACGGATTGACCGCACGCGCGAGCCTGAGCGCGCCGTCACTGTTGAGCGCGCCGGCGATCGCGATTGTCTTCGCGATTGTCTCTGCCGTCCAGAACCACTTCGTCGACCTCGACGCAGAGTCCGACATGCCGGAAATGCAGAGCAACCTCGACGCCAACGGCACGTGCTGAAACACATTGGCGGGGGGCTTCTCACATCTGCATGATCGTGCGCACGCCTGCGCGTACTTCAGATGACGGATCGGTGATCGTCCGACCTGAAAAAGTCAGACGTTCTCAGCGGCGGAGAAGGCTCCTGATGGCCGACCTTTGATGTGTTCCTCTCGCGCGCCGCGTGTGTCGCGGATGACACAGTTTGCGCGCCGAACGAGCCACGAAGATCACGAAGATCACTGAGCCGGGGAACGGAGAATGTTGGCCACAAAGATCACAAAGAACACACGGAGAAGGCTCTCCGCGAGGGGGTTGGTGGCCTATTCTTTCTCCGTTTCTCTGTGGCCATGCAGCCACTCGGCGAGGGCACGGAACGCGACGCCGCGATGCGCGACCGCGAGCTTCGCCTCTTCATTGACGTCCGCGAGCGTGGTTTTGTACCGCGGGTAGTAGAAGATCGGGTCGTATCCGAACCCGCGATCGCCTCGAGGCGCAGCGGCGATCTCGCCTTCGATCGTTCCCACGGTTTCAAACAGAGTCCGATCGCCGCTCACGACAGCAACCGCACACATGAACCTTGCGGCCCGGCCGCGCTCGGGATGTTCTGCGAGCCTGCGCAGGATGACCGCGAACCGCTCGGCATAGGTCGCATCCGGTCGTATGAAGCGTGCCGAGCGGACGCCAGGCTCGCCATCGAGTGCATCGATCACCAGCCCCGAGTCTTCAGCCACCGTGACCAGACCCGATGCCTTCGTGTAGTGCTGCGCTTTCAACAGCGCGTTCTCCGCAAAGGTCGCCCCTGTTTCCTCGGGTTCGTCGATGTGAGGCAGATCGCGCAACGTGAGCAGATCGATCGCCTCACCAGCGAGCAGCGACCGGATTTCGCGCAGCTTGTCTTGATTGGTAGTCGCGACGAGGAGACGCACGATCGACACGATCGATTCGTTACGTCTTGACTTTCTCGAGGTACTGTCCGACGAGTCCCCGCTGCAGCGCGATCAGCTGGCGCACGCCGGTATCGGCAAGATCGAGCAGCCGGTTGAGCCCCTCGCGCCCGAAAGGCAGCGCTTCCGCAGTGCCCTGCAATTCGATGTAGAGGCCTGCGCCAGTCTTGACGACGTTCATGTCGACGTCGGCTTTCGAATCCTCCGAATACGCCAGATCGAGCATCGGTTCGCCGCCGACGATCCCGACGCTGGTGGCGGCGACGAAATCGGTCACCGGCATCGTGCGGATCAATTCCTGTTCGCGCATCTTGTTGATCGCAAGCACGAGCGCGACGAACGCACCTGAGATCGACGCGGTTCTCGTCCCGCCGTCGGCCTGAATGACGTCGCAGTCGAGCGTGATCGTCCGCTCGCCGATCTCCTCGAGTTTCGTGACCGCGCGCAGCGATCGCCCGATCAATCGCTGGATCTCCTGCGTGCGACCGCCGACCCTGCCCGCGGAGGCTTCGCGCTGCGTCCGCGTCGTGGTCGCGCGGGGCAGCATGCCGTATTCAGCGGTCACCCAGCCCTTGCCGGTGTTCCGCCGGAATGGCGGCACGCGGTCCTCGACACTCGCGGTGCAGATCACTTTGGTCTTGCCCGCTTCGACCAGCACCGAGCCTTCTGCATGAATCAGATAGTTCGGTGTGATACGCGTAGGGCGAAGTTGTTCCGGGAGACGACCGTCGGCGCGCATAAGAGGACTACTGTACTGGTTTTTGAGCCTTGAGTTTCGGAGCCTGATTGGTGTCCCGTTCGCGCACGAGCGAGGCATCGCGCGTGAGCGGCCGCCGGATGTCGACGTGTCCGGCGATCGCATCCACTTCCTTGCCGTTGACCAGGATCTGGACACGCTGAACGGCAGGGAGATTGGCGGTCACGGCATTGACCAGCGCGTAGACGGTGAGCAGCTCGTTGAGCGAGCCGCCGGGATGTGCGCGGACGATCTCGGGGCCGAGATCGACGAACGCATCTCCGCGATCGGTCACATAAAAGCCGCGCAGCGTCGTACCCTCTGGGATGACTTTGATGTACGGCGACGGGGCGGCCTGCAGTTCGGTCAACAGAATCTGTCGGCCCTGTTCGACGACCCCGCTCGCAAGCGGTACATCGTGTTTCACCGGCACCAGGTATCGCCCATCTGACGATGCGTAGTAGAGCGTCGCCGTGATGTGTGGCGTGTCCGGCGATGATGTCGCCGCTGCGGCGGATACTGGCGTGCTCTCGGTCTTCTTCGAGAGGAACGCCGGGACACCCCACACCAGCAGCGCGATCAGGATCGCACCGATGACCGCCGCCGCGATGATTGGCCCTCTCGTCATCGCGTCTCCCGATCGTCGGTCAGGGAGCGGAAGCGGGTGATCGCGTTGACGATCGCCTGGGCCACGCCGTTCTTGAAGCCTTCGGTGCCGGCCTGCATTTCCTGAGGGCCGTTCGTGAGATACGCCATTTCCACGAGAGCGGCTGGCATGTTGGCGGCGGACAGGAGACGCATCGGCGCCTGCTGCCGCGCGCGTGTGCTCATCGGGACGACTTTCCGCAATTCCTCTTCGAGGACCGTGGCCAGCACTTCCGACGATCCAACGTGGGGAGCCTGTGCGAGATCCCAGGGGATGATTTCGATCGGCCGCGTCCCGCCGCCAATGACAGGCAGCGAAACGGACTGCGCCGCCGCTGCTCGCCGGGCGGCTTCGCCCTCCCGATCGAGACGGTCGTAGAAGATCTCGGCACCTGATGGCGTCGCCGACGGCGCACCGTTGGCGTGCAGGCTCACCAGCAGGCCGGCCTTGCTGTTGTTGGCCATCGCGGCGCGCTCATTGAGCGTCACCAGCTTGTCGTCCTCGCGCGTCATGATGACGCGGAGTCCCAGGCGTGATTCGATGAGCGATCGCACGCGTCGGGCGACATCGAGCGTCAGCTGTTTTTCCTGCAGTCCGCCTGCGCCTTTGACGCCGATGTCATCGCCGCCGTGACCGGGGTCGATGATGATCGTCTGCATCGCCTGGCCCAGCGCCGGCACCGACGCAGGGGTGTCCTGACCGGGGACGCCGGGCGCCTGCGCCTGCGACGACGGCGGTCGCGCGTCGGGAGCCGCTGGAATATCGACGGTCACCCGGGTCGCGTTGTCGGCCTGCGACGTCGCGACGCGTGCCGGCGCCGCAGCGCGCGTCAACGACACCACGACCGTATCGGGCTGATCGCCCAGGTGAATGCTTTCGATCAGGCCGGCGGCGCTCGGCGGAAAGGTCGGTTCGATTGCGTCGCCTTCGACGCGCAGGAGCACGCGATTCCCCTCAGTGGTTGCAGTCACGCGGCTTGCGGGCGTGACGAGGAAGGTCGCATGCGTGGGCGGGCCGGCCATATCGATGCGGGCCGACACGTGCGGCACTCGCAGGTCTCCTACGATCACCAGTCGTGCCGACGGCCTGATTGTGATCCGCTGGTCGTAGATCGGACCGAGCGCGCGCGAGAGGAACTCGATCGGCACGAGCCAGCGCTGGCCGGCCTGCACGACCGGCCCGGGAAGGGCTACGACTCGCCCATCGACCGACGTCATCGGCTGATCGGCGGAGGCGATGATCGTCTTGCCGCGGTACGTCAGGGTCACCGCGCGGGCCAGCGAATCGCCGCGCACCGTCACTTGAAACAGCGCGGCGACATCGTCGAGCGCGATGAGCTCGCGGCCACCGCGGGTCATGGTCGGGATGGGACGCCGGCCCTCGCGAGACAGCAGGGTATAAGGCGGCGCATTGTCTTGCGCGCGGGGCAGGGGGGGAAAGGCGATCAGAAACAGCGCAACGAGCGCGGCAGTGGCTCGCGCCATCGGCCATCCTAGGTGAGTCAACGAGTACACATCGTACGCTACTTCAACCCAAGACGCTGCTTTACTTGAGGCCACTCGGATTTCAGCTGCAGGAATGTGCGCTCGTCTGCGCAGAGCAAAAACGGGTTGGTGGCGCGCTCCAACGCCACGGTTGAACTGGGGCGCGCGCCGTAATCGTGTCCTGGCCAGACCGTTGCCTCCCCCGGGATCGTGTCGAGCAGTCGCTGCAGGCTGCGCCATTCGGTGCGCGCCTGCTGATCGGTCTGCGTGCCGCCGACCTTGCCCACGAAGAGGAGGTCGCCGGTGATCAGAAGGCGATGCGTTGATTCGTACAACAACAGATGATCGTCGCTGTGTCCGGGGGCGTGATACGCCATGAGACGCAGGTCGCCGATCGGTAACTGATCTCCATCCGCGAGCGCAACCTGCGGCTCGAGCGACCCATGGGCCGCCAGCTTCGCTCCCGTCAGTGAGAGCGCCCGGTCGTTGCCGTTCACATGATCGGGATGGCCATGCGTGTTGATGACGTGCGACACGTCCAGGCCCTGCGCGCGTGCACGGTCGACGAAGACGTCTGGCGAATACGAGGGATCGATCAGCACCGCAGTACGGGCTGTGCGATCGCCCAGAAGATACCCGAAATTCCTGTCTCCTCCGGAGCGGATCTGCTCGAACACGAGTTGCATTCCAATTCGAGACTATCACCAAGCGCAGCCGGGAACTCGGCATCTTGCACGCCTTGCCGACCCGAGGGCCAGAGATGACCAATCTTGTTGTCTACCTGATCGGTACTCTCCTCGTTGTCGCCGGACTCGCGTATGGCGCCTCGCGGCTGGGGGTGAGTCAGGTCTGGATCATCGCCGGGGCGCTCGTCATCCTCGGTCTCGGCCTGATGGGCGGCATCGTCAAAACGCGTCAAAAGGATCCCGCTACATAGGTCGATACGGATCCGCGCATATGCAGGCGAGCGCCGGAAGTGAACGCGTGTTGTCGGATCGTCTCGTCAGCGCGTGGCAAACAGGAACCGGCGCACGTCTGTGTTGTCCCTGCGCCAGATCACGTTGTCGATGAAGTAGTGATGCAGGTTGATCCAGGCGACGCACATGAACGAGAAGACCGTCGGGCCCCACAGCGCGGCGTCAGGAGCCAGGCCAACCTCCAGGAGGGCCGGTATGAGCACGAAACCCGCAAATCCCAGCGCGAGTCCGAATGCGCTGAACGTCGCGAGGCGCACCATCACTGCCCGAGAGCCCGCCGCCGAGAAGCGCGCGCGGCCGACATCGACTACGGCCTTGTTCAATTGATAGCGCCACACGAACAGCATGTACTGCAGCGAGTGAAAGGCGGGGACGAACAACGTCAGTATCGGATCGGCGTAGAACGCGATCACCCACAGATAGAGCGAGCAGACGTATCCGACGATGCCGTTCCAGGAGACTGGCTGTCTTCTCACGACGACGCGGTGGGCGAGTGCGACGATGAGGGCGGCGGTCGTGAGGACGGTCGCCCAGGCGCCCGCGGTCAGCAGGATGCGAGGCAGACCGAGCGTGAAGTACTTCACGCCGTAGAACGTCTGCTCATGCAACTCCATGTTCAGCGCCATCCATGAGTAGATCCAGACGACGTAGCCGTTGACCAGCAGCAGCTTCTTTTCGACCGTGGAGTAGTCGATGCGGCGGATGGCCGACAGCACAGTGATCACGCGGTAGCCCTGCTTCACGTAGTGCCAGCCGGTGAAGAACCAGAGCGCGTTCGCCGCGTAGCCGAGGGTGTGTGCACTGCCGTAGGCGTACGCGCCGATCAGAAAGGCGGCAATCAGTGTCGGCGCGACGAAACCGGCCCAGATGTATGTGAGTGCGACCTTGAGCGTCGTGTCCGCGCCGAAGATGCGTTGCCCGATGCCGGTGTAGAGCAGCTGATACGAGTGCGCGAAGTGCGGATAGTTGACGAACAGTGAGAGGGCCAGGCTCAGCGAGGTCGCGAACGGATGTGCTGAGACTTTGTCACGGATCAACCAGAAGACCGGCGCTGCGATGAGCAGTGAGCCTCCGCCCGCGAGCAGGAAGTCGGTCATCGGATGAAAAAGGTATCCGGCGCGCGGCGACTCGGCCTCGCGTGCGGCTGGGGTTGGCAGCGCCAACGCCTGGGTACGTCCGACGGGAAGTGGCACATCTGCCCGCACGTTCACTGCGCTTCGGTGCATCACCCACTCGTTATCGGAACGGAGCCCCGTGGACTGTGCAGGGCGGGTCTTGTTCGGCTGATAGAGCGTCCTAGTAGAATGAGTAGAGCGTTCTCACCTCGAGGGGGCGAATTTGGCTTCGACGGGGGCATGAGATCGCGGGATGCATGCCGAGCACCATTGACTCGTTAATCCGATGGGACATCCGTTAACTGCGGACAATCAGTACGCTCTCGCTGCTTAATTAAGCAGTGACGTTCGCCTCGACCTCGCCTGGTGGTTGAGGGTCGAACGCCATTAAACAGGCTGGTGGCCACGCGGCGCCTCGGCGCGTGGCCGCGAGATTCTCCGAGGCTGGTGTCCGGCGGTTTTGGCCGCGTCCTCACGCCGGGCACGAGAATTCAGATGCGGACACGCATGTAGAGTCCCACGACGACGTGCTTTCGGACGCGGGTTCGACTCCCGCCGCCTCCAGACT
>DATFRP010000206.1:0-13308 GCA_035263125.1 Vicinamibacterales bacterium
TGTGAAGGAATCCGTGCGCTTCCGCAACACGCCGCATTCGACCAACATGCGGATCACCGAGCGCATGAGCCTGGTCAACGACGAGATCCTGCAGAATCAGGTCACGATCGACGATCCGGAATTCCTGACCAAGCCGTGGACCTGGACGTGGATGTACCACCGATGGCCCGGCTACAAGATTCAGGAGTACGTCTGCGAGGACAACCGGTACTTCGAGGATCCGAATCTGAAGTATCAGCGTTTGAAAGTGAATTAGTCACGCCTCATGATGCGGGGCGCCCGCGTGATCGTCGTCTTTGTCCTCGCGCTCGCTGGAACGCCCGCGCTGAGCGTCGCACAGTGGCTGCACTACCCGACGACCGGGGTTCCGCGTGCGGCCGACGGCAAGCCGAATCTCTCGGCACCAGCGCCGCATCTTGCGGACGGACGGCCGGACTTTTCCGGCATCTGGCTCGCGGCCCGAAAGATTCCGTGCACGGCGGAGTTCAGCAAGTTCGTCGACTGCGGTCTCGAGATCGGCGGTTCGCCGCTCGCCTTGAATATCGGCGAAAGCATACCGGGCGGGCTGCCCTACGCGCCGTGGGCGGCGGCGCTCGTCAAACAGAGAACCGCCGACAACAGCAAGGACGACCCACACGCACGCTGCCTGCCTGACAACCCGCCGCGGCCGTACGGACTGCCGCACCTGACGAAGGCGGTGCACACGCCGCGACTGCTGGTGCTGCTCAACGAAGTGAACGCGATGTATCGGCAGATCTTCGTCGACGGCCGGCCGTTGCCGGTCGATCCGAATCCCTCATGGAATGGCTATTCAACGGCGGCCTGGGACGGCGACACGCTGGTCGTGCAGACGGTCGGCTTCAGAGACGGGCTCTGGCTCGATATGGCGGGAAGTCCGCTGACCGATGCGGCAAAGATGACCGAGCGGATCCGGCGGCCGAGCTATGGCACGCTCGAAGTACGAATCACGATCGACGACCGCAAGGCGTACACACGTCCCTGGACGGTCGACATGAATCAGGCCATCGTGCTGGACACGGAACTCATCGACGAGATGTGTCTCGAGAACGAGAAGTCGTCACAGCGGATGCGCACAAAACAGTAACGAGATTCACGGCGCCCCGTAGGGCGGGGGCTTCAACCCCCGCGCCCAGGAACAATTCATTGTGAGGAGAGTGCGATGAACGTGATGAAGATGGTGGCGGTGGCCGCAGTGGCAGGCGTGCTCGCGTGGGCATCGACGCGGGTCGGTGCCGAAGACAACACCGCACGCGAGGCGCGCGATCGCATGGAGATCGAAGCGCTGATGTGGAAGTACACGCGTGCGCTCGACACCGGCAACGCAGAGGCCTATGCCGCGGTCTACACGCCCGACGGGCAGTTCGGCAACGGCCCGAACGCGACCAAAGGACGCGACGCACTCAAGAAGATGATTACGGGCGTAGCCGATCGGCAGAAGGCCGCCGAGGCGAAAGGTGAGCCGCGGCCTCCGATGTATCACATGACCATGAACTCGCGCCTCTCGTTCACGGACAAAGATCACGCGCGCATCGACGCGTACTGGCAGACGGTCTTTGGTGCCGTCGGCCAGAACGTGCCTGTGCGCGTCGCCGCAGCGGGCCGCAGTGTCGACCAACTGGTGCGCGTCAACGGCCAGTGGCTGATTCAGAACCGTGACGTCGCACCGAAGGACTGATCATCGACTGAACAGGAGTCTGACCGCCTTCTCGTAGATCAGTGATAACGGCTCGAGGTCCGCGATCCGGACGTGCTCGTCGATCTTGTGGATCGACTCGTTGAGCGGTCCGAACTCGACGACCTCGCGCGCGAGCGTTGCCAGGAATCGACCGTCTGACGTACCGCCGGTGGTCGAGAGCTGCGGCAGAACGCCGGTGATCGACTGCACCGACGATGCCAGTGCGTCGACGAGAGAGCCTCGCCGCGTCAGGAACGGCTCTCCAATCAGCTGCCACTCGAGATCGTATCTGACGTGGTGCGCCTCGAGGATCTCGCGCACGCGCGACTGCAGTGCAGCGGTAGACGACTCGGGCGAGAAGCGGAAGTTGAACGCCACGTCGAGCGTGCCCGGGATGATGTTGCCCGCTCCGGTGCCGGCGTGGATGTTGGACATCTGGAAGCTCGTCGGCTGAAAGTACTCGTTGCCTCGATCCCACTGTGCCGACACGAGCGCGGCCAGCGCCGGCGCCGCATCGTGAATCGGGTTGCGGCCGCGTTCGGGATAGGCGATGTGGCACTGCTGTCCGTGCACGCGCAGCTTCCCGTTCAACGATCCGCGACGCCCGTTCTTGATCGTGTCGCCGAAACGTTCGGTCGACGTCGGCTCGCCGATGATGCACGCGTCGATCGTTTCGCCGCGTTGACCGAGCGTCGAGACGACGGTAGCGGTGCCATCCACAGCATCGCCTTCTTCGTCCGATGTCAGGAGGATTGCGATCGAACCACGAGTGACGGCTGCGCTCGCGACGCGCTCGGCGGCGGTGATCATGGCGGCCACACCGGCCTTCATATCCGCGGCGCCCCGACCGTAGAGAAGGCCGTCCCGTTCTGTCGGTGTGAACGGATCGCTGGTCCACTGACCGACCGGACCAGGTGGCACGACGTCGACGTGACCGGCGAAGCAGACGAGCGGCGCAGATGTCCCATGACGCGCCCACAGATTGCCGACCAATCCGCGATCGAGCCGCTCGCACGCGAAGCCGGCCGCAGCCAGCCGCGAGGACACGAGGCTGAGGCAGCCGTCATCGGCGGGCGTGATCGATCGGCACGCGATGAGTTGCTTCGCGAGCTGCAGCGTGTCGCGCTGGATGCCGGTCACGCCCGCAGCAGCTCGTTGATGGACGTCTTCGCCCGCGTCTGCGCGTCGACGCGCTTCACGATGACCGCGCACGAAAGCGAATACTTGCCGTCGGACGACGGCAGGCTTCCAGGGACGACGACGGAGCCCGCGGGCACCCGGCCGTAGAGAATCTCGCCGGTGGCGCGATCGTAGATCTTGGTGCTCTGGCTGATGAACACGCCCATCGCGAGCACCGAATGCGCCTCGACGATCACGCCTTCGACGACTTCCGAGCGCGCGCCGATGAAACAGTGATCTTCGATGATCGTCGGATTGGCCTGCAGCGGCTCGAGCACGCCGCCGATGCCGACGCCACCGGACAGATGGACATTCTTGCCGATCTGCGCGCACGACCCCACCGTCGCCCAGGTGTCGACCATCGTGCCCTCGTCCACGTACGCGCCGATGTTCACGTAGGAGGGCATCATCACGACGTTCTTCCCGATGAACGCGCCCGTCCGCGCAACCGCCGGCGGCACCACGCGGAAGCCGCCCTGCCTGAAGTCGGCGTCCGAGTAGCCGGCAAAGCGCATCGGCACCTTGTCGAAGTATGTCGTCTCGCCGCCATCGATCACGCGATTGTCGTTGCAGCGGAAGTACAGCAGCACCGCTTTCTTGAGCCACTGATGCGTGACCCACTGCCCGTCGATCTTCTCCGCCACACGCAGCCGGCCATGATTGAGGCCATCGAGTACTTCGGACAACGCCTGCGAGAGATCGCGAGGCACATTACCCGGCGAGATGTCAGCGCGTCGTTCAAAGGCGGTGTCGATGAGTGATTCGAGAACTTGAGTCGTCATATCAGTCTGACCCGGATCTCAGTTGATGTGTGTGGGACGCCGGCAAGCCCGATCGGCGCCACGGAAAAAACGCGCCTTCGGATCCATCCCGTTAGCCCACGTTTATCTTTCCAGCTGGTTGAGAGGGCGTCGCCGTGTGGGCTCCCTACGGCACGTTTTTAGTTTCTTCGCTGATCGCGTCGCCTTAGGGCTTGCCGCCGTCCCACACACATCAACTGAGCTCCGCTGAGTTGGTGCAAGCTCACTTGGGTTACGAAGCTGGTTGTCACGTCGAACGGGTGGCGCCGGGAGGGGCATCCCCGCTCGCCGCGCAGGCGCCTGCTCCGTGATCCTGTTCTTGGCAGCGTGATCGTTCTTTTGGCGCCGAGGACGAGCGGGGAGACCCGGCGACAGGACCCGTGAGCCCCCACCTTCATATCGAACCCAAGTGAGCACGATCGGTTCCATACATAACCGGGCTCCTCAGTGTAAGCGCAGACATCCCATCAGCCGCAGAACGCAACGATACGCCTTGCCGCTTCGACACAATCGGCCAACGCGGGCACGAGCGCCATGCGCACGTAGCCGCGCCCAGGGTTCGTGCCGTGCGCGTCCCGTGCCAGGTATTGTCCTGGCAGCACCGTCACGTGTGTCGAGGCGAACAGTGCCTTCGCGAAGCGCTCATCGTCGCCGCCCGGCACACGCGCCCAGAGGTAGAAACCGGCTTCTGGCCTGGGCGCATCCAGTACTGGCTGCAGCATCGGAACCAGCGCGTCGAACTTCTCGCGATACTGACGACGGTTCTCCTCGACATGCGCCTCGTCGTTCCACGCGGCGATGCTGGCGTGCTGCACCACGAGGCTCATCGCCGATCCATGATAGGTGCGATACAGCAGAAACTGCTTGAGCAGCGTCGCGTCACCCGCGACCGCACCTGCTCGCAGCCCCGGCGCGTTCGATCGCTTCGACAGGCTGTTGAACACCACCAGGTTCGAGAATCCGTCGCGTCCCAGTTCCTGTGCGGCTTCGAGCGCGCCGAGCGGGGGACGGGCGTCGTAGATCTCCGAATAGCATTCGTCGGATGCGATGACGAAGCCGTAGCGATCGGAGTGGTCGAAGAGCGCGCGCCAGTCGTGGAGCGTCAAGACACGGCCAGACGGATTGGCTGGTGAGCACACATAGAGCAACCGCGTCCGTGCCCACTGCTGCGTGCTCAGCGAGTCCAGGTCCAGCGCGAAGCCGTTGCCCGCGGTCTGATTGAGAAAGAGCGGCTCGGCACCAGCGAGCACCGCCGCGCCTTCGTAAATCTGGTAGAACGGGTTCGGACAGACGACCGCCGGCGTTGCGCGCGAGGAATCGATCACCGCCTGGCCGAACGCAAACAGCGCCTCGCGCGTCCCGTTGACCGGCAGCACCTGCGCACGCGCGTCGAGCGACTTCAGTCGATAGCGACGCACGAACCACGAGGCGATGGCGTCGTGGAGACGATCAGAGCCTGCGGTGGAGGGATAGAACGACAGGCCGTCGAGATGTCCGGTGATCGCGCATCTGATGAGATCCGGCGTCGTGTGCTGCGGCTCGCCGATCGAGAGCGGGATCGGCCTCCGTGCGGGCGTCAGCCCCGACAGCAGCGCACGCAGTTTCTCGAAGGGATAAGGCTGAAGCTGCGAAAGACGTGAGTTCACTGAATTGATGACATCGTACTTCACGGCCACAAACCACGGAGGCGCCATGAGCGCAGCACACGGGGATCACGGTGCAAACGGTTACCCCGTGTTGATGCCTTTCTCCGTTTCCTCCGTTCCCTCCGTGTTGATGCTTGTCTCCGTTTCCTCCGCGTCTCCGTTGGTTCGTGGTAGTGACTGCCGCTTGAAGATCTACTTCCGCTCCGATACCGGGCCAAAGTCGGCCGGCGGCCGGCGATGATGCGTCGCGGTCTCGTAGGCGGACGCTATCCTGAACAACAGCGGCTCACCGAAGGGGCGCGCGATGAAGTCGACGCCCACCGGAAGCGCAACCGACACAGGCCCGATCAGGCGCGTCCCGCCGCTCCCGTCAGCGGCACGATCCCACACCGCCGTCGTGAATCCTGCCGGCACCGTGATCACCGGGAATCCCTGCTGGCCGATCAGCGACCATCCGATCGGACTACGGCCGTTCGACACCGGCTCGCGCGGAGACGTCAGCTTGCGCGGCGGAACCGTGGACATCGGCGACACCAGCGCGTCGAGTCGCTGCTCCTGCATGCACTGCAGCAGGATCGTCTGCACCGCGAAGCGTCCCTGCAGCCGCGCCGCCATGTCGAACGTGGTCGCGCGTTCCGCTTGCTCTCTGGCCTGCTTGCGATCGGGGAAGTTCGGATCCTGATAGAAGCGCGCCTTCGTGATCAGGTCGGCGTTGCTCTTGACGTTCGCGTCGCCGCGTTCGCGTAGATAGCGATTCATGAAGTACCGCCCTTCCCCCGCCGGCCCGAAGCCGCCGGCATTCAACGTGCGCAGCGAGAGCGCCGCAGGCACCCGGCTCGGATCAGCCTGCAGGTCCAGGAGCGAGCCGATCTGATCCTGCTTCGATTCGGCAGGAAAGAGCTGCGGGTACTGACGCACGAACGCCGCGTTCATCAGTTCCGGTGCGTAGCGCGTGATGCAGCGTGTGAACAGCTCGCCCTCGGCGCCGGGATCGACAACGACGGCCCCCAGCATGCGCAGTCGCGCGATCGCGCGATCAACGATGGCGATGCTCTCTTCATCGGCTTTCGTGAGCAGTGATGGACGCATGTACTCACGCAGCACGCCGATGCGCAACCCGTCGAGGCGCGTGCCGTTGGCGGAGCTCGCGTACGGCTGCGGCGGCGTGCGGCCGACGCTGAACGCCGTCAGTTCATCTTTCGGGTCGTAGCCGGCATAGGCGTCGAGCACTTTGGCAGTGTCCTGCACCGTGCGACAGATCGGCCCCACGCGCATGTTGAGCCCCGCGCCAATCATGCCGTCGCGGCTCACGAGCTCCTGCGTGGGCGCAAGACCGACGGTGCTGTTGACCGAGGCCGGCCAGCGCACCGAGACCACGGTCTCCTCGGCGATCGCACAGGTCACGAGATTGGCGGCAACGGCGGTTGCCGAGCCCGCGCTCGACATGCCGGGCTCGCGTTCGGTGTCGTAGGGGTTGCAGAACGTGCCGCCGAACGAGCTGCGCGCACCGTCGACCGCGTACTCCGCGAGGTTCGCCTTCGCCAGGATGATCGCGCCCGCATCCCGCAACCGCTTCACGAACGTCGCATCGTCGGGCGGTCGATCGTTGGCGTAGTCGGCATCGGCACCCGATGTGGTGCGCATGTCGAACGTGTCGTACTGGTCCTTGATCGCGAGGACGGCGCCATGGAGCGGGCCGGCGAGCCGGCCCGTTCGCGCGAACTGCTGATCCTGGGCGGCGGCCGTTTCGAGCGCGTCGGGCATGTTGGCCGCCGCGTCTGCCTTGTCCGTCAGACTGCGCGCCTTCCGCGCGTCGAAGCCCCAGGCAGTGCGCGTGCTCGGGCGCAGGTTCAACGTAGACAGGGCGTTGATCTGCCCCGCATGCGCGATCGTCGTGACCGGCCCCAGAATCCCCTGCGGTTCCCTCACGCACGTGCCGTTGTAAGCCTTGATGCGCTTCAGATACGCCTCGACGATCCCACGTGTGGTGATCTGTTTCTTCAGGATGGCCTGCTGAAGCTGTTGGATCGTGGCTTCCTGGATCTCGAAGCCCGACGTACGCGATGGAGTCTTCTGTTGTCCGCGGGCGTTGATGGAAACATCACAGAGCAGGAAAACGGCGAGCAGGTAAATGAGTCGGCGGATCATGGCGCGGAGCTTAGCATGGCCTCAACTCCTACTCGCATAGACGGCAGGCAACGGAGATTACGGAGGAAACGGATTAACAGGAGAAACGGAGAAACGGAGGTCAGACGGAGACTGTACCTAGACATACGCGCAGTGCCGCGAGTGGACCCGCGCTGCGCGCGGCTCGGATCGTGAGAGATCAAAAGATCACAAGCCTCCGACTGCCTGGGCTTGTGATCTTTTGAGCTCTCACGATCCGGACGCCGGCCGTAGGCCGGCGGTCCACTCACGGCGTACGTGGCTACCAGCGGCGGGCCCTCCGTCCGACCTCCGTTTCTCCGTTTCTCCTGTGAGACCGTTCCTCCGTACCCTCCGTGCCTGTGATAAACAATCATCAGGAGCACCTGATTGAGCGAACCTGAAGAAGACTTCGCCACGATGTTCGAGGCCTCCGAACGCGCGAAGCGTGTGACGAAGGGGCAGATCATCGAGGGCGTGGTCGTCGCGATCGGCGAGGAATCGGCGCTGGTCGACGTTGGCGGCAAGAGCGAAGCCGCCATCGACATCGATGAACTGAAGGACAACGAGGGCGATCTCGAGGTCAAGGTCGGCGACCGCATTCAGGCAATGGTCGTGTCGACGACGGGCGAGCTGAAGCTGTCGCGTCGTCTCGCACTCGGCGCCGCCACCGCGCGACAGCTCGAGGATGCGTTCCATGCCGGCCTTCCCGTCGAAGGCAAAGTCGAACGCGGGGTGAAGAGCGGATACGAGATCCGCATCGCGCGCCAGCGCGCCTTCTGCCCGGCCTCTCAGATCGACATCGTAAGGAATACGGAGCCGGCACAGCACGAGGGGCGCGTCTACAAGTTTCGCATCATCGAATACAAGGAAGGCGGCAGGAACATCGTGGTCTCGCGCCGGGTGCTGCTCGAAGAAGAGCAGCAGGCACACGCCGCTGAAGTGCGGAAGTCGATCGTCGAAGGCGCGGTCATCAGCGGTCGGGTGGTCTCGGTGCGCGACTTCGGCGCCTTCGTCGAGCTCGGAGGCGGCGTGCAGGGCCTGCTCCACGTCTCCGAAATGGCCTGGGAGCGCGTGCCGGACGCGACGCAGTTCGTCAAGATCGGCGACGAGATCACCGTCAAAATCCTGCGCGTCGATCCTGACAGGCAGAAGATTTCGCTCGGACTGAAGCAGCTCGCCGCCGATCCGTGGTCGCGGGTCGGCGAGACGTATCACGCCAATCAGCTATGCAGGGGTCACGTGACACGCGTCGCGGAGTTCGGCCCGTTCGTCGAGCTCGAGCCCGGAATCGAAGGCCTGATCCCCTTGAGCGAGAGCGGCGTTCCACGCGAGGCGGACGTGAAGAAGGCGTTCCGCGTCGGTGACGAGATCCAGGTCGTCGTTCTCGATGTCGATGCCGCGGCGCGCCGGATCCGGCTCAGCGCGACCGCGGTCCAGAAGATGCGCGAGGCCGACGAAGTGCGCGAGTACACCGAACGCACCGACAGCACAGCGCCGGACAAGTTCGGCTCGCTCGCCGACAAGCTTCGCGATGCGCTGAAGAAGCATTGATAACGTGAGCCTTCTGAAGATTTCTTAAGACCCGCCTCTACTTTCTGACTCGACTCGCGTCCAGAGCTGCTCCGCGCGTTCCGCTTCGCCGTGCGCGGCATACAAGTAGGCGAGACGAATCTGCGGCAAGACGCTGGTCGGCGTCTTCGCGAGCGCGGCCTCGTCGGCTGCGATGAGTCGCGGCGCTTCACCGGTCCGCCACGCGAGCTCGGCGAACTTGCGGCCCGCCCACCAGTCTCGGAAGAACGCGTTGTCGCGTGGACCAGCGAGCTGGTGGCATCCCGCGCAGCTCTTGTAGCCGCTGCCGAACCGCACGAAGTCGCTGTACCACTTCAGCGCGGCGGCGTCATGACCAGCACCCTCGTTCGCGCGAGCCAACGCGCGGAACGTATGCCGTGACGCATGATCGCTCATCGTTGGCTGCGGCATTCGCGCGAGCGCCGCGAGCGCCAACTCGCCTTCCTGTCGTGCCTCATCGCTCAGGCCGACCTCGCGCAACAGGCTGGCGAGCTGCGCGCGCGCATACACCGGCTCCTGAACCAGTCTCGTGCCGTCGGCTGCGTCGGTCAACGACGAGCGGATGTCGCTGATGAAGTCGGTCAGCAGGAGCCGACGACACAACTGCCGCACCCGTTCCTCGTTGGACGAGAGCATCGTGCGGCGAACGATCGGTTCGACGTAGCGTCCCTGTTCGCGCAGCGTCGCAAAGGCGTGTTCTCGAACGGTCGGATCCGGAGACCTGAGATTCGAAATGGCCTTCTCGGCGTCGCGCTCCCGCTCCGGCGTCAGCAGCTCGATTCGTCCAACCATGACCCTGACGATCTCGTCGGGCCGCGGAGCGATACGCATCGGAATGAATCGATCGGTCCACGATTGCGGCAGCACGAAGAGTACGCGGATCCCATCCGACATGAAATAGCTGGTACGCCACGTGTTGACCATGGCGCGTGCTTCCTTCGCGTAGAGGCCATGGGCGACCAGCCTCGCCGCGAGGTCATCGCCAAGCGCGGCCGCAAAGCGATCCACGCTCTGCGACTTCTCCATCGTCGGGACGACGTCCGCAATCTGATCGCCGCAGCCGAGCGACGGCAGATGGCGATACACGCCTCTGTTGTGCTCGACACGAATCAGGTAGATGTCCCGCAGGCCTTCGATCAGATCGGAGCCGCACGTGAGCCGTCCACCTCTGTTCGTGCTGAGGTCGAGAGGCAGTCGGGCTTCACCCAGTCCGCGATAGAAGAGGAATCGTTCCCATTCCATCGTGTTGCCCGGGCGCGTCGAGTCGGTGGCGACCACGTACGCCGCATCCACGTTTCTGGCGTAGTTCCACAACGCATCCGACGGTGCTGCCGGAAGAACAGGATTCGCACGTGTCGGCGGCACCACGTCGATGGCCCACCCGATCCGCCCGTTGCGCGCGTGAGGCAGTGACCCGCTCTGAACGAGCGACGGCCCCACGAACTCGGCCTGCGGATACCACTGCGTCCAGAGACCGTTTGGGAAGCCGACCTCGACCTGCACTCGCATCGGGCGTTCGCTGTAGACGTAGACGACCGGCGTCTCGCCTTTGAGGTTCGAGGTTCGCAGTTTGAGCTCATCGCGGCTCCGGGCATGCACGAACGCGGGCAGTGCGTGCTCCTCGTGATACATGCCGTCCAGCGTGACGCCGTCAGAGCCGTTCATCGCTAGAAATGTGCCCCACTCGTGCACGACGAGCCCACCTGGCGACGCGTAGACGGCCACGGTCAGTACACCCGCAACGGCGACAGCCGCGCGAGTAGCAGCCAGCATCTTTTGCATCATTGGATCACCCGTCACGGGACGATGGTGCGCTCGCGACCGTCCTCGTTCTTCAACTTCACCGTGGTCGCCGTGTCGTACGCGCCGAGGCTGACGTAGGTCTGATGCGTTCCCGTCGGACCGACGATCGCCATCCCGGAGCCTTCTTCCGACGTGCTGATCTTGATCGCCGGACGCCCGCGCTCGGTGATCAACCGCAGCAGAACCGTCTCAGCTGATTTCGTTCCATTGGCCTCGGTCTTGGCGGGAAACACAGTGATGCTTGCGCGCACGCGTCCCTGCTCGTCGACGATCTCGAGACCGCGCCCGCGGAGCATCGCGGGCGTATCGCTCGCGAGCGCAGGCCGGTTGGACTGTGTGAGCACCACCGCAAGGAGAAGTGCGTTGACGACGGTGAGTGCGATACCGAATCGCTGAACCTTCATGACAACTCCTTCAATGCGGCTTCGAGCTGCTTGCGCGTCGCGGGCTCACGCAGGACCTGCGTCTTCTCGCGGATGAAGGTGTTCCCCTTCATCGGCACGAGCGTGCTCGCGGCCGCCTTGGGACTCGGGCACGTTCCGTTCAACTGGAGCACCCACTGCCCGCTGTCCGGCCACTCTTGAAACACGGCGTAGATACCAGCCGCCGGGTCGACCGGCACAAGGTTGAGCGCGACGGACTGCCGCACGCCGTTCACGAGCCCTTCGGCAGTTCCGGTGATGTGCACGGCGCCCGGCTTGTCGCAGACCAACGGACGGACGACGAGCACCACCTTCTTCTTGAAGTCTTTCTTGAGGTTTGTATTGGTTCCGGCCGCGACCGGCGGTCCGATCTCGAGCCGGAACATGGTTCCCGCGATCGCGGGAACCGTCATGGCGATCACCAGCAACGCGATGAGTCTCGAGGACATTGCAACGCTCCTTTGGGTTTCACCACTTCCAGGCCAGTTCTTCGCGCCATCGGCGCAATGCATCGGCATCGAGCGACAGGATCTGTTCGCGAGAGACGCGATCCGGTGGCGGCTCGAACTGTGCGATCCGCTCGTACACGCGCACACGATCCGGCGCGTCCACGCGCGAGAGCAGATGCCACAGTGTCAGCGTGTCGCGAACACGCGACTCGCGAACGATCACATCGAGCGCAACCGCAGGATCCTTGCCGCTGTCGAAATCATCGACCGCTCGTTTCAGCTCCACGGACGCGTCTTCGAAGTACGGTGTACCAGGCCCTGTGCCAGGCTTCGTGCGACACATCGCTCCGGCCGGCACGAGTGATTCACGACCCTTCCACTCGAGCGACGACCAGCCCTTCGTCATTCGCAATACGCCGGCGCCATCGTCACCAACCGTCACGGTGTACGCACAACCGAGATCAACCACTGCGCTGGCCGGTGTGTCGACGATGAAGAGACGAGGCGGTGCGTTGATCTCGGCGCTGATCGTCCCGCGAGCCAGCGCGAGGCGGTACTCCGACGGGCTCACCCGGCCGAGGCGAACGCGCGTTTGGGGAGCCACATCGACTGTTCCCAGCTGACCAACGATGATGCGCGCGGTTGAACCGCCACCGGTGTCGACCCACTCTCCGGCCGCCATTCGGCGCGTGCTGGCTTCGCGTGCATGAGCCACTTCCCACGGCGTCGAGCTCGTCCCGCGCGTCAACCAGTACACGCCTCCAATCAGAGCGAGCGCGACCACGCCCGCAAATGCCCACCGCCGCCCATATGCGACGGAAGGTCTCGCGCCCGGCGCAGACAGCGCGCTCTCGATCCCGTTCCACACCGACGGAGGCGCGCTGACGGTGCTCAGTTGCTCGAGGAGCTTCGCGGAAAACTGAACCTCTTCCAGCGCCGATCGACAGCGCGCGCACGCGGCGAGGTGCGCGTCGACACGCTGCCGCTCGGCGGCGGACAAGTCACCATCGCAGTAACGGGGCAGCGAGCGCTCGACGTGCCTCGTGAACATCCCCTCACTCCTCGCGCGAGAGCGCCACACGAACGGGCGCCAGCTTCTTCGCGAGCAGACGATGGCCGCGGCTCAATCGAGACGCCACCGTGTTGATCGAGCAATTCAATGCGTGAGCCATATCCGAGTACGAGAGATCCTCGAAATACCGCAGCAGGATGGCCACGCGAAGCTTGGGCGGCAGTGTGGCAATCGCACGCTGCACGGTGGACGCGACTTCACGCCGCGCGAACAGGTCTTCGTGGGAGGGCGCAGACGTCGCAGCCATCGCGTCCAGTGTGACCGCGTCTTCCCCGACCACATCAACCCGTCGGGCGCGCGATCGGTCGACGCAGGCGTTGACCACGAGGCGATACAGCCAGGTTGAAAACGCCGAATCTCCGCGAAAGCGTCCGATCTCACGTATCAACTTCAGAAACACCTGCTGGGTGACCTCGCCGGCGGCATCGGGATCCGCGTGAAAGAAATAGAAGGCGATCGAGTAGACACGGTCCTTGTACGCCTCATAGAGCGCACGAAACGCGTCCCGGTCGCCCCGGCGGCAC
>DATFRP010000207.1:0-5319 GCA_035263125.1 Vicinamibacterales bacterium
TACGTCTATCCCGATAACGATCTCAGCTTCGCAGGCAACTTCCTGAACATGCTGTTCAAGATGACGGAGCTGAAGTATCAGGTGAACCCGCATCTCGAGCGGGCGCTCGAGGTGCTCTTCATCCTGCACGCCGATCACGAGCAGAACTGCAGCACCAGCGCGATGCGCGGCATCGGCAGCTCGCACGTCGATCCGTACTCGGCGATGGCCGGGGCCGCGGCGGCGCTCTATGGCCCGCTCCATGGCGGCGCCAATGAAGCCGTCCTGCGCATGCTCAACGAGATCGGCCACATCCAGAACGTCCCGGGGTTCATCAAGCGGGTCAAAGCGGGTGAAGGGCGGCTCATGGGCTTCGGCCACCGCGTCTACAAGTCGTACGACCCGCGCGCGAAGATCATCAAGCAGACGGCCGATCAGGTGTTCGAAGTCACGGGCAGGAACCCGCTGCTCGATATCGCGCTCGAGCTCGAGCGCATCGCGCTCGAGGACGAGTACTTCATTACGCGCAAGCTGTATCCCAACGTCGATTTCTATTCCGGCTTGATCTACCAGGCAATGAGCTTCCCGGTGGAGATGTTCCCGGTGCTCTTCGCCATCCCGCGCACGGCCGGCTGGATCGCGCAGTGGGAAGAGATGTTGCTCGACCCCGAGCAGAAGATCGCGCGGCCGAAGCAAATCTACATCGGGCCGAAGAAGAGGCAGTACGTGCCTCTCGCCAAGCGGTAACAGCCGGTGCAAGCTCTCTCACGAATTCTGTCGGTGCGATCCCGCGATCGCAGGTCGGTGCGAGGTGGAATTCTGTCGGTGCGATCCGGCTTACGCGAGTCGGTGCGATCGACGGTGCGATCCTGTGACTGGGTCGGTGCGGTACTGGCTCTCGTCGCGGCGATAGCCATCGGTTGCACCGATGCGCCTGAGGCACGTTCGATGAAAGCGACTCCGACCGGCAACACCGAGATCGCACCGACAAACGATAGTCAGATCGCACCGGCCCGCGTCGCCTTCGACAGCAATCGCGCCTGGGAGCATCTCCGTCGACAGGTCGCCATGGGTCCGCGCCCGTCGGGCACTCCTGCCCTCGTCGAGACGCGCAAGTACATCACCGACCAGCTGAAGACAATGGGCATCGCCTCGCGCGAGCAGCCGTTCATCGCGATGACGCCACTCGGCGAGGTCTCGATGGCCAATGTGATTGCGACGATTCCGGGCAAGCGGCCCGAGCGCATCGCGTTCGCCAGCCATTTCGACACCAAGCTCTTTCGCGAGTTCAGGTTCGTCGGCGCCAACGACGGCGCCTCGTCCACGGCAGTCCTGCTCGAACTGGCGCGCGTGCTCAAGGCGCAGCCGCACGAGTTCACGATCGAGCTGATCTTCTTCGACGGCGAAGAAGCCCGGATGCCGGAGTGGCGGGGCCTCGACAACACCTACGGCAGCCGGCACTACGTCGAGGACGCGGTCAAGTCCGGATCGATCCGCACGCTCAAGGCCCTGGTGCTGCTCGACATGATCGGCGACAAGAATCTGAACATCCGTCGCGATTCGAACTCGACACCCTGGCTCGTCGACATCATCTGGTCCTCGGCGGCCCGGCTCGGTCACACCAGCGCATTCCCCAACGACTTGACGACGATCGAGGACGACCACATCCCGTTCGTGCGCGCCGGCGTGCCGGTCGTCGACGTGATCGACCTCGACAATCCGACCTGGCACACCGAGCAGGACAACCTCGACAACGTCAGCGCCAAGAGCCTGCAGATCGTTGGCGATGTCATCGTCGCGGCAGTGCCCGACATCGAAAAGCGCCTGTCGTCAGCCCGATAGCTCGCGTCGGCTGATCCCTGGGGCCTGAATCCTCGCGCCTGGCCCAGCCCCGATTCCTGATTCCCGATTTCTGATTCCTGTTCTATCCTCACCGCATGGCTATCACGCTGAAGGTGAACGGCCGCTCACAGAGCGTCGACGTCGACCCGGCAACGCCTCTGCTCTACGTACTCAGCGACGATCTCGCGCTGCATGGACCCAAGTTCGGCTGCGGCCTCGGTCAGTGCGGTGCGTGCACGGTGATCTCGAACGGGCAGGCGATTCGCTCGTGCGTCACGCCGGTGAGCACGGTCGCGAACGCGGAGATCAGGACGCTCGAAGGGCTGGGGACGCCCGAGAAGCCGCATCCGATCCAGCAGGCGTTCATCGACGAGCAGGCGGCGCAGTGCGGCTTCTGCCTGAGCGGCGTCATCCTGACCGCCAAGGCCTTCCTCGACAAGAACCCGAAAGCCAGCGAGCAGCAGATTCAGCAGGCGCTCTCAGGTGTGTTGTGCCGCTGCTACGTCAACGTGCGGATGCTGAAGGCGGTAAACCGGTACGCGAAGGAGGCAGCGCGATGAAGACACGACTGACTTCCGACGCCCGCCGCGCGCTCGCCGACGCCGGCTTCACTCGACGTGCCTTCCTCAAAGGATCGGGCGCGCTCATCGTCACGTTCGCATCCGCTGCCACCTTCGATCGCGTGAACGGAGTCTTCGCACAGGGATTCAACGGCACCGGCAGCAACCGCCTCGATTCGTGGATCGCCATCGGACAGGACGGCATCGTCACCGCCTACACCGGCAAGTGCGATTTCGGGCAGGGCCTCTACACCGCGCAGATGCAGCTCGTCGCCGAGGAGCTGAACGTGCCCTTCGATCGCGTGCGCCTGATTCAGTGCGACACGTCGATGACGCCGGACCAGGGAACGACCTCGGGTCAGCAGTCACATCCGACCAACTTCAACACGACCAACCTCGCACTGGCCGCAGCGACGGCGCGCGAAACACTGCTGCAACTCGCCGCGGCCCGATTCGGTGGATCCGCGAACGGCCTGGTCGCGAAAGAGGGTGTGATCAGCGCCAGCGACGGACCGTCATCGCGGCGTGTCAGCTACGCCGAACTGATCGGCGGAAAGAAGTTCGAGGTCCAGCTCGACCCGAAGGCCAGGCGGAAGCATCCGCGCGAATGGACGGTCCTGGGAACGGCGGTGGCGCGCGTGGATATGCGCGATATGGTCACGGGCCGATTCGAGTTCGTGCACAACGTCCGCGTGCCAGGCATGCTGCACGGCGCTGTGGTGCGACCGCCCTCGGTCGGTGCCACGGTGATGGGCGTCGACGAATCGTCGGTGCGCGACGTGCCGGGGCTCGTGAACGTGGTCGTGAAACAGAATTTCGTCGGCGTGGTCACGCAGAAACCGTGGCATGCCATGCAGGCCGCGAGCCGATTGAAAGTGAGCTGGTCTGCGGGAACCGGGCTCCCATCGCAGCGCGACGCGTATCAGCAGATCCGGACGCAACCGGCGGCCGACACGCTCCTCGTGGATTCGGGAGACGTCGATGCGACGCTGAAATCGGCGGCGACCGTTGTGCGGGCCACGTATCAGCATCCGTATCAGATGCATGGATCCATCGGCAGTTCGTGCGCAGTCGCTGACGTGCAGGGCGACAAGGCCACGCTCTGGTCGGCGACGCAGTCTGCCTATCCGACTCGCAACACGACGGCGACCCTGCTCGGCCTGAAGCAGGAGAACGTGCGCGTCATCTATACACGCGGCGCAGGATGTTACGGCATCAACGGCGCAGACACGGTGACCTACGACGCAGCCATGCTCTCGCAGGCCGTTGGAAAGCCGGTGCGCGTGCAGCTCTCGCGCAAGGACGAAATGGCGTGGGAGAACTACGGCAACCTGTTCGCGATCGATCAACGCATCGGGCTCGACGCGAAGAACAACATCATCGTCTGGGACTATGAGGCGTGGTCCGCCGCCAGGGGTGGCAGGCCCGGCTACAACACGCCGGGCAACGTGGTGACAGGATCGCTTCTCGGTCTGAACCCCGCGGGCTTCACGCCGCGCTCACCGGCTCCGCCGCCGTCGCAGCCGTTGAACAACGGCTCGAATACGGCGCCGTCCTACATCGCGGGCCGGGTGCGCGACTCGCAGAACGGGGCCGGCATCGTCCGGAGCGAACGCGTGCTCTCCCATCGCGTGCGATCGCCATTCTTCACTGGTCCGCTGCGCGCACCTGAACGGCTGCAGAACACCTTCGCGCACGAATCGTTCATGGACGAGATCGCGGCGCACGTGAAGGCCGACCCGGTCGAATACCGGCTCCGTCACTTGAATCATGCTCGTCTCAGCGCGGCGATCCGCGCCGCGGCCAAGGCGGCGAACTGGCAGACGCGGCCGTCACCGCGACCCGGCCAACGCGAGACCGGCGTGGCGAGCGGCCGGGGTATCGCCTGCGTCTGCTATGAAGGCGACAACGGATACGTCGCGATGATCGCCGACGTGGACGTCGATCAAGCGAGCGGACAGGTGCGGGTGACGCGGCTGGTCGTCGCACAGGACTGCGGCCCGATCTCCAATCCCGACGGGATGCGCAATCAGATCGAAGGGGGTGCGATTCAAGGCATGAGTCGCGCCCTCGGCGAAGAGGTGACGTGGGACGCCGAGAAGGTCACCTCGATCGATTGGCGGACGTATCATCCGCTTCCGCTTGGCTTCGCGATTCCGAAGATCGAGACGGTGTTGATCAACCAGCCCGACGTCGAAGCGTGTGGTTCAGGTGAAACCGCAATCACGGTGGTGGCCGCGGCGATCGGCAACGCGATCTTCGATGCCACCGGCGCACGGATTCGCACCGTGCCGTTCACTCCGGAACGCGTCAAAGCGGCGCTCGCCGCACGACGTTCGCAGTCGACAGCGTAAATGGGGTCGGGAGTCGTTTTCCGATAGCCGATGCCGGAAAACGACTCCCGACCCCATTTCCTCTTACTCGGACAGCGGATACTCGTAACGTGCGACGTAGTACGCGCCCACGTGACGAAAGCTATGAAAACGAAAGCCGAAACCTTCGTATAGTGCGCGCAGCTTCGGCCGTGACTCATCGCAATCGAGCCGCAGATGGCGCTTGCCGAGCGCCCGCGCGCGATCGACGCTCCAGGCGAGCAGCGCCTGCGACACGCCCTGCCCTTTGAACCGGCGCCGCACCGCGAGCCGGTGAACGAACGCCGACGCGTCCTGTGGCAGATCCGGCCAGAAGAGGCGATCCTCGAGCTGAAACCGGATCACACCCGCCGCCTCTCCGTCGACACATGCGATGAAGAACTGACCGCCCCCGACCTCCTCGGCAATGCGCGCCCGATCGAGCTCATCCTCGTCCCACATCACGACACCAAGCGCGTCCACCCATGTGGCCGCCTCGACGAGCACCTCTTCGACGATGCGCGCGTCGGCTGGTTGCGCCTGTCGTATCTCGATGTTCATCGACAGAAATCGTAGGCCACGCGGAC
>DATFRP010000208.1:0-4261 GCA_035263125.1 Vicinamibacterales bacterium
GTGATGTTCGGATCGAGATTCGCCTTGTATTGCCAGAGCATCTCCCCACCGTCGAGCGACAGCGCGAACACGTCGTTGGCGCCGGTGCTCACGTAGGCGACGCCCTCGTAGACGAGCGGCTGCGCGAAGCCCGAGTACTGCGGCTGTGTTCCTGATCCCTGCAGCCGCGCACGCCACACGCCTTTGAGCTGCGCCACGTTGGTGCGATTGATCGCCTTGAGCGGTGAGTACCTCTGGTTGTAGAGATTGCCGCCGTTGGTGGGCCACCCTGTCGTGGGCGGCGCGGCCAGCTTCGCGGCAGAGAAGGCGTGCTCGCTCTCGCCCTTCGACTGCGCGAGCGCCGACGTCACAAGCACCGCGGCGAGCGCCACGCAGAACGTTGCCAGGAACGTCGAACGCATCTCCCCTCCGGCGACCGCAACCCGCGATCGGTTCCTACTCGCGATTCCGAGCACGATACCGCCCCGACGCCGACCCGCCCACGAGGCCGAGATCAATCAGCACGGCAACCACGACGACGACCAGGTACATGCCTTCAACGGATCCATGACCGTTGATTGCAAACGCATAGGCCAGCGTCGTCAGCGGCATGAACAGAAACCCGAGAAACGGCCACAGCGTCGTCTGGTACGCTCGACCGATGTAGTTGCTGAACAGCACCACGAGCACGATCGCGAACCGCGGCGCCGACAGCGCCAGGCATCCGACGACGAACGGCACGTTCGGAAGTCTACTCCTGGCGGCGCGTTCGCTGAACCTTTGAATGTGGGCCGCTCGAAGGCGGCCCCTACGTTGCCCTACTCGACCAGGTAATTGACACGCCGTGCAAGCGGCACCGACAATGCCGCTCCGATGATGACGAGGATTTCACAGCGCCATCAAGTAACCGTTGCGAGCACATACATGACTCGAACTTCACGACGTGCGCTGGTCGCGGTCGCAGCCGCTTGCGGACTGTGGATGATTGAACCGATCGCCGTCGGTCACGCGCAGGCGCCGTCAGGCACGGCGTCCGATAAGGGCGCGGTCATCGGCACGGGCACCCTTACCGGCTTCGTCGAGAACATGGACCGGTCGCTCGCCTTCTATCACGACGCCTTCGGCATGGAGGTGCCGGCCCTGCCTGCGTCGGGTGAGCGCCCGTACAACAACCCGAACCCGCGTCTGTTCGCGATGTTCGACATCGCCGGCGCACGTGAGCGGCATCAGTCTGCGCGAGTGTCAGGAACGCGCGTCAGCGTCGAGCTGATGGAGATACAGAACGTCGATCACACGACGATCCCGATGCGCAGCCAGGATCCGGGCACGGCGACGCTGGTGCTCATCGTCCGCGATCTCGACGCCGCGCTCGCGCGCGCCCGTCAGGCCAACGCCCCGATCGCAACTCCAGGCGGATCGCCGGTGCGCTTTGACGATGGCACTCGCGCGATCCTGATTCGCGATCTCGATACACGGCTCATCGAGCTGCGCCAGCCATCGCTCGCGCCCGCGTCGACCGACCCGGCCGCGAGCAACATCGTCGACATGCGGCTGTCGATCGGCGTCTCGGATCTGTCGCACACGACGCGCGTCTACAGAGACGTCCTCGGGTTCACGGTCGAGGGGGAGACACCGTTTGCGGCGGACAGGGCCACGCGGGCACTCACCGGCCTCACGAAGGCCGAGGTCCGACGGGCCCGCGTGCAGGCACCCGGATCGACGCTGTGGATCGAGTTCGTCGAATACAAGGGCGTCGACCGCGAGCCGCATCGCATGCGCATTCAGGATCGCGGTGCAGCGCGACTGCAGATTCGGGCGCAGAACGTCGACGAGCTGGTCGATGCGATGAAACGCGCCGGGCTCAGCGTGGTGTCCGAAGGGGGCACCGCAGTGCCGATTCCTCCGAACTTCAAGGGAGCGCTGGTCGCGGATCCAAACGGGTTCTTCCTCACGCCGTTCGCGCCGTGCGACAACTGCGCACCGACGGGGCGAGGCAGAGGACAGATCTGACGTACGCGGCCCCTACGACGTTCTTGCAGACGCGTATCGATACATGCGGGCGACAGCGGCGGCAACGATCGTGCCTCGTGGATCAGTCGCCGCGTTGACCGGTACGAAGAGCACGGTTCCTTCCCTTCGCGACAGCACGTTGCTCGCCACGAGGGCCCGCATCATCCAGACGGCGACGCCGACGCTCGGGCACTCCACACCGACCCATCCTGCGTAACGCTTCTCGGACGGTCGAAGACCGCTCTCGCGATGAATCAGCGCCGCGATCGTCGCGGCCAACGGACGATCGACATCGGTTTCCTCCTCGCTCGACACATCAGGTTCGACGAGCGGCAACGTGCAGGCCATCGTCGTAAAGAGGTCGCCAATGGCCAGTTGCTGGTCGTGAGGAATGTGGCCCATCCAGTAGTGACAGGTCTTGGCCACGACCGTCACCACGTTCTTGATCTCTTTCTCCAGCGTGAAGTGTGGCGCCGCCGGCAGCTCGAGGATCGCACCCCGGCGGCGAACCGCGACGTTTTCCATGACAATGGCGCGCAGAAGCCAGCCAGCCATCGTGTCGCCCTGGCACGTCATCGAGACCCACCCGGGAGTCGGAGACACGTACGCCCGCAGACCGGTCACCATTTTGATGCCACGGCAGATCTCCTCAGCGACTTCGTCGTAGCGATCGAACCGGGCGTTGATCGCTTCCTCGGTGCCCGATTCGAGCAGCCTCCCCTTGTGCGGCGGGCCGCCGGCCATCGCGAGGTTGCAGAAGCTTCCCCAAATCTGATCCCACGCGACCCGGCCATCGCCGTCGTACTTGAGCGCGGCCGAACCCATGGGAGTGGGTTGGATGGTTTCGTACGAGTCGCGATACGCCTCCGGCAGAAGCGCTCTGATTCGAGCGTCGAGCGCGTCCAGCTCGGATCGATCGCGATCGTCAATCACTGTCATCGAGTGAATGTATCGGCGATTCTAGGCGGGCCGCCCGTTGGTTGGCCCGCGGGTTTGCGGTCGCGACAACGGAGCGACCGCCACAGCAGTGACCCAAGGAGTCCAGTAAGATCATCTGAACCGGGCCAGTCGCAACGACCAGGCGGTGAGCGCAATGGTCATGAGGAGTGCCCCTGCAACCCAGCCAGTTGCCATCGGCACGATCGTCTCGAACCACGCGTAGAGGTCGGGGCCGGACGTCGCCACCACCGGTCTGAATTGCAGGAACACCAGCCAGACGAGCAGCGCGGCAAACCCGGCCGCGAGCGGCCATGCCCGCGACCACGGGAAGGCCAGCGGCGGCGCCGTGGCTTCAGTGGTCACCGCCTCCATCACAGACGCGACGAATCCAGACGATGGAACGATGTCCGATTCGTCCGCGAGCAGGCGATCGAATTCTTCTGGCTTCATGATCGATGACCCAGCAGCGACGGGAGCTTGCCCCTCAGGATATCGCGTCCGCGCGACAGCCGCGCTTTCACGGTACCTTGAGGCACCCCGAGGCTGGCCGCAGACTTGGCGATGTCCATCCCGTGAAAGTAGAACAACGTGAGCACGTCGCGATACTTCGCCGGCAGGCCGAGCACGGCATTGCGCACCATGCGATCGCGACGCTCCTCGTCGAGGACCGGTTCCACCGCGCGTCGATCGAGCGCGGCCACGCCCTCGTCGAGCGGTGCGGTCAACGGCGGAACTCGCCGGACCTCCGATCGATAGAGGTTCGTGGCGAGCGCGAAGAGCCACGTCGAAAACGCTGCCTCCCGCCTCCAGCTCGCCAGCTTCCGATAGGCGCGAAGGAAGGCCTCCTGGGCCATGTCCTCGGCACGGCCGCGATCACGGCAGAACCGGTACGCGAGGTTGACCAGCGGCTTCTGCCATCGGCGGACGATCGCCTCGAACGCTGACACGTCCCCTGCCAATACTCTGGCCACGTCTTCCGCGTCCTCCTCAGCGCTCACGCAGGCTTCCTACTGGAATCCGACTGCGACATGAACGTAAAGGTTGCGTTATTTCCAGGCGGGCGGCGATCGAAATAAACGCAACCGCCATCACCACCGGCCGGTCATACCGGGCAAACAGCCAAGGAGGCCAGCGTGAATCAGAGTCTCGCGATGTTTTTGAGCTTCGGCGTCGTCGCGCTCTTCTCGTTCATCTCGGTTGCGGTGTGGGCAGGGACTCGACACCAGGAGCGCAAGGACTTCTACCGCAACGAAATGCTCAAGAAGTTGGCGGAGTCGGGCGCTGGAGCCGTGGTCGAGTACCTGCGCGAAGAAGAGCGCCAGGAAGAACGCCG
>DATFRP010000209.1:0-91534 GCA_035263125.1 Vicinamibacterales bacterium
GACCGGCCAGGAATACTGGGTGCACGACATGCTTGCGGCCGTCTGGGCATCTCCGTTCGTCGTTGACGGAAAGGTCTATCTCGGCGACGAGGACGGCGACGTCGTCGTGATGGCAGCGGGCAAGAAGAAGGAAGTGCTCTCAGAAATGAATATGGGGAGCGCGGTCTACGCCACCGTCGTGCCGGCCCATGGGGTTCTTTTCATCAATAACCGCAGCCAGCTGTTTGCACTCGCGAACAAATAGGAATCGGGATTCAGGAATCAGGATTCAGGCCCGGGCACGTCGTAGAGTCCGGCTTTAGCCGGACCAGCCAGGAATCAGGAAACAGGCACATGGCAGCAACTCGGCACATCGTAACGACCTTGCTGCTATCGTTTTCAGCCACACTGCTAAGCGCGCAACAACCGGCCGCTCCTGCAACGTCCGCCGCTGATGCGTGGAAGCAGTTCCGCGGCTCACCGACGCTGACCGGGCTTTCCTCGAGCAGCGTTCCCGCTACGCTCAAGGTTCTCTGGACGTACGACCTCGGCGACGTCATCGAATCGTCAGCAGCGATCGCCGGCGGCGTCGTGTACGTCGGCGGCGGCAACGGCGATCTCGTCGCGCTCGATCTGCAATCCGGCAAGTTGAAGTGGAAGTACACGACCGGCAACCTGATTGGCGAATCATCGCCCGCGGTCGGGACCGATGCTGTCTATGTGGGGGATCTGGGCGGTCTGATGCACGCGGTCCGGATCGCCGACGGCAAAGGGCTCTGGACGTTCAAGACCGCATCGGAGATCAAATCATCGCCGGTCATCGCCGATGGCGCGGTGCTCTTCGGCTCCTACGACGGCAATCTCTACGCGGTCGACGAGAAGACCGGACGTCTTCGCTGGAAGTTCACGACCAACGGCATGGTGCACGCAACGCCGGCGGTGCAGAACGGGCTGGCCTTCATCGCCGGGTGTGACGCCATGCTGCGCGCGATCCGCATCGCCGACGGCAAGGAGGCGTATCGCGTCGAGTCGGGCGCCTATACCGGAGCGTCGCCGCTCATCGACGGAACACGGGCCTACTACGGCACGTTCAACAACGAAGTGCTCGGCGTCGATCTGCAGCGCCGACGCATCCTTTGGCGATATTCCGACCCCGAGCGGCGCTTCCCGTTCTATTCGTCGGCCGCGCTGGCCGGAGCTCGGGTGATCCTCGGCGGGCGCGACAAATCGGTGCATGCGATCGACATGAAAACCGGCAAAGCCGCGTGGACCTTCGCGACGAAGGCACGCGTCGATTCCTCGCCTGTCATTGCCGGGGGTCGCGTCTACATCGGCTCGAGCGACGGCAAGCTCTATGTGCTCGACGTGGACAGCGGAAAGAAACTCTTCGAGTTCGATGCCGGATCCGGTCTCACGACATCGCCCGCGATCGCTGCAGGCCGTGTCGTCATCGGTTCGCAGGACGGACGACTATATGCGTTGGGGTAATAGAACATTTTTGAGGTGAGATTAGTGATCTTTGAATCGTTGTCGATTGTGATCAGTGATCGGTGATTGAAGACGCGACTCACTGGCCTCCGTCCCTATCGGACTATTACCTTTAGTAGCCGTAACGGCGGTGGTCAGGACCAGCGTCAGAGTACGCAGTGCCGCTAGACCGCGCCTCGTCCGGCTGCCGCTATCGGCCAGCTCCGTGCTGCCGGAGAATCGAGGCAATCCCCGCATGGTGCCGCCGTTCGGCCCACGCGAGCGGTGTGGCCCACGGCGCTGCGCCGGCCTCGATCGGATCGGCCCCGCGAGCCAGCAGCAGTTCGACCAGCGCCAGACGGCCCCAGCGGCACGCCCACCCGAGCGGCGTGCTCTTCAGAAATTCGTCCCGGATGTCCGTGCGGGCACCCGCATCCAACAGCATGGTCGCCAGTGATACGCCCACGCCATGGTCTCGCGCGATGACTTCGTGCAGCATCGTCTGGCCGGACTCCGGCGCCCGAAGATTGGGACCGCAGCGCTCGAGAATCAGCCGGAACGTGGCGCGGCTGTCGGCCTGTTCGACCTCGTCCAGGTCGCGATGCCCCGGCAGCGGACGCCAGAGCAGCCAGAACCATCGGGGGTCGTCCCGCGGCCAGTCGATCCGCTCGAGCGCCATGCGCACGATCTCGGCACTGCGGCTGCTCGCGCCGCCCCACAGGATCTGTTCTGCAACCTTCTCACCGGAGAGCGTGCCGGATTCCGGATGCGGATCAATCTCACCCTGAAGCACCCGGCGCGCCAGTTCGACGTTGCGGATGTAGCCAGCAGCGCCGGGGTCGATCCAGCCGCCGTGTTCGATCATCAGATCGATCATGGCCTGGTCGGGCGCGTGCGTACGCGGGGAGCCGCCGTTATAAGCCGCAGCGGTCGCTGAGCCCGCGGTGTACACCGAGGCATTCGGATCGGCGCCGTGCGCGAGCAGCAGGCGAGCCATGTCGATCCGTCCGGTGTTGACCGCCTCGAGCAGCGGGCCGCCCGACGAGAACGTCTGCTCTTCGATCTGGCCTAACTGCATCTGCTCGTTCGGGTCGAGACCTCGTTCGAGCAATCGACGCAGCGCGTCAGGACGATCGCCCCGCACGGCCGCCTGCACCACCGCCTTTCCCTGCAGCGACTCGAGCGGGCATGACGTGAGATATTCCCAGCGGCCGAGCGCAGCGGCCGCGAGCGGCGTCAACTCGGCGCCACGTTCGATGAGCAGCGCGGCCATCGTCTCGCGGGCCGACCGGTCCGAATCTGCGGCGAATTCCCAGACGGCGAACTCCAGTGGCGTCCGTCCTTTCCATCGCCAGAAGTCAGGCTGCGACGGCTTGTTCACGTCGGCGCCGTGGTCGAGCAGCCATCTCGCCACGCGCAGGAGGCCGTACTGCGCCGCACGATGCAGCATCGTCACGCCGTCGGGTGAGCACATGTCGGCAAGCGCGGGCTCAGATTCGAACACGGCGATCACCGCCTCCTCGCCGCCGGTCATCATGGCGTCGCGGAGACGACGGACGCCGTTGTCATGGGCGTCGACGCTGCGCCCGCCGCGCTTTTCTTCGTGCGCGGTCATCAGCGCGACGATCTCGTCGTACCCGCGTTCCTCGGCAATGGTCCGGGGACTCGTCGCGTCGCGGTTGGGCCAGATGCCGTCGCGTGTGTCCGCTCCCGCTTCGAGCAGCAGCCGTGTCATCTCGACGTCCCGGGCCATGACCGCGATGTGGAGGGTGCGTATCTCAGGGCCGGACGGTCCGCCGGGCAGCAGGTCAACGATTTCGGGCCTTCGCGCGAGCAGCGCACGCACCGCGCCGAGGTCGCCCTTCTTCACAGCCTCGTACAGCTGCTTCGTCGTGACCCCCTCCACGGCGGCTTTCAGCTTGGACCAGCTCTCGAATCCATACGCGCGCGCCAGGACGAACTGCGCGTCGTGGAGGGCGAAGGTGTCCGGCGTTGCGTTGCGGTGGTAGGCGTCGACTTCGAGGACGGCATCCGGCGACTGCGCGCGATACGCCTCCAGCAGCTCTCGGGCCTGTCTGCGCAATTGATCGATGTCGGGGTTCTCGCGCATCACGCGCGTGGGCGGGTGAGTCCGGCGGACGGTCATGACGAGCTCCTCTCCCAGCCGTGCTCAGCGCACAGGCCTGCGCGCCCGTTGTCCGCTCTCCCGGGCAGGAAAAGAGATCATCCTTGACGACGACACGACCGATGTCGGGGTGGACGCAGTCCTTTCCGCGGACGTGGGTGACGCCCCGATGCGCCAGCGCCAGTATACCGCGCGGGTCGAGGCACCTTCTGCGTAGGAGGGATTCGGTGCGAGAAACACTACCCGCGATAAGTCGCCAGTGTTGATTTATCTATCCACAGCTGCGCCGAGCGTGCATTGAAAGCGTGTGATGCCAGCCAATTATGAGATGGCTTCTTACGCCTCGCGGCCTCGGCTGCCAATCAACAATCACACATCGTCAATCAACAACGATTCAAAGATCACTAATCACAACTCACAAATGTCGTTCATGCTGCTGTGAGAACGACCGGCTCGTCGCGCGTGATGACTATGGTGTGCTCGCAGTGCGCCGACAGACTTGAATCGCCCGTGCGAATCGTCCACCCGTCGCGATCCTGAATCGCATGTGGCGAGCCGGCGCTGATCATCGGCTCGATCGTCAGGACCAATCCCTCGGTGAGCACGTCCTTCTGCCGCGGGTCGTACTGATTCGGGACCGACGGCCACTCGTGAATCGTGCGGCCGACACCGTGGCCTGCGAGTCCGCGGACCACCGCGAACCGTTGACGACGGACCTCGCGCTCAACGGCGCGGCCGATCTGATTGACGCGGGTGCCGGCCCTCGCCACCTGCAACGCTGCGTCGAGTGCGTCTGCGGCACACCGAGCAAGACGGCGCGCGACGTCCGTCCCTCCGTCGACGACCACCGTACGCGCCGCGTCGGCGACGTAGCCGTTCTTCTCCAGCGTCACGTCGAGCTTCACCAGATCGCCACGAGCGATTCGGCGCGAACCGGGAACGCCGTGAACAATTTCGTCATTGAGGCTGATCAGAACTGTCCGAGGAAACCCATAGACGAGCGCGGGCGCCGATCGCGCGCCCTGGTCCGCGATCACGGCCGCGGCGACCTCGTCGAGTTTCGCAGTGCTCATGCCCGGGCACACCTGCGTCTCGAGCGCATCGAGCGTGAGTCGCGTGATACGACCGACCTCTTTCAGCCCAGCCCAGTCTGCCGCTGACTCGATCGACATGGGTCAATAATACGATTTCCTTCGCCAACGCAGGCGGTGCTCAGAAACGGACGCTCACGGCGTTTCGCGTCGTGCCGTCGCATCGGGAAGCGGAACCGGAACGCGGAACTCTGAACCCTGAACCGCCCGCAGCAACGGCGTGGTCGCCATCGTGGTCGCCAGCGCCATGATGACCATCATCGTGAACAGCGCCGGCGAGATGATGCCGAGATCGAGCCCGAGGTTCAGTACGATCAGCTCCATCAGTCCTCGAGTGTTCATGAGAATCCCGAGTCCGGCCGACTGCCTCCAGTCCTGACCAGTCATGCGTGCGGCCAGCACTGTGCCGCCGAACTTCCCCGCCGTCGCCACCACGATCAGCGCCGCGCACGTCAGCCACTCGTCGACGCCGGTCAGCAGCCCAATCTCCGTCCGCATTCCGGCGAATGCGAAGAAGGCGGGCAGCAGCAGGATGGTGACCGGATGCTCGATGCGCTGCTCGAGCGCGCGGGCGAGACGACTGTCGTGCGGGATCACCGCGCCAAGGAGAAACGCCCCGAAGATCGCGTGCACGCCGATCGCTTCGGTCACGATCGCCGACAGCAGCACCGCGACCAGAACGATCGCGATGACGCCGCGATCCGGCTCTCGTTCATCCCATCGCCGCATCATCCGCACGACGGACGGACGAACGACCGCGAACATGAATGCGATGAAGCCGAACGTCAGCACTGACGTCAGCAGCCCGCCACCCTCACGGCTCTGCACGACACCGACGACGAGCGCGAGCAGACACCACGCCGTGACGTCGGCGACAGCGGCGCAGGTCAACGAGAGCCGGCCGAGAGGCGTTCTCGTGATACCGCGATCCGCCAGAATCCGCGCCAGTACCGGAAACGCCGTAATCGACATCGCGATGCCGAGAAACAGCACGAAATGCGACTCCGACACACCGGCAGGCGAGAGCCATGGAAACAGCCTGGTGGCCAGCCCGGCACCGAGCGCGAACGGCACCGCAATGCCGGTCAGCGCGATGAACACCGTGGCGCGAAGCCGGCCGCGGAAGACACTCGTATCGAGCTCGACCCCGACGAGGAACATGTAGAGCACGACGCCGAGCTGAGACAGCAGATTGAGCGACGGAGCGACGGACGCGGGCAGGAGGAACGCGTACGCGTCTGGCCAGAGGCGCCCCAGCAGCGACGGGCCGAGCATGATGCCGGCAACCACTTCACCGATGACCGGCGGCTGCCCGATCCCTCGGAACAGGTAGCTGATGACACGTCCGAGCAGCACAACAGCGGCGAGCGCCGCCAGGAGATGCAGAAGCATCAGTACTTCACGGTGCTGGGTCTCTGTCCCTCGGGCAACGTGAGCTCGTTCGCCTTCTCCGGAATTTCCGAAGCCGGCAGCCCGGCACGCCACGACGGAATCGGCGTCTTCCCCGGGGGATACAACGACTCGAGCGGACCCCACACCTTGTCGACGCCATCGTGAAAGAGATCGCCGATCAGGAGATCCGTCAACGTTCCCCGTAACGCCGGGTACTTCCGAACCATGCCCCCGAAGCTGAAGCCGTCGTAATACTCGCAGACGAGGCGGCGCATGCGATCGACGCCCTCATTGAACGTCGGTCCCCACTTCCCGAGCTGCGCTGTGGACACGTCTCCCTTCGCGAGCCCCTCGACAATCGTGTCGGCGGCAAGCTCGCCCGACTTCAACGCGAGGAGCACGCCGGACGAGTAGAGTGGATCGAGAAAACCGAACGCATCACCGACGAGGACCCACCCGTCGCCGGCCACCTGGTTCGAGCGATACGAATAATCCTTGGTCGCGAAGTAGCCGCTGACCCGCTTCGCCTGCGAGACGCGCGCCCTCACACCCGGGCACGACTCCACTTCTTCGTCATACGTCTGCGCGTACGGGCCCCGACCCTTGAAGAGATAGTCGAACGGCGCGACCACGCCGATGCTGGTGATGTTGTCGTGCTGCGGGATGTACCAGAACCATCCGTTCTTCGAGCCGGTCTGGATCACGAGCGTCGCGCCTTCATCGCGGCCCGTGTCACGCTGCGCGCCTTCCCAATAGGTCCAGATCGCACCCTTGTTGAGAATGGGATCCCACACGCGCAGATTGAGACGATTCATCAGCAGGCCGTTCTGTCCGCTGGCATCGACCACGACTTTCGCACGCACGTCGCGAAAGCCGGCGTCGGCGGTCCTGATTCTGACGCCGACGGCTCGGTCGCCCTCGAAGAGCACTTCATGCACGCGCACGCCTTCGTGCGCCACGACACCGTGTTCGCGCGAGTTGTCGAGCAGCAGCTGATCGAACTCGCTGCGCACGACCTGCCAGGTCTGCGAACACTCGTGCGGCTTGTTGTCCCAGAAGTAGAACGGCGCCGACTCCTTGCCCGCCGAGTTGACGAACTGGACGCTGTACTTCTTCACGAAGTGGCTCTTCTGCATCTTCGGCAGCATGTTGAGCCGCTTCAGCACCCAGTAGGTTTCCGGGATCAGGGACTCGCCGATGTGGAACCGTGGAAACACCTCGCGCTCGAAGAGCTCCACCCGCACGCCTTGTTGAGCGAGCAGCGTCGAGACCGTTGATCCCGCCGGACCACCGCCAATGACCACGACATCCGGGCCAGGTCCGTTTCCTGATTCCTGATTCCTGGTTCCTGATTCCATCATCATTCTGACTCGACTACGAACCTGCTGGCCTTCATCTCGAATCGCGGGAGCGAGCCCGCCGGAACGATGTGCACACCGACCGTGAGGCCCATCGCCTCGCGCAACTGATAGGCGACTTTCGCCGCGACGGCCGCACCGTCGGTCCCGGCTGTCACCTCGATCTCGAGCCGCAGCGAACGCATGGCGCTGACCGGCGAGACGATCGAGCGGAACTCGACCACTTCCGCGAAGCGACGCACGATCGACTCGATCCCCACCGGGTAGACGTTGACGCCCCGGATGTTGATCATGTCGTCGACCCGGCTGAGAATGCCGCCCTCGAGTCGCACCCAGGTCCGCCCGCACACGCAGAGCGTCGATCGTCTCACGACGATATCGCCGCTGCGATACCTGATGATCGGGCTTGCCGTCCGGCCGAGATTCGTCAGCACCAGTTCTCCCGGGACACCGTCGGGGACGCTCTCACCCGACACCGGATCGATCACTTCCGCGATGAACTCCCCTTCGTTCACGTGCAGGAACCCCGGCGACTCCCAACACTCGAAGCTGACGGGACCGACTTCCGTCAGCCCGTGATGATCGATCACCCGCGCGCCCCAGCTGCGCTCGATTCGCTCGCGCGTGGCGGGAATGCTGCCGCCGGGTTCGCCCGCCACGATCAACACCCGCACCGTGCTCTCAGCGAGCGGCCGATGCGGACGCTCGTGCGCAGCAATCTCCGCGAGCCGCAGCGCATAGGTCGGCGTACAGCACACGACGGTCGCACCCACCGACTCGATGATGGCGAGGCGAATCTGACTCGACATCCCGCCGCCGGGAATACAGTGAAGCCCGATCTGATAGCCGGCTTCGAATCCTGCCCAGAAGCCGAGGAACGGACCGAATGAAAACGGGAAGAAGACGCGATCGCCAGGCCCGACGCGGGCGCCGCGATACACCGCCTTCCAGCACTCGAGCATCCACTGCCAGTTCTCGTTGGTATCGATCCATCGAAGCGGACGACCGGTCGTCGACGATGTCTGACAGTAGCGGGTGTAGCGCTCGAGCGGCTCGGTGAGCGCCGTCCCCCACGGCGGGTTGGCGTCCTGATCCGCGTTCAACTCGGCCTTCGTCGTCAGCGGAAGCTTCGCGAGGTCCTCGGGAAACCGCAGCGCCCACACATCGAGACCGGCGTCATCGAGCTTTCTCGTATAGAACGCGTTGCGCCCGTAGATCGTCGCCACCATCTGCGACAGCCGCCGGCCCTGCACGTCGGCGAGTGCGCCCCGATCGAGGCGGTCGACTGTGATCACGCGCTCGCTGCCACCGCGAATCGCGCGGCGACGTCTGGAGGGAACGGAATCGCCTTCATCGGCTGTCCTTCGGCCGTGCTCACACAGACGATCGTCAGCGTGCCCGTGGCGATGGTCTCGTCGCCCTTCGTGAGCACGCACTGATACCGCATCGTCTTCTCGCTCTTGGCGACCACCTTGATACACACGTCGAACTCGTCCTCGACTCGCAGCGGACGATGGTACTCGAACGAGGTGGCGATCCGCGGATAGCCGACGCCTGTCCTCGACTTCGCGATGGTCAGGCCGGCCTCCCGCCACAGGGCGTGCTCGGCCTCCTCCATGTATCGGAAGTAGGTGCTGAAGTGGACGATCCCCGCGGTATCGGTCTCGTAGAAATGGACGCGGCGGCGCAAGGTGTATTCGGAGAGTGGGATACCGGCCACGGGCATCGATCAGGTGTAGCGGATCCCGGCGTGGGCGGGCAGGAAGAAGCGCGGCAGCAGCGCGTCGACGCGCAACAGACCGTCGCGCGTCAACGCGATCGTGTCCTCGCTGGCCTCGCGCAAGTAGCCATCCCCGCGGATCGAAGCGAGCGGCTCATGGAATCGCTCGAGCACGTCGACGTGGTATTTGTCCTGGAAGTACGCCGGACGAAGCGACCCGAGCTTCAACTGCAGAATGAACTCGCGGATCAAACGTTCCTCCGCCGTGGGCCGGTATCCGCGCGCGAGCGGAATCTCATCGCGGCGCACTGCCGCCGAGTACGTCTCCCATGTGTCGAGGTTCTGAATGTGCACGCCGTTGACGTGGCCGAAGGAGGCCACGCCGAGCCCGATCATGTCGGCACCCTGCCACAGCCGATCGGTGTAGACGAAGTTCGTGCGTGACTTGTCCTTCACCGCGGTATACGCGCTGCGGATGTGATAGCCGGCCTTCTCGAGCGCCGCAAACGCTTCGCCGACCCAGCGCCGCTTCGTGCTCCAGTCGGCGACCTTCTGCGAGAACCGATCCGTTCCCCTGAGCAGGTTGCCGCTGATCGTCGTGTTGTACGGCAGCTCCATCTGATAGATGGTCACGCTGTCGGGCTCGAGCGCCAGGGTCTTCTGTACGCAGTCGCGCCAGTTCTCGTCAGTCTCGCCCAGCATGCCGGCGATGAGATCGATGTTGATCTGCGGGAACCCGAGGGACGCGGCGAACGCGTAAGCGCGGCCGATCTCAGGAGACCGGTGAGCGCGTCCGTTGACCTCGAGAATCTCGTCGCTGAAGTTCTCGACGCCCAGGCTCAAACGGGTGACGCCAATGCCGCGAATCGCCGCCAGCTTCGCTTCGGTCAGCGTGCCCGGCTCGCACTCGAAGGTCACTTCCTCCGCGTTCGACCATGACGTCACCGACGACAGTCGGCCAACGAGCCCTTCGAGCTGCTTCGTCGACAGAAACGACGGCGTGCCCCCGCCGAAGTAGACGAAGTCGAGCGGCCGTCCCGAGACGGCAGGGAGGCGTGCGCACAGCTCCCATTCGTGGGCGAGCACATCGAGATAGTCGGCCACTTCATGCGCGTTCTTGTCGGTGTAGACACGGAAATAGCAGAAGTGACACCGCTTGCGGCAGAACGGGATGTGGAGATAGAGCCCGAGCGGAACGCCCGGCACCGCGGGCGCGTGGAGCGCCGGCATCGCATCTCGCTCGACCGCAGCCTGATTCCATGCGGAGAATGGCGGGTAGGTCGCGACGAAATAGCTGCCGACCTCAGTGTGATCGTCCAGCGCAGATGACGTCCGATCGGCCACGGTGTGTCCGTCCACTATATACTGCTCACCGCTGGTCCGACATTTCACATGGCCACACACTCCACCGTACAGCCCGTAAAGACGAGGAAGAAACGCATGTGGATTCTGTTCGTAGCCGGGGCCGTACTATCGTGGGGCGCCTACGGCGCGCTGCTATATCAGGGGCAGGTCCAGTTGGGCAACCCGCTCAAGGCGCTGCTCTGCGTCGGCGTCGCGTACTTCCTGATCGGCATCATCGTCCCGGTCATCGGCCTCGGGTCGCAGGGCGGGCTGACCAATTTCGCGACCAACGGGATCGTCTCGGCCACGATCGCTGGCGCCCTCGGTGCCCTCGGCGCGGTCTGCATCATCTGGGCGTTCAAGGCCGGCGGCCTGCCGGTGTACGTGATGCCGCTCGTCTTCGGCGGCGCGCCGATCATCAACGTCGCGGTCGCGATGCTGCTGCACCCGCCGAAAGCGGCGATCAATCCGCTGCTCTACGCCGGCTTCCTGCTGGTGTCGATCGGCGCAGGCATGGTGCTGTACTTCCGGCCCACTGCGTGACCCGGCTGCAGACGACGCCGATCGACTGCGCCGTCGTCGGAGCCAGCTTCGCAGGGCTCGCCTGCGCCACCGCCCTCGCGCGCGCCGGCATGCGCGTCACCGTGTTCGAGCGAAAGTCGAATGCGGGCGAGAAGCTCCACACCACCGGCATCATCGTGAAGGATGCGATCGATCAGATCGCCCTGCTCGATGGCCTGCCCGGCGATTTCGTGCGGCGCATCGACGGCGTTCGCCTCTACGCGCCCAACATGAGGCACGTCGATCTCTCAGCGCCCGGCTACTACTTTCTCGCAACCGACACTCCCAATGTGATGCGATGGATCGCCTCGCGCGCCGCCGACGCGGGGGCGCACATCGCCTATCAGACGCCGTTTGGAGCCGCCGTTCGCACGCAGAGCGGCTTCGATCTCGGTGAGCACGGTACCGCCCGCTATATCGTGGGGGCCGATGGCCCATCGTCGAGCGTGGCCAGACGGTTCGGGCTCGGGCAGAACCGCTCGTTCCTCTTCGGTGTCGAGCATGAATATGCCGGTGTCGACGTCATCGAACCCGACCGGCTGCACTGCTTCATCGATCGTCGGCTTGCGCCGGGCTATATCGGATGGATCGTGGGCGGCGTGGGCGTTCTGCAAGTCGGGATTGCGGGACGGTTGCGTCGAGGGCGGACGACCGCCACCGAAGCGATGGGGGCGTTCATCGAGAAGATTGCGCCGATCGCAGATGTCCGCCGCTCGACCCCGGTCTCGATACGAGCGGGGATGATTCCATGTGGCGGCGTCGTGAGGCCGGTCGCGTCGCGACGCGTGATGCTCGTCGGCGATGCCGCTGGGATGGTGTCCCCTGTCACCGCCGGCGGCATTCACACGGCGCTCAAACACGGCCTCGCCGCCGGTCATGCCATCGTCGATTTTCTGAACGGGAAGACCGGCGACCCAAGCGAGACGTTCGTGCGATCGTATCCACGCTTCCGAACCAAGCGACTGCTTCGGTTCCTCTTCGATCACTTTCAGAGTGATCTGGCCTTCAATCTCCTGCTCGGCACACCACCCATGCGCGCGGCGGCGAGCATCGTCTATTTCCACCACAAGGGAGCGTTCAGAGGCGGGGATCTTCGGAGGAATCCGGACGAGCGGTCGACTCGCCCGGACTTTCAGACGCCGTCTTCACCGACGTAGAGCGGCGGCTTCAGCCGCCGCGTTCCCGCGCGGGCTGTGAAGCCCGCGCCTTACCTGGCTGAAACCGTCAGCCGTTGAAGGTCAGCGTGACGCGTCGATTGCGGGCGCGCCCGGCTTCCGTCGAATTGTCGGCAACCGGATTCTGGCTCCCGTAGCCCTGCGCCTGCATCGCCGATGCTGACACGCCGGCGTCTCTGAGCGCAGCCATCACCGCCTCGGCTCGCCCGCGCGAGAGTTGGAGATTGGCCGATTCGTCGCCGACGTTGTCGGTGTGCCCGGCAATCGTGACGCGCGCCTGCGGGTACGCCTTGAGGATGCTGGCGATGGTGTTGATCTGCGCATGCGATGCCGTCGTCAACGTCGTTGAATTCGTCTCGAATTCAAGGTGATCGAAGTCGAACGATCGCGGGCCGCTCGGCGCGGCAAGATAAGCGACGAGACGATCCTCCATCCCGCCTGCGGGCACCGTGATTTGAGCGCCACCGGGCAGCGACCGTGTCAACGTTCTCGCTGAATCCGTGATGGCGGTGTTGATGCCAGCGGGAACCGACCGATCACGCGCGGCCCACCAGAGTAGCCCGCCGAGGATGGCGAGCAGCGCGAGCGGCAGGAGCCATCCCATCGAACGCTTTCGCTCATAGGCCACGGCCGGGGCCGCGTTCTGACGCCAGGTCCCCTCCTCGGCGACGCGGGCGCGCGACGTACTCCAGCTGCCGGGCAGGAACGCATCGAATCCCGCGGGGAGCGCCGCCGCGAACGATCCGCGCTCGGACTGCAGCCGCTGCGCGAGCTGCGGCCCGTCGATATGGTCGGACCGCATCAGCCGACTGATGTAGCCGAGAACCACTGGAACACCGAACGAAAGCAGCGACGTCGCCGACGAGGCGCGAACGCCTGAGTAGCGGGCGATCGCATTCGTCACCGAAGACACGCTGCCGCCCGTCAGACCCGAGAGCCATCCGCCGGTGCTGCTTTCAAGGTTGGCGTCAGCGACCACGGGCTTGGGTGCACGGGCGAGCGCGTCGGGATCTGACGACGTGTTGCTGGCAAGATTCATCAGTTGGCTCATGAACCCGCTGTCGCCACTGCGACTCGCAAGCGAGGCTAACAGCGTGGGCATCACGGCCGTGAAACCCTTCGACACAGCCGCTTCCGACTCGCCCGTCTGCGTCGATACTCGCGACAGGAACGTCGGGGTCAGGAACTCTTGAACACCCTCGAGCATTGAGGCCATGGATCACCACCTCCGGTTCGATCTCTGCTGGGGTCGGCACAGGTGCTGTGATCGGAGATGTCGCATCAAGTTCCACACCAGCACTCGACGAGGGACGCCGGGCTGGCCGGTCGCTGATTAGAACGTGGGAGCGGGAGCGAACCCTGCGCAGATGGCCCGGCTCGGGCGTGGTGAGACCGCGCTCATTCGTGGAGTCGCCCGCGACGACGCGCGGACAAGCGCGTCCGTTTCATGAGCGTCATCGCCTTCATCGCGCACCGCCACCAATCGCATAGAGATGACGATCCGTGCGGATGTACCAGCGACCGTCGACCAGCGCCGGGGTCGCGAGGGTGGTCTCATCAAGGGCGTTCACGTGCATCAACTCGAAGGTCGGCCCCGCCTTCAACACGAACGTCTCGCCCTCGTCGTTCGTGAAGAACACCTTGCCATCGACGGCAACCGGTGACGCCGAGAAGCCCTCGCGCCGGGCGACGCCGAGGCGCCCCTGCCACATCACCTTCCCCGTCATCGCCTCGAGGCATGTGACGATCGACGCGATGTCGTTGACCATGTAGAGGTGCTCGCCGTACAGGATCGGCGAGGGCACGAACGGTGATCCGCGTGGGCTGGTCCAGGCGAGATGCGTCCGGGTCACGTCGCCGCGACCGCCTGGACGAATGGCGAGCGTCGGGCCCGCTCGTCCCGACGAACAGAACAGCATGCCGTAGCCGACCACAGGCGTCGGGATCACTTCGTCGGTCGTACCGCGGCAGCTCCAGATCTCCGCACCCGTGTCAGGGTTGTACGCGCGCACGGTCCACTGGCTGTTCACGATGATCTCGTCGTGATCGCCAACGCGGATCGCGATCGGCGTGCCCCATCCGACTTGGGCATCACGACGCGTCCGCCACAACTCGCGACCGGTCTTCGTGTCGAAGGCGGCGATGAACGAATCGTTGAACTGATCCTGATAGAGGATCAACCGATCCTTGTAGAGCAATGGCGACCCGGCGGTGCCGTGGTACGCCTCCATCCGTCCGAGGTCGTGATGCCATGCGACCTTCCCGTCCATGTCGATAGCGACGAGTCCACGGGCTCCGAACGACGCGTACACGCGCTGACCGTCGGTCGCTGCCGTCGCCGATGCGTATCCGTTCTTGTCGTGATTCCCGCGGGGCGACTTGCCCTCGGGCGCGAACGCCTCCCATAGCTTCTGCCCGTCGGTGCGCCGGAACGCCACGACCGACAGGCGACGGCCGTTGTCGTATGCGGTCGTCAGAAAGATGCGATCGCGCCAGACGATCGGCGACGAGTTGCCGGTGCCGGGCACGACCGTCTTCCAGGCAACGTTTTGAGAGGACGACCAGGTGTCGGGGTATCCGCTGCCGGTCGCAAGCCCCTGCCCCGAGGGGCCGCGCCACCGTGGCCAGTACTTCGCACCCTCGCCTTCGTCCGCCACCATCCTGACGCCGTCGGACGGTGCCTGGCCCTCGAGCCGGGACACCGGTCCCAGCATCGGTAGAATCAGCATCCCCAGCACAGCCAGCACACGTAGTCGATTCATCGCGAAGAATTCTTCGGCGGGCCTGAAGAACAGGCCCGCCCTGTCTATTTTCTGCGTTGACCGATTGCGTACAGGAACGATGCGGTACGAACGAAGATCTGGCCTTCTGAGATTGCGGGTGAACTGAGCGTGTAGTCGCCGAGATCATTCTCGGCGAGCAGCGCGAACTTCGGTCCGCTCTGCAGCACGGTGGTTACGCCGTCTTCGTCGGTGATGTAGATCTTGCCGTCGGCCAGCACCGCCGATCCGCTGTATGTGGCATTCCGGAGACGCTGGGGACCGTACACCGTCTTGCCGGTCTTCGCATCGAGACAAAACAGGATGCCGCGATCGTTGATCGAGTAGAGATACGTACCGTCGGCGACCGGCGTCGGCACGTCCGGCCCGTTGTTGAACGACCAGAGCACATGTGACGTGGTGACGTCACCACGCCCGCCCGCTTTGAGCGCGAGCAGCGGCCGTTCCCTGGACGGCGCGAAGATCATCTCGCCCTGCACGATCGGTGACGCGACGATGCGATAGCTGCCATCGTTGCGGGGATTCAAGCCGTTGGCGCGCCAGAGCTCTTTGCCCGTCGCTGGATCGTGTCCGGTCACGACGTCGCCGCCGGTGATGACGATCTCCGTCCCGCCCGGGTAGCGCAACAGCGCCGGCGTCGTATACGCATCGGGCGATTCGAAGCGCGCCTGCGTCAGGCGCACCACGCGCCACTTCGTCTGCCCGGTCATCTTGTCGATGCGCAGCAGATACGACGGATCGTCGGTGTGCATCCCGTGCAGCACCTGCACGTACAGCGAGTCTTCGTGCAGCAGCGGCGACGAGGCGTAGCCCCACTGAAGTCCGAAGCGTCCGTAGTCCTGCTGGATGTTGCGCATCCAGATCTCTTTGCCGGCAAAATCAAACGCCTTGAGGATGCCCGTGCCGGTCATGACCCAGACGAGGCCGCCATCGGTGACCGGCGACGGCGACGACATGTTCTGCTTCATCATCCGGCGGTTGCCGCCGCCAAGCGGGCGCTTCCATCGCACCGTGCCTTTCGTGCGATCGATCGCCCAGAGCGACAGTTCGTTGTTGTCGCCGACATTCAGGAAGACCGAGTCGCCCCACACGATGGGCGTCGAGCCCGACCATGCAGGGGTCGGCAGTTTCCATGAAATGTTTTCGGTCTGCGACCACTTGACGGGGAGATTCTTCTCGCCGCTCAGTCCATTGAGCGCGGGACCGCGCCATTGAGGCCAGTTCTCAGCCGCGGTGTGAGCTGCTGCGATCGAAACGAAGATCGCGACCATCAGCCAGTGCTTCATGCGGTTACTCAGAATGAAGGGCAGCGACGAGAGGGGCGGTCGTGGCCGCTCTCATAGCTACGACCGAGGATAGCAGAGCGCTTACGAAGACCGCGAAGAGGAGCAGCGCACCGCCGCTCGTCAGTGGAACGCGACCGCCGCGCTCGGCCACCGCCGGCAGAATCGCGAGGCCAGCGCATACTGCGCCGGCCATCAGTCCGCCGCCGACGAGCAGGAGATTCTCGGCGAGCACCATGAGCAGCACGTGCTGACGTCGGTACCCCACCGCCCCGAGGAGCGCCAGCTCGCGTCGCCGCTCGAGCACGTTGCGGACGATCACAGCGGCCAGGCCCACCGTCCCGAGCAGCAACCCGAGGGCGCCGAGCGTCTGAAACGTCGACAGATAGGTGTTCTCGACTTGATGGAACTGTGCGAGTCGAACCGTGGTTGCGGTCGCATCCGCACCGAGGTCGCCGAGACGATCCTCGATCCGCCTTGCGATTTCAGCCGCCTGATCTGCGGGGGCATCGACGAGCATCACGCGGTATCCCTGTTGGGCTGGAAACAGCCGGACGAAATTCTCCTGCGACATGAGGAGCTCGCCCTGGAAGATGCTGTCGTTCAGTGCCGCCACGAGTCGCAGGCGAATGTCCCGATCGCCCTGCGTGATTGTGATCTCGTCGCCGAGCTGCTTGTGCAGCACGTAGGTCATCGAGTTGGCGTCGGCCACGACCGGGATCGATCCATCCTGTTCGCGTCGAGTGAGCAGCAGCCATGGATTGGCGCGTTCGGCGTCGGTTGTCGCAAGCGACGACTGGAATGCGAACCGCCCTTGCTCGAGAAACGCATCTGTGGGCGCGAGGATGCGCGGATTTTTCGGCTGATACAGATTCAAGCAGCTCGCATCGTCTCCCGGACGGAACCGGAACGGCTCGAACCTCACCGTCTGATCGAGATCGACGAGATTCAGTGCTTCGCGCCCCGAATGCGAGTTCGGATCCTGCACGACCGGCAGCAGTGTCTCGACGAGCAGCGAATAGCCGCCGACGCCCGAGTGCGAGCCGCTATCGCGGAGCGAGTCGCCACGACGGAACGCATCGACCGAGATGAGGATGAACGTCGCCGAGGCGATGACCGCCATCGACAGCACGCTGCGGCCGGGACGATACCCGGCGCTGCGCCACCCGAGTCGCGAAATCGATTGCCAGCCTTGTCCATCGACCGCGCTGCGGATGCGACGACGGAGCAGGAATGCGCTCGCGCACAGCGTCGCGCCGAGGAGCGCGCTGCCGGCACCGAAGAACGCACCAGCCGCATCGATCCACCCTCCTGCACCGGCCATGAGCAGGCCGATACCGATAACGGCCAGGGCGATCGCCGCGACCAGAATCCGCCCTCGTCCTCGCGCGAGTGTGTTCGGATCAGGCGCGTGATTCAGCTGCCCGGCGAGCAGGCTGCGCTCGGAGACGCGATTGAGCGATCGAAGTGTCCAGGCGATGCAGGCGACCGCAGCCACAATCCCGCCGAGGGCTCCGATGACGAGCGACGCCGGCGACACATGAAGCGTCAACCCGGTCGTGCCAACGGCGCCGCTCCACCACGTGCGCAATCCATACATGATCGCAGCGGCATACCCGATGGCGCCGAGCACGCCGAGCAGGCTCCCGACCAGTGCCAACACGATCCCTTCGGTGAGAAAGAGACCCCGCACGGGGCGGGGCCCAAAGCCGACCGCGCGCAACAAGCCGACTTCGCGGACACGCTGCTCGATCCCCAGCTTGAAGAACAGCGCGGCAAGGAGCAGCGCCGATATCACGAGGAAGAAGCTGAAGTAGACGAAATACTCTCCGAAATCTGTCGCGCCGCGGGACGCGGTCAGGCTCTCGTCGCGGACGCCACGGACGGTGATGCCGAGCGCCAGCGGATCGGCCGCAGCCTGCACGCGCATGATGAGATCCTGACGGGCGTCGTCGATTGACTGCCCTTCTTTCAGCTGCGCGCGGATTGAGGTCATCGCCCCGTAGCGCGTGCGCCACAACCGCTGCCCCACGTCGAGCGGTATGAACGCTTTCGGCGTCGTCCGGTGCTGCTCCCAGAACTGTTCGTCGACCTTGCGAACGCGCCGCAGATCGACCGGGAACGGCGGATCCCAATTGTCCAGTGTCGGGGCGTCGCTGATGCCCGGAAAAACCGGCGCCATGTCCCGGTCGCCGGCAGCGATCGGAACGACGGCGGCGACGCGAAACATGGTGCTCCGCGTCACCAGCTGACCAGGCTCTTCCCACGCGTAATAGTCCATCGTCAGCGGATCGCCGACACGCGCGTGCAGATCGGTCGCCGCCCAGTCGGTCAGTGCAATGGGGTCGGGAGTCATTTTTTCGCGACCGTCTGGAAAAAATGACTCCCGACCCCATTCCGTGGCTGTCACGAGCGAGTACGGGATGTCGCGGTCGCCGACGCGCAGAGTGTTGGCGAGATAGGTGAACAGCGGTCGGCCCTCGGTGCCCGCTTTGGCGAGGGCAGTCTTCACGGCAGCGGCGTGCGTGTCATCGAGCAGGCCCGCACTCGAACCGACGCTCAACGAGCGCTGCGTCTCGAGGCCCTTCACCGACAGACCGAGATCATCGATCTGCGTATGGCGCCGCAGCGTCGCTTCGAGCGCCGCCGCCGATCCGCTCGCGCCTGCGGCCGACGACACGAGCGTCGCGTTGACGCGCCCCTCGACGTCGAGATCCCGCTGCATCCGCGCCAGCGGCACGAATACCGCGTACACGTCGCCCTGCCGCGCCTCGAGCGAAAACTCTCCGAGCGACGATGACGGCAGCACACGGCGAACGGTGAGACGCATCGTTCGACCCAGATTCTCGCGGCGGCCATGCAGCGTTTCGAGTGGGACGTCTGTCGGCCGCTGCACCCGCACGAGGATCGCGTCTCCTTCCTTGGTCGCAAGCCGATCGGCGAGCGGCGGACTCACAAACGCCTCGCGATCACCAGGACCCGTCAGGCCCGCGACCTCATGGAAACGCCAGAACCTGTCATCGACGCCGTACACACGGACGTCGCCCGCCGTTCGACCGCTCTCCTGCCCGGTCACCAGCGCCTGCGCAACCACGAGCGGCGTGATCCGCACGAACTGTTTCGTGAACTCTGCGTCGGTGCTCAGATCCGTCGCGAGCTGATCTCGAAAGAACGTCGTCGAGCCGATGACGAGGTCGGTCTTTCCGAGTCGACCGAGCACGAGATCGCGCAGGCTGCCGCGAACCGAATCGCCAACCAGGAGCGCTCCGGCCAGCACCGCTACGGCTGTCGCCACCCCCAACACCACGGCGAGATGGCTTCGCCAGTAGAACGTCACGCCGCGCAGTACAAGTCGTATCACCGTCTACTGTCCCGCCTGATAGCCCGCGCGTGCCTTGATGGTGGCGCGCCGGCCTTTCAACCTTACGTCGAGCCGATGCCAGCCGTCCCTGGCCACACCGGCCGGAGAATAGCTCACCAGATAGCGGTTCCTGAATTCGTCGAGAATCCGAAGAAACGTCGCGGACAGATCCTTGGTCGACTGAATCTTGAGCAGCCCGCCGCCTGTGAGCCTGGTGAGATCCTCGAGGAATTCTGAGTCTTCTGCCCCACGCGACGCTGCCCCGTACACGACGACTTCCGATCGCCGCGCCGACTCGAGCACGCGTCCGGGATCGAGCCAGCTGGACGTGTCGAGACCGTCGCTGAACACGATCAGCAGGTTTCGACCGCCGTCGGCTTCTTCGAGCATCATCGCCGCGTGGGTGCCGTCGACCAGGCCGGTATCGCCTTCGGGGCGCACGTCGTTCAAGCTGTCGCCCACGCGCGCAACATCCGATGTCAGCCGTTCCCGCAGCGTCACGATGTGGCTGAACGTGATCAGCGCCGCCTTGTCTTCCCTGGCAAGCCGGCCGAGCAGCGCACGCCCGGCTTTCTGCAGATCATCGAGACGGTCGCCCGAGACGCTCGCGCTCACATCGAGTGCGAGGATCACGTTCAACGGGATCTGCTGGAAGCTGACGAGATCCACCGTCTGCGGTACACCGTTGTCGCGGATCTCGAAGTCGGCGGGCTTCAGATCGCGGACGACATCGCCGCGATCGGTGACGAGAACGTCGACGCGGACCGCCTCGAGCTTCGTCGAGAACGTGGCCTGTTGCGACGACGCGCTCTGCAGCGTCGAACCGGCGAGTATCGACACGACGACCACCGCGTGTCGGGTGGTCACCGGCCGGCTCGAACCAAATTGTGCAGCGTGTTCAACACGACGTCGGCGCCACGGCCAATCGACTCGTCGTACGCCCACCACGGATCGATGCGCGTGTCATCGACCGGCTGCGCCACCAGCGAGAGGAGCGCTTCTCGCGCGACCGCTCGCTGCGATCCCGCAGCCAGGCGGTTGATTCCGAGTCGCGGTGACTGCGCACCCGGATACAGCCCGGCGGCGCGTTCGTAGGCGCGGACGGCCTCGTCATTCCTCCCGAGCGCCTCCAGCTCGGCACCAAGAAACAGAGCGCAGTAGTACTGGAGCAACGGACTCCGCGTCCCAGCCGCTTTCTGCAGTTCCATGGCTGCTTCCTGATGTCGCCCGCGTTCACCGAGCACGCGCCCGTATCGAATGCGCGCCTCGACCAGATCGGGAGCGGCCTCGAGCGCTCGCCGATACAAACGCTCCGCCTGCGCGAGTTCGTCGCTGCGTGACCCGATCGCGAAGATGACGCCAGCAGGAATAGAGGCCGATCGGAACGCCCGCTGACGCCGTGCGCCGGCCATCGACTCGTGCATCGCCCCGTTCAGGAGCAGGATGTCCGGATCTTTCGGAAACACCTCGAGGCCGTAATCGAAGTGCGGTACATCGAGGTCGCCGATCGACTCGAGGTGCGTAAAGGTCGCGATGTACCACAGACGCACGGTCTCATCAGCCTCGGGTCCTCGCGGAACGCCGCCTTTCGCATCAACCACGCGGACCCGATCGAGCAGACGACGTCCCAGTTCCCAGTGATTGATCTCGCTGTCGAGACCGGTCGGACGCCCGTCGTTCATGTTCAAGCGATACCGCTGCGCCCCGGCGCTGGAGTAGCCGCGCAGCCGCCTCGGGTCGAGCGGCGCGAGCATGGCGATGTCCGCGTGGAGCATGGCGCCGCGCTTCAGGAGTTGGGTCTCCCTCCCTGACCGTGGTCCGCCAAGCGACGCGGCAAACTCGATCAGCGCCTTCAGCTCGCTGCCGCTGTACGTCACCTGAATTGGTTTCGCCGACGGTGGTGTCAGCGTGCCCGGCCTTCTCACGACCGTGCGGCCGGCGGGAACGAGAAACAATCGCACGCCCGGGTCGCGCACCAGGCTCACGACCGACCAGACGTCGATCCACACCCTTTGGAGATCGGCCGCGCTCCACCGGTTGATTTGTTCGACCGGTTCGTCAAGAAACCCCGGTTCATGTGCGTTGACGGCCGCGATCCATGCCCGCAGGCGATCGATGCGCGAGAGCGGCGTCTCCGATGACCGACTCTGGGCGGACACCGTTGCGACGCGATCGATCCAGACCGACGCGCCGAGACACGCCGTGAGACAGACGATCGTGGCAGCGCGAGAACTACCCGCGAACCTCATTGAGCCCTGCGCTTCGCCACTTCGAGAAATGGCCTTTGAGGTACACGACTCTCGTGAAGCCATGCTTGCGCAGGGTTCGCGCCGCGACCATCGCACGCGGGCCGTGCCCGCAATACACGACCAGCTCCTCGTCCCTGGCACTGCGTATTGCGGCGACGCGGCGCGACACCGTCCAGAACGGAATATTGATCGCACCAGGCACGTGGCCGGCCCTGAATTCCCGCTCTGACCGCACGTCGACGATAGCGGGCGCCGACCCCGAGGCGATCTGGTCCAGTAACGTTGCCGGACTGATGGTGCCAGTCATGCAGTTCGCGCTCCTGTGGGCACAGGGACCACTGCAGCAGCGATCGCGAGCCCTGCGACGACCGCCGCCAGGAGATAGAACGCCGACGCGTAAGATCCAGCGCCCGCCGACCAGGTTGCAAGAAACAGGGGACCGACTGCGGATGCCACCACCGTCATGATCTGCGCGGCGCCCTGAATGCGACCGAGGTGGGTGCGTCCGTAGGCGCGACCCCAGAAGCTGAAGAACACCACCATGATGAACCCGCCGCCCACCCCCATCGTCACCGCCTGCGCCATGACCTGCGCTTCGGTGGAGACGTGCGCGAGGCCGATCAGGCCGACACCGAGCACGAGCATCGCGGCCATCAGGATCGAGCGAAGCGACACGCGTCCGGCCAGCGCGCCCGCCACGAAGTTGCCTGCCAGACCCGTGATCGCCGTCACCGCGAGCGCACGGTAGTAGACGTCGGCGGCGAACCCGCGCTCGACGAGAATCGATTCGTTGAGAAGACCGATGCCGGATGCGACGAGGCCGTACATCGACGAGGCCAGCGCAAACACCCAGAACGCGGATGTGCGAAGCGCGTCGCCCAGTGTCGCGTGAGACGCAGGCTCCTCTGTGGTTTCTACTGCCTCCGGTCCGACGCCACCGTCGACCTCTGCGCCGATCGTCTCCGGGGACGATCGATCGAAGATCCACGCGATCGGCGCCAGGCCGAAGACCAGACAGAGACCGATCGCGGCCCACGCCAAGCGCCAACCCGCGCTCTGCACGAGCGCGCCCACGAGCGGAAAGGCTGCCATGAATCCGACGCTCATGACCACGGCGTAGATTGCCATCGCGCGAGTCAGCCGGCGCCTGAACCACTTGCCCACCATCGCCAGGCTGATGACCGAGAGCGCGCTCTGACCGAAGCCGCGCGTGAGCGTGATGCCGACGAGCATCGACACCGCTCCCGCCGCCAGACTCATCGCAAGCACCGTGAGTCCAAGCGCGATCGCTGTCACGGTCAGCACGACACGACTGCCGATGCGATCGATCAGCCGTCCGATGCCCAGACAGAACAGACCGCCGATGAGCGTCGCCACGAGATTCATCTGCGCGAATGTCACGCGGCTGATGTTCAAATCCCGCAGCAGCGGCTCGGTGATGAGTCCGAGTCCTTGTGTGCGTCCCGGCAGGGTGCCCAGCATCGCGGCTGACGCGATGCCGAGCACGACCCATCCGTAATAGACACGTCCGCCGACACGGGGGGCCGTGTCGACGCGGGCGCCGCTCACTTCGCTGCTCCGACCAGAGTCAGTGATTTCTCTTCCTCAGGCTCTTCGACCGCCACTGCGGCGCTGTTGCCGCCAGGACGCCGCGCATTCGGATGACGCACCTCGGAGAATGGATCGCGCGGTTGGTGATGACCGCCACCTCCATTGAAGCCTCGGCCACTCCTCGGGACACGAGCCCCGAGCGACAGACGGATTCCGTCGAGCCCAAGACCGGAACCAAGGCGGCCGATCTTGTGATGCAGCAGAACCCACAGCAACACGCCAAGTGCGATCGCACCGATGAGCCATGCGAACATAGGGCAAGTCTACGCCCGGCGACGTTCCGAACACTACCGTCGCCGAAGCCGAATCACCCGTTCGTTTGCACTCAACGTAAGAGTGGTCCCATCGTCGGATACCTCATATCGGACACGACCTTCGAGCCGTCCGTCTTTTGTGCCGACCGCCTCGAGAGCCCGTGTGTTCACCCACGTCGCCACGATCGCGTAACCGTGAGGCTGCGCGCGTTCTTCGCCGTCGACGTGAATGGTGTTGACGTTGCGCTCCTCGCGACTGGATCCGTTGATGGTCGAGTCGGCGATCGTCACGATGTCGCCGTCGACATCGATCGACAACATCACATGCCGAGGTGCGTCCTCATCGACGATCGATGACCCATCCGCATCCCACGTCCAGGTACCAGTCAGTGGATGCGTCGTCTGATCACGGACGGCTCCGGTGACGTGAGCATGAAGCGTTGGCCAGCTCGAAAAGCCGTACTCACGCGCGACTGCATGCTGCGCATCGGCCAGTCTGGTGTCAGGACGCGTCAGCTGCAGCTCGCGCAGACGTTCCTTTGCTTGTTTCTTCAGGTGCTCGAGGTTCGGACGGGGCGGCAGTTCGCGAGACATGACTCCTCCTCAATCGCCCGGCGTCCGCCCACGGGCCTGAAGAGAGTCGATGCTCGGATTGACGGGAACCGGCAGGTGGGATCGTCCCTTCCCGCGGACAGGTGGCACCCTGCTGTGCAAGAAAATTCTACCGCAGGCAGGAATCAGGATGCCGGAATCAGGATGCAGGATTGGGCCAGGGACAAGCCATCAGGCTCCAGCCCTGATAGCTGAGACCTGGCCCAGCACTGATTCCTGATTCCTGCTTCCTGATTCCTTCAGGTTCGTCGCACGTGCCCGCCATCGATCTCGAAGCGGATTGGAAACTCTCCAGCGAGACGATCGCTGTGCGTGACGACGATCAGAATGTTTCGCTGGCGGCGATGCAGATCGAGCAGCAGCGAAGCGACCGTGGACGCTGACGTCTGATCGAGGTTGCCGGTCGGCTCATCGCACAGCACAAGCCGCGGCTGACGAATCAGCGCGCGTGCGATCGCGACGCGTTGCTTCTCACCGCCCGAGAGTTCCGCTGGGCGATGATCGAGACGACCGGACAAGCCCACCTGATCCAGCAGCGTGCGCGCGAGGTCGGCGGTGCCATTGGCCCGCCGTGCCACCAGCGTCGGCACGAGCACGTTCTCGAGCACCGTGCACTGCGGCAGGAGACAGTGATCCTGAAAGACGAATCCGATCTCCGCGTTTCTGAAATCGGCGAGCGCGGCTGCGGGCAAGGTGAACGGATTGCGGCCGCCGAGCGTGATTTCGCCGCTCGATGGCGGCTCGAGCGCGCCGAGCATGTACAACAGCGAGCTCTTGCCGCTGCCCGAAGGGCCGGTGACCGCTGCAGCCTCGCCCGGCGAGAGCGAGAACGTGACATCGGAGAGCACCGTCAGCAACCCGTTGGGTGCCGGATACTCCTTCCTGACATTGGTGACGCTGAGCACGTCTCTCTCAGGCCGCCTTGGAACGCAGCGCGCCGTAGACATCCAGAAGCCGACTTGCGGACTGCGCGATGGTGTAGTGCGCGCGCACGCCGTCGAACGCGGCTGCACCGAGTTGTGCCGCGCGAGCTGGATCAGACGAGAGTGCATGCAGGCCGTCGGCCAGCGCATCGGGATCGTCAGGGGTCACCAGCATCCCGCCGTGCGTTCTCTCGACGACTTCGATGAATGCGCCGCGCCGCGGTTGCACGACCGGCACCCCCGCGGCCATCGCCTCGAGCAGAAACATTCCCTTGGGCTCGTCGTACGCGGCGGGCACCGACAGCACGTCGAGCTCCCGGAGGAACTGCAGTTTGGCCGCGCGATCGATAGCGCCGTGATATGTGAACTCACCCCCGAATCCGGCGCGCTCGAGCGCGTGGTGCGCCTCCTTCAGATAGTCCGCGCAGTTGGGCGCCATGTAGCCGGCGACGTCGAGCGACATCGGCGTCCCCGCTGCGCGTCTCCTCAACCGCACATACGCTTCGGCCAGCAGATGCAATCCTTTCTCCGGCGCCACGCGAGCGAAGTAGCCGACGCGGAACGGGCGCGGCGACACCGCCGCGACCGACGACATCGATCGTTCGCGGCGCGTATAGCCCTTCATGCTGATGCCAAGCGGCACCACCGTGATGCGGTCCGGCGGAATCTTGAGGAAGTCGGTCATGAAGGTCGCGCAGTAATCGCTCACCGCGATGAAGCGATCGACGCTGGCCACCTGAGCGCGGATCATCGTGAGCGCCCGATCTCGATACGCGGGCAGCAGGCTGTCGAGGAACAGCTCTTCTCCCTGAAGCGTGCAGCAGACCGGCCGGCCAAATGCCGCGCGCAGCGGCGCTGCCATCGAGATCAGCAGCGAGTTCGGCAGGTTGATCACGTCGGGTCTGGGTTCGTCGCGCGTCCAGTCGATCAGCTTCTCGAACTCCTTCCGGAGCACGCCGCGCTCCCCTTCGAGCATCGAGATCGTCAGCTCGCCGAGCGTGCGTGCATCGGCTGACACGCCCCGGCCGGAAAACGCGTTGATGACGCGCGGTGAATCCCACAAGCGATCCATCACGCGCGGCAGCTTTCGGAAGAGTGCCGATCGCTGCTGCAGGTACACGCTGATGCCGCCGAAGAGAACCGTCGGCTCGCTGACGTTGTCTTCGTCAGTGAGCGTCGGCGTGTAGACCGGAATCAGCGTGACATCGTGTCCTTGCGTGGTCAGCTCCGCAGCCAGTGCGTTGTCGCGGAAGCAGCTCCCGCAGTACATCCCCGCGGCGCCGGCGGTGATCGAAAGGATCCTCATACAACGAAGACTCCCGACCCCATTACGGATTCGTCAGCGGGGCGGTCTGGAAGGCGCGGGCGCGGAACAGGAACTCGACGATGTTCCCTTCGTGCGGCTGACGCCAATTGAGCTGTGTCGTCGGCACCGGACCGAGGTTCAGCCGATCGATGTGCACGGCATCTAACAGGCGACGACGGAGGGTGTCGTTGCAGGTGATCGCGCTGCAGACGAGCGTCGGGCCGATGGCATCGAGCATCTTCGCTTCCGGGCACTCGACGACGGTGACGAACGGGAACATGTACTCCTTGCTGGCGATGGCAGCCTCGGGAGAGCTCGCGTGCACGACGGTCGGCAGCAGGTAGTCGGCCTTCCCCTGCTTGATCAGGCGCGGCGTATCTCTCAAACCAGCAGTGAGGTCGGTGACGCCCTGCCCTTTGAGATCGGCGTCGATCGCGTTCGATATCGCCTCTGCCGCTCCCGGAACCGTGAACGCCGCGAGCGACGCGTCGGGATGTTCCGGCGAGAGCGGTCGAACGGCCGCAAGCCGTTCCGCTACGGCCTGCGCGATCTCGCGAGTGTGCCGGCTCGCCCAGATCCCTGACGTGTTGATGCAACTCCGCCCGCTGTTGAGAAACACGCTCTCGACCATCACGTCGAGATATCGTTCCCATCGATCGACCTGATCGTCGCCAAGCAGGATCTTCGAGAACCCTGGACCGTGGGCCTGCACGCGCGGATCACTGCGGTACCGATCGACGGTCGCTGTCCCACCGAAGACCAGGCTCCGCGAGCATGCGTCGAGGACCGCCGCGCCGACATCTCCGCCTCCCGGGTACACCGCGATCGCACCGCGCGGAATCCCCGCCTCGAAGAAGGCCGATGCCATGCGATACGGCGTCCACGGCTCCTGCGGACCGGGCTTGAGGACCAGGCCGATCTGCAGCGGGATGATCGGCAGCCACAACGTGTGCACGCCGGGCGAGTTGGACGGCAGCACGAGTCCGAGCACGGGACTCTGAGCCTGATAGCTGATCGGAACGCCGCGCTCCTCGCCTCTGCCGGTCGCGAGGACGTCGAACGACAGCCCGCGCGTGAGCGACTCGAGGATGCTGCGCATCTCGCTCAACACGAACGCGTTCTTCTTCATGTTCGCGCGGCACATGCGCTCGGGGAGACCGGTCGATGCCGACTGGGCGTGCACGAACTCGTCGGCCGTCTGCGTGCCGTCGCCCATCGGCAGCGTGCCGTTCATGTAGAGCTCACCGGCACGTCCGATGCGCGCGATCAGATCGTCGATCGGGATCTCACGCAGCAGGTCGCGCGCACGCTGCGCCCTGCGCGCGTCACGCTGGATCAACCCGCCATTGGCGCGGCTCACCTTCGCGATCGCCTCGCCGGTCGAGAAGTGGACGACCTCGTCCACCTCCATCGACGTATACGGTTCACCCCAACGAAGGACTGGCAGATGCAGCATGATCAATAGACGCCAACCGTTGTCGACGATGCGAAGGCGCGATACGGCCTGACGCCGCTCACACCATCCCACGGGTATTTCTCGTACGGCGGCTCACGCTCGCCTTCATCACGCTCGAGGAAGCCCGGCATGAAGAATTCCTTCGTCAGCGTCGTCAACTTGATGCGCCCGGTCTGTCCGTACTCGACCACGCGATTGGGATCATCGAAGTCGACGACCTCGACGACGGCGCGCGGCTGGGGCGCGTAGTACGAGATCTTGTAGTTGTTGAACGGTCCGGACGGTGCGCTCGGCGCGAGTCCCATCAGCGTGTTGCCGTAGGTCGGCGTCATGTAGGCGCCGTCGAGCAGCTCCTCCTGCGCGAAGCGGTTCCACTGCGGCGTGAACTCGGTGCCGCCCGAGAAGATGCCCTTGATCCCCACCTTCCCGATCGACGTGCCCATCTCCTCGAGCCTCAACGCCAGCGCTTCGAGCAGCTTCGGCGTCGTAAACATGCATTTGATGTCGTGTCCTGCTTCGAGGATCGTCACCGCCTGATCGATCACATGGTCCTTGTAGGCGTTCAGGTGATCCATCCAGCCTTTCTTGATCAACTTGATCACCCAGCGCGGATCCAGGTCGACGCAGAAGCAGATCCCGCCGCGGTGCTGACAGAGATGCTCGACGGCCAGACGAAGGCGCCGCGGCCCTGACGGCCCGAGCATGAGCCAGTTCCCTCCTCGGGGAAAGTGCTCGTCGGGGAATGTCGTGCTGAAGACCTCGTAGTCGATGCGGAAGTCGTCGATATTGATGCGCGTCTTCGGAGTGCCCGTCGTGCCGCCGGTTTCGAAGACGTAGACCGGCTTGCCGGTCAGCGCCTTCGGCACCCACCGCTGCACCGGTCCGCCGCGCAGCCACTCGTCCTCGAAGCCGCCGAAAAGATGCAGATCGCTGAAGCCGTGAACCTTCTCACGTGGGTCGAAGCCCAGCGTCTTCGCACGCTCGAGCCAGAACGGACATCCTGTGGCCGGATCGAAGTGCCAGTTCACGACCTCGCGAACCCACGCATCGAGCGCCTCGCGCGCCGTCTGCACCTGCGCTGCATCGACAGCAGCGACCGTGGTCTGGGAACCCTGCATACGCTTCGAAGTATAGTCTGCGAGGGCGAACCAATGCCCAAGGCTCAATGCGCAATGCCCAAGGGCGTACTGCCCGATGCATTGAGCATTCGAGAGGTGCCATGTCGACAACCGGAACGACGACGAAGCCCGCACGGCTCACCGCACTTCAATGGCTGATCTGCGCCATCGCGGCGATGGGCTTTGCGTTCGACAGCTTTGTGCTGCTGGTCCTCCCGCTCATCGTCCGGCCGGCGTTGTCGGAGCTCCTCGGCGCGCCGCTCAACAGTCTGGCGGTCAACAACTGGGTCGGCTTCATGCAGTACGTCCCGGCGGTCGCCGGTGGAATCTTCGGTCTGCTCGGCGGCTACTTCACCGACCTCTTCGGACGCCGCCGCGTGCTCGTGTGGAGCATCCTGCTCTACGGGTTCTCGACTCTCGCAGCCGGCTATTCGACGTCGGTCGGGTGGCTGCTCCTGTGGCGCTGCGGCACGTTCGTCGGCGTCTGCGTCGAGTTCGTCGCCGCCGTCGCGTGGCTCGCGGAGCTGTTCGACGACCCCGCGCAGCGCGAGCGTGTGCTCGGTTTCACGCAGGCGTTCGGGTCATTGGGCGGCGTCATGGCCACAGCAGTGTATTACCTGGCGGTCACTTACGGCCACTTGCTGCCGGAGATTCGCGGCGCCAACGAAGCCTGGCGCTACACGCTGATCGCGGGGTTCATTCCCGCCATTCCACTGATGATCATTCGGCCGTTCCTGCCCGAATCACCGAAATGGCGCCAGCGCAAGGAAGCAGGCACGCTGAAGCGTCCGAGATTTGGCGAGCTGTTCGCGCCGCAGTTCCGCCGCACGACGATCGTCACCACGATCATGATGGCCGCGGTCTACGGTACCGCCTTTGGGGCGATTCAACAGATGCCACGCGTCGTGCCGGGTCTCGCCGACGTGAGCGCCATGCCGCTCAAGCAACAGGAGCAGACGATCAGCGGCGTGCAGTTCTATCAGGAGATGGGTGGCCTGGTGGGACGGACTGCGCTTGCGTTTCTCGCCGGGATCATCATCAGCCGTCGCAAGCTGCTTCACCTCTTCCAGATTCCATCGCTCGCCGCGGTGCCGATCCTCTTCTTCTTCGTGCCGTCAGGCGGCGTTGAGATGGCCCGTTGGGGCATCTTCATCGTCGGCCTGCTCGTCGTCGGTCAAATGAGCTTCTGGGGGAACTATCTCCCGCGCGTGTACCCGACATATCTGCGCGGCACGGGCGAGAGCTTTGCGGCCAACGTCGGCGGACGCATGATCGGCACCTTCGGCGCGCTGCTGACGACGTCGCTCGTCGCCAGCATGCCGGGCGCATCGGTCCCGCTGAAGCTTGCGTTTGCGGCCGCGATCGTCGGCACGGCCACTTGCATCATTGGTTTCGTCGCCAGCTTCCGGCTTCCCGAACCGGAGAAGGCGGATCTACTGGATTGAGGCGATCGAGTTGCCCAGGAACAGCGCGGGGATCGCGCCCGCGACGATGCTGACGACGATCACACACAGCACGACGACGACCGTGTAGCCAATGGCCTTGTCCTGCGGGCATTTCATCAACCGCGGAAGACCCAGGTACAGCAGGTACAGCGCGTAGAGCGCTCCGAGCAGGACGAACAGACCGAGCGCCGGGGCGACCTGCACGATACCGGCCACCCAGGCGGGAGTCGGCGCGTAAGCCGCCACCTTCATCGCCTGGATGTTGCTCTTCTGTGCCGCAAACGCCGGCGCCAGCCCGTCGATGATGTACGCACACACCACGACGCCGAGCACCGCGAGCACCACACTGAGCACCGCCATCGCGAGCCCGGTGCCGATCGAGATCCGGATCGTCGTGCCTGTGAAGGGGACGCTTCGGCCCACGAACGAATTGCCGATGAAGTTCGCCACGGCGCCAATCGCGACGAGCGGCACGACGTAGCCCGAGAGGAGCGATCCGGTCGTGGCGCTCTCGCCGTCGATGACCGCCCACTCCGCCTCCGGTGACACGCAGATACCCTTGACGCGCTCGAAGATGTTCTTGCGGGGCGTTTGCACGGTGCTCATGTGAACCTCGCTTGCCGTGAAAGCTTCAGTCAGCTCCAGTGGAGACGGCGAGGTAAGACTATACTCGCGCCGGACCGATTCGCAGACACAGCGGCAAGGCGAATCTTTGGACAGTCGGCTTCAAGGAGCAGTCAGTGAAAATACGCGACACGTCTGCAACGAAGGTGTCACGCCGGCGCTTCATCGGCACGGCGGCCAGCGCTGGGGTGGCGATCGCCGCGATACAGGGTGACGACGCCCTCGCTCAACAGTCGCCGCAAGTGACCACACCGTCGGCCCCGGCAGCGCCGCAAGACCTGACGCTCGTCAACGGCCGCATCCATACCTTCGACGCCCGCAACACAATCGCAAGCGCCGTGTCGATCCGAAACGGCCGCATCGCCAGCGTCGGCAACACCGCGCCGCCGCGCACACCGAATACCAGGGTGATCGATCTCCGTGGCCGCACAGTGGTGCCAGGGCTCATCGAACCGCACATTCACATCGTCAGCCTGGCGAACCGTCCCGGCTATCACACCATCCTCGAGAACACGACGTCGATCCGCGAGATTCAGGAAGCGCTCGCGGCGCGCCGGAAGAGCGTGCCCGACGGGCAATGGATCACATCGATGGGCGGCTGGCATCCCAATCAGTGGGCCGAGCATCGTCATCCGACGTTGAAGGAACTGGATGAAGCGGTGCCCGATCGTCCGGTGCTGCTCTACGAGCGCTTCACAGGACCGGCGGTCACCAACAGTCTGGGCAAGAAGTTCTTCGACGCGATGGACGCAGGCGCACCCGTGCATCCGGCCGTGAAGAAGGTGGCGGTGAGCGAGACCGGGGCGATCGCGCCAGCAGGTTTCACCGGCGGCGGACCGTCGGCGACCGCCCTCTTTTATCTCCGCCGGCTGCAGACGTTCGACGACAAGAAGCGCAGCACGATCGAGGCGATGAACTACTCAGCGAGCGTGGGGCTCACGTCCCATCTCGATCAGGTGCTCTTCCCCACGCCCGGCCCGCTCCATCCCGATCAGGTCCTGTCGAACCTCGATCACTATCGTATGTACGACGCGTGGATCGATCTGCATCGTCAGGGCAAGACGTTCATCCGGCTGCAGATGAACTTCCTGCACAACCAGGCCGATCCCGCACTGCCGGAACTGAAGGAACGGCTGCGGAATCAGTTCCAGTTCTTCGGCGACGACATGCTGATGACCGGATCGATCGGCGAGTGGGCCGCTCCACTCGCGAGCGGCACCGCGTGGCGCGACGCGCAGCGTCTGGTCGCGCAGGCCGGGTGGCGTAATGAGAACAGCGTGCAGAACCTGGCCGGCCTCACCCAAGTCGTCGAGGCATACGAGGCGGTCAACAAGGAGTTCGATATCACACACCTCCGCTGGGTGGTGCATCACGTGCCCGAGGTGAACGCCGACCTCTTGAGTCGTTTGAAGGCGCTCGGCTGCGGCGTCGAGATGGGCGCGTTCAGATGGGTGACGTCGAGCGATCCCAAGGTCGTCGCCGGGCCGCCCTTCCGGACGATCGTCGATCACGGCGTCCAGGTCGGCATCCACGGCGACGGCGTGCACATCGCACCGCTCAACCCATGGCTGCACATCTACTACGCCACCACTGGCGTCAACTCGTTCGGCGCACAGGTCAACCCCAATCAACAACTGAAGCGCGACGAAGCGCTGCGCCTCTTCACGAGGAACAACAGCTGGTTCCTGCGCATGGACGACCGCATCGGATCCCTTGAAGTCGGCAGGCTCGCCGACCTCGCCGTGCTCGACCGCGACTACTTCACGGTGCCCGACGTCCAAATCAGGCAGATTCGATCGCTGCTCACGGTCGTCGACGGAAAGATCGTTCACAACACGGGGATCGCATGAACCGTCCATCCTGCATCGCTGCACTGGTCACCCTGTCGTCGCTGTCGCTCGCGGCGCAGGAGTCTCCCGCAACCCGATTCTGGGCGCAGTGGCGTGGTCCTCACGCGACCGGTGCCTCGACGACGGCGGATCCACCGATCGAGTGGAGCGAGACGAAGAACATCCGATGGAAGATCGAGATTCCCGGACGGGGATCATCGTCTCCGGTGGTCTGGGGTGATCGGTTGTTCGTGTCCACCGCGGTCCCGGTCGGCATCGATGGCCCGGCACAGCATGCCCCGCGCGGCGGTTCGAATCCGCGAGGCAAGCATAAGTTCATCCTGATGGCGTTCGATCGGAAGACCGGGAAGACGATCTGGGAACGGGTCGCGCGCGAGCAGGAGCCGCACGAAGGATCGCACTTCGACAACGGCACCTGGGCATCGGGGTCTCCGATCACCGACGGCGAGCGCGTCTACGCGTACTTCGAGTCGTTCGGTCTCTACGCCTACGACATGGATGGAAAGCTCCTCTGGGAAAAGGACCTCGGCGACAAGCGTATGCGGCAGGAGTTCGGTGAGGGGTCGACGCCTGCTCTGCACGGCAACACGCTCGTCATCGTGTGGGATCACATCGGCGGTGAATCGTTCGTCGTCGCGCTCGACAAACGCGATGGCAAGGAACTGTGGCGGGTGCCGCACAAGGAGATCGACACCTGGGCCACGCCTCTCGTCGTCGACGTCAACGGCCGGCCGCAGGCGATCGTTCCGGCGATGGAACGGGTGCGGAGCTACGACCTCGCGACCGGCGCACTCATCTGGGAAAGCGACGGCCTGACTATGAATGCGATCCCGTCGCCGGTCTACGGCGATGGTCTCGTGTTTCTCATGAGCGGTTTTCGCGGCAACGATCTCAAAGCGGTGCGCGTCGCCGACGCCAGGGGCAATATCGACGGCACGAACGCGATCGCCTGGACGCTCGACCGCGACACGCCGTATGTTCCATCACCCGTGCTGGTCGATGGTGTCCTGTATTTCCTGAAATCGAACTCAGGCATTCTGTCGGCGTTCGACGCGAAGTCGGGAACACCCCACTACACGAACCAGCGGCTCGAGGGCGTGCCGAACGTGTTCGCGTCGCCGGTCGCGGCCAAAGGTCGGGTTTATGTCCCCGGCCGTGAGGGCACGACGATCGTGATCAGATCGGGTCCGAAGTATGAAGTGCTGGCGAAAAACACGCTCGACGACGGGTTCGATGCGTCGCCCGCGCTGGTGGACAACGAGCTGTACCTGCGCGGGTACAAATACCTGTACGCGATCGCCCAACCCTGAAAGGTCCGCTAAAGTAGGGCCGCTTTCAGGCGGCCCCTTGGACCACTTCGTGCAAGATTGGCCGCGTTGATCGACAATCTCTTCATGAGCAGAACGTCGATACTCGGCTCCCTGGGCGTCCTCGTTGCGATGTCCGGCCTGGTCGCGGCCGCCGGATCACCGCAGGCGCCTGCACAGACTCCCGACCTGGGCGCGGTCGGCGCGCGTCCTGACGCGGCCGGCGCGGGCTCCGGCACTGCGCCCACATTCACGCGCGATGTTGCGCCAATTCTCTACGCCAACTGCGTGACGTGCCATCGGCCCGGCGAGATTGCGCCGATGTCGCTCATCAGCTACCAGGAGGCGCGCCCGTGGGCGCGCGCGATCAGCAAGCAGGTGCATGACGGGGTGATGCCGCCGTGGCACGCCGATGCCCCAACCGGCACGTTCTCGAACGAGCGACGACTGAGCGCGGGCGAAAAGGACATCCTCGAGCGCTGGGCCGCGGCTGGCGCACCCGAAGGTGATCCCAAGGACCTGCCGGCTCGTCCCGCTTTCGCGGAAGGATGGAGACTCGGAAAGCCCGATGTCGTCTTCGAGATGACGGAGGACTATCAGGTTCCAGCTCGGGGCACGATCCAGTACGAACACTTCTACATTCCGACCAACTTCAAGGAAGTAAAGTGGCTGAAGGGCGTCGAGGCGCGTCCCGGCAATCGCGCCCTCGTGCACCATATCCTCGTGTACTACGAGGCGCCGCTCGACGAGCCTCGCGGCGCACCGGTGCTGCAGCCAAACCGCGAAGACAGTCAGACGCCGCGCAACACCGAGCGCGGTCAACGCCCGCAGCAGAACAACGGGGTCCCCACTCGCCTCCTCGCGACGTATGCGCCCGGCACAGAGCCGCAGGTCTTCCCCGCGGGGACCGCGCTGCGCCTGCCGCCCGGCGGCGTGCTGCACCTGCAGGTGCACTACACCGCGAACGGAACGGCCGGTACCGATCGCAGCAAGGTTGCGATGATCTTCGCGGCCGAACCGCCGGCCGAAGAGATTCGTCCATCGCAGTTCATCAACGGGCGATTCACGATCCCGGCGGGCTCGACCAACACCGAGGTCTCGACCGATGTCGGGTTCCTCCAGGACGCCACCGTGTGGGGACTCTTCCCACATACGCACGTGCGTGGCAAGCGATGGAGCTACACGCTCGAACTGCCTGATGGTACGAAGCAGGCGCTGCTCTCGGTGCCTCGCTACGATTTCAATTGGCAGACGTATTACATGTTCAAAGACCCGATCCACGTGCCGAAGGGCGCGCGGATCATTTCGACGGCGTGGTACGACAACTCCTCAGCGAACAGGTCCAACCCTGATCCTTCGATCGATGTGAAATGGGGCGACCAGACGTGGGAGGAGATGCAGTACACCGGAATTCTCTACTCGGTGAAGCGCGCCGCACCAGCTACCCCATGACTCGCCACACCGTCGCCACGATCGTCGCGTGCATCCTCGCTCTGGTTGCTCTCACCGCCCAGGAGCAGCAACAGCCAACGTTCCGGGGCGGAGCCGAGTCGGTGCGCGTGTTCGTCACGGTGATGGACAAGGACGGACGCCTCGTCACGAAGCTTCAACAAGACCAGTTCGAGATTCGTGACGAGGGCAAGCCGCAACCGATCACGATCTTCGACAACTCGCCGCAGCCGATTCGACTCATCGAGATGCTGGATGTGTCGGGCAGCATGCAGGGGAACCTGCCGCTCCTGCGCAATGCCTCGGACGAGCTCTTTCGACGCCTTCGTCCCGACGATCAGCTGCGCGTCGGCTCGTTCGGCCACGAGGTCGTGATCAGCCCGAAGTTCACGAACAACCCGCAGGAAATCGTGTCATCGCTGCCGAAATCGATTGCCCCGGATGCGCCGACTCCGCTGTGGCGTGCGCTCGATCAAGCAACCGGCTTGTTCACGGAGGCCAAGGAAGAACGGTCGGACGAGCGGTCGGTCATCCTCGTTCTGAGCGACGGAAAAGACAGCGGGCCGATCGGCTTCAAAGAGAAGTATGTGAGCCAGGCCGAGGTGATCGATCGCGCCCGTAGTGAGGACGTGATGATCTATGCGGTCGGCATGCGCAGCCGCGGCGCGCAGCCGGTCATGCCGGGGCTGGGTCCGGGCGGGCTCCAGGCCGCGCTGATGGCCGACATTCCTGACCCCGGTCTGGCGAGGGTGGCGCAGGAAACCGGCGGAGGCTTCATCGAGATTCGGTTCGGTGAGGACCTCGGGCAGGCGTTCGCCCAGGTGGCCGACGAGCTGCACGGGCAGTATCTGATCGGCTTCGCCCCGCCGAAACGCGACGGCAAAGTCCACAAGATAGAAGTGAAGGTCAAGGAGAACGGCCTGACGGCCCGCGCACGAAAGAGCTACGTCGCCCCCAAATAGCTGTCGATCCGCCGCCCCCTCGTTCGACGTGATGATAGAAGGCACATTCATCACACGTAGAACCGCGAGGAGGCCCATGAAGTTCCTCATCACCGAGCAGCCCGGCCAGAACAGCACGCAACCCGACCCTGATGCGTCGTTCGACGAGGCGCTCGTCACGAAGTACATGAAATTCAACGAGGAGATGCACAAAGCCGGCGTGCTCGTCGCCGCCGAAGGCCTGAATCCCGCCGGAAAGGGCGCGCGTATCGAGGTGAAGAACGGAAAGCGGGTCGTCGTCGATGGTCCCTTCACCGAGTCCAAAGAGCTGGTGGGCGGGTTCTACATCCTCGAGGTAGCGTCGCTGGATGAAGCGATTCAGTGGGCGCTTCGCTCTCCAACCGGCCTCGGGTTCGACGATGTGCTGCAGATTCGGCAGCTGACGGGAGAAGACGACGTCCCGCCTCGACTGCTCGAGTTGATCAAAGAAGTCGCTCCGACCTGGAGCGCAACCTTCGTCAAACGTTAGAGCGCTTTCGACATGTCGCTGGCGCCGGCTGCTCGTGGGCCAAGCGACGACGGTGTGGCTGCGGCCTCGCTCCGGTTCGACGCCGCGGAAAAACGACTCGTCCGCGCGTGCACTCACGGTGACGGCGGCGGCTGTCCTGATCCGCGCGACCGTGAACAATCGTGTCGATAACGAGGCAGCCGGTGCGTCAGCGGCGAATCACCGCCGCCGCCGATCGGACCGCTCCCGAGTCGTTTTATCCACTGTCGTTGATCGCGGCGCGAACAGTCGCTCCGCCGCAGCCACACCGCCGCCGCTTGGCGGCGGCTCGCCCAATGCCTACGCTACCAGCATGTCGAAGTGCGCGCTGACAATCCATATTACGCGTCAGTCAGGATCGCACCGACTTGTCAGTCAGGATCGCACTGACACTCGTCGTGGACCGTCAATCGATCTTGATCCGGCGACGGAACTGCTGGTTCTCGTTGCAGATGAATTCGATGAGTTCTGAATCGGGCAAGTAGCGCTGGTCGATACGGACGGTCCAGGGCTTGGTGTAGGCCTTGGGATCATCCACCGTGATGTCCATCTGCAGATGGCCGAAGTTCAGGCGCTTGAAGCGCTCGGTGAACTTGACCTGCCCACTGTACGGACTGCCGTTCACGTCGAGCCATCCGTCGAACGGACCCTCTTCAGCGCCACGGAGATTGTTCGTCTCGACGACGAGCGTGTCGCCTTCCCAGTGACCGACTGAATATCCGTACCACCAGGGCTGCGGGTCGCCTTGCTTGGGCAGCGGGCGACCGTCGATGTAGATGTGACGAATGCCGTAGTTGGCTTCGTACTCGATCAGGATCATCTTCGACGTCTGGATGATCTTTCGCGGCTGCGGCTGCTGGTGGAATTGCAGGAATCCCATCGGCATACAGTTGGCGTCGGGGTTGTCCTTCGCCTTGTCGACCTCGAACCGCTGCTTCCTGATGGCCTTCGACCACTCGGTGTACGGAAGCCCACCCTGAATATTGCCGCCCGCTTCGAAGAACGTCGCTACCGGCGGGCCGCTCGGATCGTACGGGAATCGAGCAGTTGGCGGCTCAAGCTGTACGCCGCCGCGACCTGGCGCGAACGCCGAGTTGGTATCGCCGTTGGAGTTTGCGCCGCCCGTCGCCGGCGTTGCGGGCGCGGTACCCTGTGCGCCACCGGCCGCTGCTGCGCCACCACCCTGAGCCGCAGGCGCCTGCTCGCCGGCACCCTGCGCACGACCGCGGCCCTCACCGCCCTGCCCCTGCCGGCCACGCCCATTTCCACGAGGCGGACCGCTCTCCGCGCGCATCCACATGCCCGAGAAGTCCGGCTTGCCGTCAGCGGTTCGCGGCGTCGGCGCTTCCATCTGCACATTGCCCGAAGCGTCGCGCGGAACACCCGCGTCCGGATATTTCGGCCACTGCGCCCCGACAGGAATCGAACAGACCGCGACGAAACCGATGATTCCCGCGGTGGCGGAAATGACGCTCTTCACTCTCACCTTGTCACCTCACACGTGCGCATCAGGACGGCAAGCGCAGCCTTATCCTAATACGACACCAACCTGTCGGCCCTTTCTGCCTCGGCTGGCCGCAGGCGCCTCTTTGCTCCAAGATACCGGAGAGGCTCCGATGTAGCGGAGCGCCTGGTGCACGCACGCGCGCCACTGATATGCGCAACGCGCTCTGGTCCCGTCGAGCTCTATGGCACGCGCAATGCACCCCAGACGATCCTCACTTTCTCCCTCGATGCCAGGAGGAAGCGCGGATGGAATCAGCTCCGGTCCGCATGACCGTGAAATGGCGTGTGCCGGCGGGCGAGGCGCTCTCGATCACGACGGCTCTTCAGACGTTGATGCAGCACACTCGCGCAGCGCAGGGCTGCACAGGCTGCTCCTTCTCAACCGAGATGGACGCCGTGGTGGTCATCCACTACCTCGAGACGTGGAAGACCGAAGGCGACCTCCGCCGCCAGCTCCGGTCGGATCGCTTCGCGAGCCTTGCTGAACTGATCGAGCGCGCCACCGAGCGACCGCTCATCGAGTTCTCGCTCCCCGACGGGCTCCGCGGCATCGAGTACGCAGAGGAAGTGCGCCGCATGGATGAAGTCCATTGAGTCGACGCGCAAGCCTCAATGCGCAAAGCTCAATGCCCAAAGCCCGGAGCCCAGGGCCCAGAACCCAAAGCCTAGATCCTGGAGATCCCCATGGCAACCGTCAGCGTCCTCACATTTCCGACGGCAGATGGGGCACAACGCGCGCTCGATCGTGTGCAGACCCTGCAGGATCGGAATCTGATCACGCTGCATGACGCGGCGATCGTGTCGTGGCCTGCCGGACAGCAGAGCCCCTCGACCAGACAGCTCGTGAACCTGGTCGGCCGAACCGCCGCGACCGGGATGTTCTGGGGCATGCTCTTCGGCTTCATCTTCTTCACGCCCCTGTTCGGCATTGCCCTCGGCGCCGCGGTCGGCGCGATCGGAGGGGCGTTTCGCGACTACGGGATCGACGACAGTTTCATCAGAGCGATCCGCACGAAGGTCACGGAGGGCACGTCGGCGCTGTTCCTCATGACGAGTGACGCGGTGATCGATCGCGTTGCGGAGGGGATGAAGGGGCTCACCTTCGACATCATCGCGACCAATCTCTCCAACGATCAGGAGCGGAAGCTGCGCGACGCGTTCGGGCTCGCTTAGTCAACGCGACGGCTGACGCCGTCGCTCTACGGGGCATGTATCTTTTCGTCGGGACGCCGTGGCTGCTGCTCGTCGCCCGCTGATCCATTCCCGAGACTCGCGGGAGCCGCGTACCAGTCTTTCTTCGCCACCATTTTCGGCGTGCCGGGATCGAAGACGTAGTTGGGAGACATGATCTGTATGCCGAATTCGTTGAAGAGATCCTGAATCTGCGCGTGGAGCTCGTGCAGCGTGAAGTATCGCCTCTCCTGTCGTTCCAGGCACACGAAGAGCGTGTACTTCACGTAGAAGTCCTGCAGCGCCTCCTGGAGCACGAAGGGTTTCGGCGTACGCCGGACACCTGCTGACCGGTCGGCAGCCAGCAGCAGGAGTGCCTGCACCTGTCGCCACGGTGTGTCATAGCCGATCGAGACCGAGGTCGGCGTGAAGACTTCTCCAATCTCCGCGTAGCGCGAGTAGTCCGTTGTCGTCTGCCCGACGACGACCGCGTTGGGAATCGTCGATTCCTCTCCGAGGTACGACTTCACCTTGGTGGAGAGCACCCCGAGATGAACGACCGTGCCTTCGATGTCGCCGATGCGGACGTAGTCGCCCACGCGCAGCGCACGGGAGTACGTGAGCATCACGCCGCTCATCAGCTGATTCATCAGGCCGGTTGAACCGAGCGTGACCAGCAGCCCGAGAAAGACGCTGACGCCCTTGAAGGCATCGGTGCCGCTGCCAGGCATGTACGGATACGCCACGACGATCGCGAACAGCCACAACAGCATCGTGACCAAACGGCGCGTCGGCTGGGCGGTTTCCGGGTAGATCCAACGCGCTCGCGCCCGTCCCTCTTCAATCGCCTTGAACCACAGCCCCACCACGCGTGCCAGGAAGCGCGTGATCACGATGATGAGGAACACCGTAAACAGACCCGGGATCGCATTCACGATGCCGAGCCCGAGTCGCTCGACGGTCGACAGCAGGTAGCCGCGCATCGACTCGCCCCACGGACGCGTGTAGGGGAAGCGGCGGAGCACGAACGTGAGCGTGCCGTACACGACGACGAAGCCCATCGCCACCGCGATCGCCGTCAGGAGTTTGCGCTGCAGCTCGAGCAGGCGCGATGCACGCAGCGAGTGCACGTCGGCGAGCCCTGCCTCGGTGATCTTCCGTTCTGCCGCGCTCACGACCTTGTCGACGAACCGGCGCCGCACGTGGGCAATCCCCCACAACAGCAGCACACCGATTGCGAGTCCGGTGAGCGCCTGCCCGGTTGACGCGACCAGTTTCCTTGGGGTGCGTGCTTCGACGGCCTCGCCCACCGCCTGACGCAGGCGCTCGACCGTCTGCGCCGTGACGCCCGGGAGCGTCTCTCCGGACAACTCGTCGACGTCGAGGGGAGTGAGTGCCAGCACGTTGCGAGACGCGACGGTGATCAGCATGGCACTCTCGAACGGCCGCGATGCCACCGGACCTGTCAGGTCGCGGTCGACGAGGTCATCGAGGATCTGCTCCGCCCCGCGCGCCCGTTCGTCGGGATCGTGTCCCAGCACACGGGCCCGAAGGACGGCAATGGGTCGATTCGCGTACGTGAACGTAAACGAATGCTCAGCGGGCTCGACACGGTCCGGCACTGGACCCGACGACTGTGGTGCCGGCGCGGGCGGCGTCTGGGGTTGAGCCGCGATGCCGGGCAACTGCACCGCAATGCAGACGATCAGCGAGGCGACACCAAGCGCGCGTCGCCGGATGACTCGTGACCCCGTGAACGTCGTGCTACATAGCCGCGACATGGAAGCGCGATCGGATCGATCGTCAGTAGGTCTCGGGCACGAAGCGCCGATTCGCCAGCGACGCCTCGTCGTCGTAGGCGTGCTTCGTCGATCGCTTCGGCAGCTTCACCTTGTCGTGCTTGACCTTTTTGTGAGGGATCAAGTGCAGGAGATGCGCAATGCAGTTGAGCCGTGCCCGTTTCTTGTCGTCCGATCTGAGAATGTGCCACGGCGCGTCGTCGGTATCGGTGGCTTCCAACATCGCGTCGCGCGCGCGCGAGTAGTCGTACCACTTCTCACGCGACGGCAGATCCATGTTGCTCAACTTCCACTGCCGGAGCGGATCGCGAATCCGGGCTTCGAATCGCCGCTCCTGTTCCTTGTTTCCGACTTCGAGCCAGAACTTGACCAACTGAATGCCACCGCCAATCAGCTGCCGCTCGAACAACGGCGCCAGGGTGAGGAAGCGCTCGTACTGCTTGTCGGTGCAGAAGCCCATCACGTGCTCGACACCGGCGCGGTTGTACCAACTCCGGTCGAAGATGACGATTTCGCCGGCCGCCGGAAAATGCGGCACATACCGCTGCAAGTACATCTGGCTCTTCTCGCGATCGGAAGGCGCCGGCAGCGCCACGACGCGGAAGACGCGCGGGCTCACGCGCTCGGTGATCGCCTTGATCGTGCCGCCCTTGCCCGCCGCATCGCGCCCCTCGAACAACACGATGACCCGGAGCCCTTTCTCTTTCACCCAGTCTTGAAGCTCACACAGCTCGCCCTGAAGGCGCTGCAGCTCTTTCTCGAAGTCCTTGCGACTGAGTTTTTCGTTGCCATTGGCCTTGTCCGCTTTCGCCATCGACGTCACCCTCACCTCACGGCTGCCAGCCACCACCAAGCGCTCGATACAGTTCGGCGCGCGCACGGAACTCCGCACCTCGCGTCTGCGCCAGCAGCAGACGCTCGGCAAAGAGCCGTTCGTCCGCCGTCAGGATTTCGAGATAGCTCGCGAGCCCCGTGTCGTAGCGGGCGCGCGAAAGATCCGAGGCGTCCTGCAACGCATTCACACCGGTCTCCTGGTGCATGCGCGTTTCAGCCAGCTTCTGGATCGTGATCAAGGAGTCCGCGACTTCACGGTAGCCGTTGAGCGCGGCCTTCTGATATTCGGCGAGCGCGGCATCGTACCGGGCGCGCATCGCTTCGAGGTTCCGGCGGAGACGCCCGCCCTGGAAGACCGGCTGCATGAGTCCCGCGCCGAGCGCCCATACCGCGCCATCCCCTCCGAGGAATTGCGTCAGGTCGCCGCTGACGCCGCCGAGAAATCCGGTGAGGCTGATCGCCGGATAGAACGCCGCCTTGGCGGCGCCGATATCGGCGTTGGCCGCCACCAGGATCTGCTCTGCCGCCGCGACATCAGGCCGCCGCTCGAGCAGCGAGGTCGGTAAGCCGGGCGGAATCGGAGGCGGCAGCGCCTCGTCCGGCGTCAGCGGCTTGCGCATGATCGTTCCAGGCGGCCGGCCGAGGAGAAACGAGATCGTGTTCTCGACCGTGGCAATCTGCCGTTCGAGGTCTGGGATCGACGCCGCTGTCCGCTCGCGGTTGGCAAGAATCCGATCGACCTCGAGGCGATTCGACACGCCTCCGTCGAGGCGATTCCTGAAGTACGCGACCGTGTCGTCGTTGACCTTCAGCGTCTGCAGCGCGATGTCGAGTTGAAGGTCGAGCTCGCGAAGCAGGAAGTAATTCGTTGCGACGTCTCCGACGAGGGTCACGAGCACGCCGCGGCGACCCTGTTCGCTCGCCAGCGCCAGCGCGGCTGCCGCTTCCCGCTCCCGGCGCAGGCGGCCAAACAGGTCGATCTCCCACGCGAGGCGAAAGCCGTAGTCGCCGCTCTGATGCGTCGTGTCGCTCTTGTCAACGACATCCGACGCCTGGCGGATGCCGTAATTGGCCACGCCATCGATCTGCGGATACAGGAACGATTTGGCGATGCCGGCACGGGCGCGCGCTTCCTCGACTCGCGCAACCGCGACCCGGAGATCGAGGTTGTTGGCAATCGCTTCACGTATCAGCGCCTGCAACGTCGGATCGTCGAAGACCTGGAACCACGGCATGTCGGCCAGCGTCTGGGCCTGCGTCGGTCCTTCGACGAAGCGGTACTGCTCGGGAGTGGGCAGCTGCGGGCGGGCATAGTTGGCGCCCACCGCGCAGCCGGCCACGACGAACGACAGCGCCATCATCACGATCACGCCAGCACCTGCACCGGGCCGAGTCATGTCAATGACCGTGTCCGTGTTCGGTTGCCAGTTTCTGGGTCGGACTCGCGCCGGGTGCCGACGCGTGGCCTTTGGTGCCTATTACCTTCTCGACGGCCACGTACAGCATCGGAATGAGGCAGACGCCCAGAATCGTGGCGATGAGCATCCCAGAGAAGACAGTCATCCCCATCACCTTGCGGGCTTCGGCACCGGCGCCCGATGCGGTGAGCAAGGGGACGACGCCGAGGATGAATGCGAACGCGGTCATCAGAATCGGACGGAAGCGGAGCTTCGCCGCGAGCAGCGCTGAGTCTACGAGGCCACCGCCCTTGTCGTGCTCCATCTTCGCGAACTCGACGATCAGGATCGCGTTCTTCGCGGCCAGACCGATGAGCATGATCAAGCCGATCTGCGCGAAGACGTTGTTGACGTAGCTCGGTGAGTACTGGCGCGCGAGCCACAGTCCGAGGTACGCGCCGAACGCGGCAAACGGCGTTCCCAGCAGCACGCTGAACGGCAGGCCCCAACTCTCGTACTGCGCCGCAAGGATGAGGAACACGAGAAAGACTGCGAGCCCGAAGACCAGCGCGACACCGGGCGCCCGCTTCTCCTGGAAGGACATGTCCGCCCAGTCGTGTGTCATGTCGGCTGGTAGTACGTCGCGAGCGGTCTGCTCGAGCGCATCGAGCGCCTGTGCCGACGAAAAGCCTGGCGCCGGCACGCCCGTGACCTCCGCGGTGCGAAACAGGTTGAACCGGTTCGTGAACTCCGGCCCCGCTGTGGGTTCGGTCCGCAGCAGCGTGTCGAGCGGAACCATGCCGCCCTTCTGGTTCTTCACGAAGAAGAGCCCCAGCTGTTTGATGTCCCTGCGGAACTCGGGTTCGGCCTGCACGTACACCTTGTAGACACGACCGAAGCGGTTGAAATCGTTCACATAGGCGCTGCCGAGCAAGGCGCCGAGCGATGTGTTGACGTCGTTGAGCGGCACACCGGCCTTGAGCACCTTACTTCGATCGATGTCGGCGTAAATCTGCGGAACCGTCGCACGATAGAGCGTGTTGATCCGGCCGATCTCGGGCCGCTTCCGCGCCGCGTCCATGAACCTGGCGGCCTGCTGCCCGAGGTACTCCGGTGGACCGCCACTGCGATCCTGTAACTGCATCGTGAAGCCGGCGCCGGTGCCCAGCCCGGGAATGGCAGGAGGTCCGAATGCCACGACACCGGCTTCCGGTATCTGCTCCGCGAACGCCTTGTTCAGCGCGGCAACCACGCCATTGGCGTGCGACTCCGTCGTGTGCCGCTCCTCCCAGGGCTTCAGCTGCACGAAGAAGAAGCCCATGTTCGACGAATATGCGCTCGTGAGCAGCGAGTAACCGGTGATCGTATTGAAGCCTTCGACCGCTTCGTTGTGCTCCAGGATCGCTTCGGCCTTGCGCATCACCGCGTCGGTCCGTTCGAGCGAAGCGGCATCGGGCAGCAGCGCATTGACGAGCAGATATCCCTGATCCTCTTCGGGTACGAAGCCGGTCGGGATCCGTTGCACCAGCATGACGATCACGAAGATCAGCACACCGATGAACGCCAGGCTGCGGAACATCTTGCGGATCAAGATGGCGGCAAAACTGGTGTAGCGATCCGTCGTCCAGCCGAAGACGCGGTTGAACCAGTTGTAGAACGGCGTGAGCAGCGACTTCTTTCCTGTGGCGGGTTTCAGCAGAAGGGCCGACAGCGCCGGGCTCAGCGTGAGCGCGTTCACGACCGAGAGCAGCACCGACAGCGCGATCGTGATCGCGAACTGCTGATAGAGACGGCCTGTGATCCCGCCCATGAAGCCGACCGGCACGAACACCGCCGCCAGGATCAAGCCGATCGCGATGACCGGACCGGAGACCTCCTCCATCGCCTTCAACGTCGCCTCCTTCGGCGACATCCCGTGCTCGATGTGGTGCATCACCGCCTCGACGACGACGATCGCGTCGTCAACGACGATGCCGATGGCGAGGACGAGCCCGAGCAGCGAGAGCACGTTGATCGAAAAGCCGAGGAGCGGGAAGAAGATGAATGCGCCGATGAGTGAGACCGGCACGGTCATCAGTGGGATGAGCGTGGCGCGCCAGTTCTGCAGGAACACGAAGACCACGAGGATGACGAGCACGACCGCCTCGAACAGGGTGTGCACGATCTCGTTGATGCCCTCGGTGACGGGTAGCGTCGTGTCGAGTGAGACCAGGTACTCCATGTCGCGCGGGAAGCGCGTCGAAAGATCTTTCATCGTCGCCTTGATGTTGTTGGCGACTTCCAGTGCATTCGTGCCGGGAATCTGGAACACCGCAATCACCGCCGACGGCTGACCGTCGTGGCGGCCGACGGCGTTGTACAGCATCGTGCCGAGCTCGATCCTCGCGATGTCCTTGAGCTTGACCTGGGATCCGTCAGGGTTGGTCCGGACGATGATGTCGGCGAACTCCTCCTCCCTGAGCAACCGGCCCTGCGTGCGTACCGTGTACGTGTACTCCGTTCCCGCCGCGGCCGGCGGCCCGCCGATCTGGCCTGCCGGTAACAGCTGATTCTGCTGCGAGATCGCGTTCGCGATGTCGGGGATGGTGATGCCCAGCCTACCGATCACATCAGGTCGCAGCCACACGCGCATCGCGTAGTCGCTGCCGCCAAACAGGTTGATCTGCCCCACCCCCTGGATGCGGGCGATCGCGTCGTTGATGTTGATCGTCGTGTAGTTCGAGAGGAAGGCGCTGTCGTAGGTGCCCTTCGGCGATTTGATCGAGATGACGAGGAGGGGAAAGGCCAGCGCTTTCTTCACCGACACGCCATAGTTCTTGACCGACTGCGGCATCTGCGGCATGCCCTGTGACACGCGGTTCTGCGTGAGCACGTTGTTCATATCGAGGTTCGACCCGACCTCGAACGAGACCTTCAGCGTCAACGTGCCGTCGTTGGCGTTGGTCGATTTCATGTAAATCATGTTCTCGACGCCGTTGATCTGCTGCTCGAGCGGTGTGGCGACCGAGGCCTCGACGTCGGTCGCGCTCGCGCCGACGAACGTGGTCGTCACCTGGATCATCGGCGGTACGATCTCGGGGTATTGCGCGATCGGCAGTCCGCTCATCGCAACCAGACCGACCAGGACGATGATGATCGACAGCACCATCGCGACGATCGGCCGGTTCACGAAGAAACTTGCCATGGTCTACTTCTCCGCCTTGGCCGCCGGCGCCGCCTCGCCCTTGGCCGGTGTCTCGGGCGCCGGCTTGGCGTTGACCGTCAGACCATCGCGCACCCGCTGCAGGCCTTCGACCACGACTCGCTCGCCCGGCTTGAGCCCCTCTTCGATCACCCAGAGCGAGTCGACCTTCTGTCCGACCTTCACGTTTCGGAATCCGACCTTGTTCTGGGCGTCCACCACCGCAACGCTGTACAGGTTCTGCAGCTCCTGCACCGCGCGCTGCGGAACGAGAAGCGCGTTCGGTGTGGTATCGAGCAGAATGCGCGCGCGGCCGTACTGACCCGGACGCAGCAGCTGGTCCGGGTTCGGGAATTCGATCTGAATACCGAGCGTGCCGGTTGTCGGATCGACAGCTCGATCGACCGTGACAATGTGGCCGGTGGACGGATGCACAGTGCCGTCGGTCAAGATGAGTTGAATGCCCGCTGCGCGCGGCGGCTGGCCGCTGCGCGACGGACTACGTCTCGCCACCCGCAGGTAATCGGCTTCCGTCGCCCCGACGCGGAAGAGGATCGGATCGATTTTGGAAATCGTGGTGAGGAGCGTGTTCTCTCCGCGGCCGACGAGATTGCCCGGCTTCACGAGCGTGGTACCGACCAGCCCGGTGATCGGCGCCGTGATCCGCGTGTACCCGAGATCGAGCGCCGCCTTGTCGACCGCGGCCCTCATCGCCGCCACCTGCGATCGCGAGGCATCCTGGGCGGCGAGCGCATCGTCGAGCTCCTGCTTGCTCACCGCCTGTTTCGCCGCGAGCGGCTTGTAGCGCTCGACGTCGTTATTCGCCTTCTCGAGCCGTGCCTCTGCTGTCGACTGGTCAGCTTTGGCCTGCGCGAGCGCGGCCTCGAGCGGCTTCCGGTCGATCTGGTAAAGCAGCGTCCCCTGCTTCACGAACGACCCCTCCTGGAAGTGCATCGACTCGAGCACACCCTCGACTCGAGCGCGAAGCTCCGTGTCCTGGGATCCGAGCGTCTGACCGACCAGTTCCAGGTACTCCGGCACATCCTTCTGGACGACCTCGGTCACGTAGACCTCGGTCGGCTGCGCCGCGGTGGGCGCCGCCTTTTTCTCGCATCCGACGCTGATGGCGATCGCGATCGCTCCGGCAGCGAGCATCATCCGTCTGGCGTCCGCTCCCATGCTCACGTCCTTCTCTCTCGACACGAATCGGCCAGCCCTCGTTGAACCGCGGGTGACCGCACAGTTCCGCGCGAACGCACGGCGCATGAGCGTCCGCGCTGGAGCAGAATCGAGGTCGAGCACATCGTGTGCCAGTGAACGAACCTGAGCGCGAATCAAGGATCGCCGTCGCGAAAATGGTTCGCTCGGCAAAGCGTTCGCCTCGTCGGATCGCCACCGGTCTTCTCCAACCCGATCTGCTCTCCTGCGGAGTGGAGGGGCTCCGGAGTTTCGGAGGTCCCGTGATCGATCGCCCCACGGAATGTCGTCGCCCGGTGCGGTCACCACGGCCGAGCACCGGCTTTGCCGCTGGTACGCAGCATGCTCTTCGCACACGTCATGCACACGACCACGTTCACCGTCGTTCGATCGCTTGTGTCATCCCTGGTGGCTTCGCTCTGCGCCGTGACGCTCGTGCACGCGCAGGCGGAAACGTTCGCGGCGGTCGCGTCCATGAAAACGGCGGGCGGAGTCAGCACCACTGCTCCGCTCACGGTTGTGGTCAAGCAGTTCGCCACTGATGCGGACCAGGCGGCGCTCGTCGCGGCCGTGAAAACCGGAAACACCGCGGCTGTCCGAGACTGGCTGCAGAAACGGCCGGATGCCGGAACGCTTCAGATCGGATCGCGCCGCACAGCCATCAAGTACGTCTACGGCAGACCAACCGCGGATGGCCGTCTGATCACGGTGGCCACGGCAGAGCCGATTGCGTTCGTCGGCGCGGGCCTGCCGGAAGCCAAGCCCACGGCCGGGTACGAGCTCGGACTCGTGCTCCTCAACGTCACCGCCTCCGGGCCCGGGCACGGCGAGCTCTCGCCCGCGGCGAAGGTGCGCGTCAACGATCAGGGCGCGCTCGTCACCGAGGACTACAACGCGGCCAACGTCGTGCAGCTGTCGAACGTGGTCAAGAAGTAGAAGCAGTCCATGACGCCGAGGTCGACGAGCGCTCGAGCGGTGATGGCAACGGCCCTGACCGTTGCCTTGAGTGCGACGGCAGCGGCCGCCGTCGAGGAACACGCGCTGTCACAGAAGGCGCTGGAGATCGCCCGTCCCTTCGGCTTCCCGATCACCAACTCGATGATCGTCACGTGGATCACGGCGATTCTGCTCATCCTGTTCGTCCGCATGGCCACCCGATCGATGAAGCAGGTGCCGACCGGATCACAGAACTTCGTCGAGTGGCTCGTCGAAAGCCTCTACAACTTTCTCCAAGGCATCCTCGGGCCGCACTTGGTACGGCGGACCTTCTGGTTCTTCGCCACGATCTTCATCTTCATCCTCGCGACCAACTGGATCGGCCTCGTACCTGGCGTTGGTTCCATCGGCTGGGGGCACGCGACTCCAGAGGGCTTCCGGATCGAGGAACCGTTCTTCCGCGGGGCGAACGCCGACGTCAACCTGACGCTGGCGATGGCCCTGATGTTCTTCGCGTGCTGGATCGTCTGGGGTGTGCGCGAAATAGGTCCGATCGGTGTCTTCAAAGAGCTGTTTGCCCCGAAGGGAAAGAGCACCGGGGCGTTGAGGATACTGCTGATCGCGGTCTTCTTTGTTGCCGGTGTGCTCGAGGTGATCTCGATCGTGTTCCGACCTATCTCTCTGAGCTTTCGACTGTACGGAAACATTTTCGCGGGCGAAACGATGCTCGAGACGATGGCCGCGGTTCCGGGTATCGGCTGGTTGGTACAAGTGCCGTTCTATTTGATGGAATTGCTGGTCGGCTTCGTTCAGGCACTGGTCTTCATGCTCCTGACGGCTGTCTTTACGCTGCTGCTCGTCCAGCATCACGACAGTGAACCAGCGGTCGCGCACGACTGAGGAAGGACAACACACCTATGATGGGCAACCTGCACGTCGGCCTCGCGGCGCTGGGCGCTGCGCTCGCCGTTGGCTTGATCGGAATGAAAGCCTCCGACGCGGTCGGACGCAATCCCGGGGCTTCGACGCCGATCCTCGTTCAGTCGATCCTGGCGATCGCCTTCGCCGAGGCCGTCGTCTTTTACACCCTGTTCCTGGTTCGGTGACGCGCGTAGGCGCACGCGCTACCAGGTCCGCAACCAACGGGCGCACAAGATGACCGTGCTTGCATTACTCGCACAGGCTGGCGGCGAGGGGCGGGTCGAGACGATCGCCAGGACGTTCGGGGTGGACTGGCCTCACCTCACCGCCCAGATCATCAGCTTCTCCATCGTCTGCGCGCTGCTCTACTGGCTCGCCTACAAACCGGTGCTGCGGATGCTCGATGCGCGACGGCAGCAGATCGCACAAGGGCTCGCCAACACCGAGAAGATCAACGCGGCGCTCGCCGGCATCGAGGCCCAGCGTCAGGGCATCATGGCCGACGCGCAGGCGCAATCCACGCGGCTCATCGCCGAGGCGCGCGACGTCGCCAAACGGCTGCGTGAACAGGAAACGCAGCGGGCCGCCGCCACGGCTGAACAAATCGTCATCAAAGCCAAAGACGCTGCAGTCCAGGAGCACACACGGATGCTGGCCGAGCTCAAACACGAAGTCGGCCGACTCGTCGTCCAGACGACGGCAGCCGTGGTCGGCAAGGCGCTCACGCCGGAGGATCAGCGGCGGCTCGCAGAAGAGGCTGCCAGGCAGCTGACGACGTAACGAGGAGCTGCGGCAATGAAGACCACGCGGCAATCGAAACGAGAAGCCAGACAGCTCTTCAGCATCTGCGTGGTGAACGGACATCTCGATGAGAATCGCGTGAAGCAGATCGTCCAGCGCGTCGTGAGCGATGGGCGCCACGGCGGTCTGACGACTCTAAGCCGTTTCCTGCGCCTAGTGAGGCTCGACCGCGCCCGGCACAGCGCGCTGGTGGAAAGCGCGGTGCCCCTTTCACAAGAGATTCGGACGCGCATCGAAGACAGCCTCCGACGTGAGCATGGTCCCGGTCTCGTCACGACATTCACGGAGAACCGGGCGCTCCTTGCCGGCCTGCGTATTCAAGTCGGCAGCGACGTGTACGACGGGAGCGTGCAGGGTCGGTTGAACGCGCTGGAAACACGTCTGTGATTGGGCCGGCTGAACCACCGTAGCCTTTGGCGAAGGTGGTCAGGCGGCCCACTCGAGGTGAGCGCATGGCCAGTCTGATACAGGAAATCGAACAGCAGATCACCGCGGCCAAGACCACGGCGATCAAACGCAACGTCGGTATCATCCGCGAGATTGGCGACGGCGTGGCGCGGGTCGAAGGTCTTGGCGACGTCATGTTGAACGAGATGCTCGACCTCGGTCGAGGCATCACCGGCCTGGCCCTGAGTCTCGAAGAGACCGACGTCGGCGTCATCATCCTCGGCGACTACACCAGCCTCGAAGAGGGCGATGAGGTTCGCTCGACCGGGAAGCTCCTGCAGGTACCGGTCGGAAAGGGTCTGCTGGGCCGCGTCGTGAATACACTCGGCGAACCGCTGGACGGGAAAGGTCCGGTCGCCAGCACCGAGGCCTACCCGGTCGAAAAGATCGCGCCCGGGATCATGCGTCGACGTCCGGTCAGTCAGCCGGTGCAGACCGGCGTCATGGCGATCGACGCGATGATCCCGATCGGCCGCGGCCAGCGCGAGCTGATCATCGGCGATCGCTCGACCGGCAAGACCACGATCTGCACCGATACGATCATCAGCCAGGCTCGCCTGAACCGCGCTGCCGAGGCGCGCGGCGACAAGGACTACCGCCCGCTCTACTGCATCTACGTCGCCATCGGGCAGAAGCAATCAACGATTGCGCGCCTCATCTCGGTGCTCGAAGAAGCGGATGCGCTGGCGTACACGATCGTGCTCGCGTCTCCTGCCGCCGATTCCGCCACGAGTCAATACCTGGCACCGTTTGCCGGCGCCGCCATGGGCGAATGGTTCATGGATCACGGCATGGACGCGCTGATCGTGTACGACGATCTCTCGAAGCACGCCGTCGCCTACCGCCAGGTGGCGCTCGTGTTGAAACGGCCGTCGGGCCGCGAAGCGTATCCCGGTGACGTCTTCTATCTCCATAGCCGGTTGCTGGAGCGCGCGGCGCGCGTCGGCGAACAGTACGGCAATGGCTCGCTGACGGCGCTTCCGATCATCGAGACGCAGGCGGGCGACGTGTCTGCGTACATTCCGACCAACGTCATCTCGATCACCGACGGACAGATCTTCCTGGAGACCGACCTGTTCTATCAGGGCATCAGGCCCGCCATCTCTGTCGGCATCTCGGTGTCCCGCGTCGGCTCGGCGGCACAGGTCAAGGCGATGAAGCAGGTCGCTGGGCGACTCAAAGGCGAGCTCGCGCAGTTCCGGGAGCTTGCCGCTTTCGCGCAGTTCGGATCGGAGTTGGACGCGTCGACCCAATCCAAGATCGATCGAGGCAAGCGCATCGTCGAACTGTTCAACCAGCCACAGCACAATCCCATCCCGGTGGAGGTGCAGGTGGCGACGCTCTGGACCGTGCAGAACGGCTACATGGACAAGGTGCCGCTCGATCACATCAAGGACTACCAGAGCCGGCTGACCGAATACCTGATGACGTCCAAGGCCGTCGTGCTCGACCACATCGGCCGTGAAGGCGCCTTGACCGAGGGCGTCACAGCGGATCTGAAAGCCGCGGTCGAGCAGTTTGCCAAGATGTGGACGTAAGCCATGGCCGGCACACGCGAACTTCGGCGACGCATCCGATCGATCGGCAGCACGGCGCAGATCACGAAGGCCATGCAGATGGTCGCCGCCTCGAAGATGCGCAAGGCACAGCAGGCAGCGGTCGTCGCACGTCCGTTTCTCCAGTTGATGTACCGGATTCAGCGCAAGGCGGCGACGCGCGAGCTCGAGTTCACGCATCCATTGATGCGGAAGCGCCCGGTCCGCAAGCGCGCCATCGTGTTGATCTCGTCGGACAAAGGCCTCTGCGGCGCGCTCAACAGCAACCTGTTCCGCCTGGTCGGACGATTCGATCCGCACTCGACCGTCTTCATCGCGGCCGGACGGAGAGGGGCGCAGTTCGTTGCGCGCACGCGCCGGCAGCTGCTGGCCGAGTTCCCTTACGGCGACACTCCTCGATTCTCCGAGGCGCGCGCGGTGTCCACACTCTGCCGCGATCTCTTCCTGAAGGGTGAAGTGGACGAAGTCCAGATCGTCACCTCACGATTCGTCAACACGCTGACCCAGACCGCCATCGCGGTCGAGATTCTTCCGATCGGCGAGATCACGGGCATCAAGATCCCTGGGGCGGAGCCTGAGGAGGCGTTGGCAGCCGACACATCGGAGTTCGTCTTCGAGCCCGGCCCCAAGGCCGTGCTCGATTATCTGGCGCTGCACTATCTCGAGATCGTCATGTATCTCGCGATGCTGAACGCGAAAGCGAGCGAGCAGAGCGCGCGCATGGTCTCGATGAAGAGCGCCACCGACAACGCCGAGACCATGATCAAAGACCTGACGCTCGAATACAACAAGCTGCGTCAGGGATCGATCACGCAGGAGCTGCTCGAGATCGCCGGCGGGCAGGCGCAGTAACGATGCGAGGACACGCGCATGAACACAGGCACGATCGTTCAAGTCGTCGGCCCAGTCGTCGATGTCGCCTTTCCGGAGACGCTGCCGCCGATCTCCAACGCCTTGACCGTCGAATACACAATCGGTAATCAGCCGACGAAGCTGACGCTCGAGGTGCAGCAGCATCTCGGCGATCGATGGGTCAGGACGGTCTCGATGTCCGGCACCGAAGGTCTGAAGCGCGGCTACACCGCGACCGACACGGGTGGCCCGATCAGCGTGCCGGTCGGGCCCGGCGTCATGGGACGCGTGCTCGATGTCACCGGCGCCCCCATCGACGAGCGCGGCCCGGTCGTCGCCGAGAAGCACTACCCCATCCACCGTCCCGCGCCCCCTCTCGTCGATCAGTCGACGTCCCCGCAACTGCTGTTCACGGGCATCAAGGTGATCGATCTGATCTGCCCGTTCCTCAAGGGCGGCAAGATCGGCGCGTTCGGCGGCGCCGGCGTCGGCAAGACCGTGGTGATCATGGAGTTGATCAACAACATCGCCAAGCTGCATGGCGGGGTGTCGGTGTTCGCGGGCGTTGGCGAGCGGACACGTGAGGGCAACGACCTCTATCACGAGATGACCACGGCCGGCGTCATCAACCAGCAGAATCTGAATGCCTCCAAGATCGCGCTGGTCTATGGACAGATGAACGAGCCTCCGGGCGCACGATTGCGCGTCGCGCTGTCCGGCCTTGCGATCACCGAGTACTTCCGCGACGAGAAGAACCAGGACGTGCTGCTCTTCATCGACAACATCTTCCGCTTCTCACAAGCGGGCTCCGAGGTCTCGGCGCTCCTGGGTCGCACCGCGAGCGCCGTCGGATATCAGCCGACGCTCGCCGCCGAGATGGGCGCTTTGCAGGAACGGATCACCTCGACGAAGAAGGGGTCGATCACATCCTTCCAGGCGGTGTACGTGCCGGCCGACGACTTGACCGATCCTGCACCCGCGACGACCTTCGCGCATCTGGACGCGACCATCGTGCTCGAGCGATCGATCGCCGAGCTCGGGATCTATCCGGCGGTTGATCCGCTGGCGTCGACATCCCGCGCGCTCGCGCCTGAAATCGTCGGGAAAGAACATTACGACGTCGCGCGCGGCGTCCAGAAGGTGCTGCAGCGGTTCAAGGATCTGCGCGACATCATCGCGATTCTGGGTATGGACGAACTCTCACCGGAAGACAAGCAGACGGTCTTCCGCGCACGAAAGATTCAGCGCTTCTTGAGCCAGCCGTTCAGCTCGGCGCAGGTCTTCACGGGGCGTGAAGGCCGACAGGTCCCGGTCGCTGACACGGTCCGAGCGTTCAAGGAAATCCTCGACGGCAAACACGATGATGTCGCCGAGGACAACTTCTACATGAAGGGCGGCATCGAGGAGATCCGGCAGGGCTGACAGCCATGGCCAACACACTGCGGCTCGAGATCGTGACACCGGAAGGAACCGTCTACTCCGAGGATGTGCAGATGGTCACGCTGCCGGCGGTAACCGGGCAGATTGGCATCTATCCACAGCACATCCCGCTCCTGACACTGGCCGTCCCGGGAGAAATGATCGTGCGCAAGGACGGCCGCGAATCGTTCCTCGCCGTCGGCGAAGGGCTCGTGCAGGTCACAGCCGATCATGTTGCCATCGCGACCACGATGGCGATCCCTTCGGACAAGATCGACGAGGCCAAGGTCGAGGAAGCCAGGGCACGCGCGGCTGCGCGGCTGGAAGACAAGATCTCCGATGAGGAGGTGGCCGCGGTCAACGCAGCGCTCGCCAATTCCCTCGCGCAACTGCACGTCAAACGACGACGGCATCCAAGGTAGTTCGAGTTGTATCTAGCTTAGCTAAGCTAGAGAGCGATTTTCAGATCAATCCGGCTCCCGCCGTTTTGCCCACCCATGGCGGTTTCGCGCTCCTTCCGCTCGATGCGTCACCCCGTCGACCGGAGCTCAGTTGTGGGTGACATGGCGGCCAGCCCGATCGGCGGCGCGGCCCGCCTTCGCCAAGGCTACGGCGCGTCCACCGTAGCTCGCACTGTGAATCAGCGCGAGCGGAGGCGGAAAAAAACGCGACTTCGGATCCATCCCGGAAGCCCACGTTTATCTTTCGAGCTGCTTGAAACGATCTCGCGGTGTGGGCTCCCTTCGTCGCGTTTTTACTGTCTGTGATCGTTCTTTTGGCGCCGAGGACGAGCGGGGAGACCCGCCGGCAGGACCCGTGAGGCACGACGCGTATCTCGAGCCCAAGTGAGCTCGGGAGAGCCTAGGACGCGCGCTGGATCAATCGAAAAGACGCTCTCGAGTCCAGCGACAATCCCAACCCCCAGAACGCTTGCCGAGGCGTTCTGTGGGAGTTGGGCATTGATCAGTTCGAGGAGCGCGACTTTACTTCTTTGGAGGCGGAGGCGGATAGTTCTTCAGCAGTTTCGCGACGGCCTTGTCGAGATTCTTCTGCTGCTTCTCGGGTTTGGCCTTCGGATCGAGCGTCTTGCTGGCCGCACCGCGCCAGACGAGCGCTTTCTGTGCCGGTGCATACATGTCAAGGGCAAGCTGACCGACATAGATCGTCGATGTCTGGCCGGTCGTAATGCCTCCACCGCCGCCATACCAACCGCCGCCGTACCAGCCCGGACCGTAGCCCCAACCGCTGTCGTACGACGTGTATTCCTTTTCGGTATTCACGGCCGTCTGATAGCCCACGAACAAGTCGGCGTTCTCGCCCTCGGTCCGCATGAGCCCCTTCTTCGACAGCTCGGCGTCAACAGAGCTCTTGATCTGTTTGTCGACCAGGTCACTCACCGGCTGGGCGCCTTTGATCGGAACCCACTTGTACGTTCTAAAAGTTCCGAAGTTCGCCTGCTTGTCGAAGTTGTACCGAACATCCTGGGCAAGGGCGTTGCTCGTGCCGGCCAGGAACAGCACCAGCGGCAGGACCCACAGTCTCTTCATGGCTCTTCTCCTTCCCGATCCCATCGCGTGCGCAAATCCATCACCCCTGATCTCAGTCATGCATGCCGGCCGATCAGGTTCAGCATTCGCGCCACTCGTGTGCGCGGGCGATGGATCATCTTCAGCACGCGTCGTGCCACCATGCCGCACGCACATTCCGCCACGCACTGGTCACACAAAGCACAGATCCTGAGCGACGGGCGTCGTCGACCGCTCACGCTCTCCGAGATACCGGAGGCCCCCCGGCCTGACGGAGCGCGCACCCTACGCGTGCTTTGGCCGCACCAGACCCAGCTTGGCCATGCGCCCTTCGAGTGTCGTGGGTTTCAGTCCCAGCAGCTGCGCTGCGCCGGCTGCTCCGCGGATGCGCCAGCCGACGATCTCGAGCACGCCGCGGATGTGTTCGCGCTCGACGTCGGTCAGCCTGAGACTGCGCGTCCCTGAATGGGACGACGGCGACGGCACCGCGATATTCAGCTGCGTGCCCTTCGCCACGATCATCGCGCGCTCGACGACGTTGCGAAGCTCGCGGATGTTGCCGGGCCATGAGTACTGCTGCAGCGCCGTCATGTCGTCGCGGCCGATCGCATCGATCCGCTTGCCGAACCCATGAGAGAACTCGTCGACGAAGCGCCAGACCAGCAACGGAATGTCCTCTGCGCGATCGCGAAGCGGCGGCACCTGGATCGGAAAGACATTGAGCCGGTAAAACAGGTCCTCGCGGAAGGCGTCGTCCGCGATCCGCTTCTCGAGATCGCGATGCGTCGCGGCGATGATGCGGACGTCCACGTGGACGGCCCTCGGGCTGCCGAGGCGCTCGATCTGCCGTTCCTCGAGGACGCGCAGCAGCTTCACCTGCACGTCGCCAGGAAGATCACCGATCTCGTCGAGGAAGATCGTCGAGCGATCGGCGAGCTCGAACCGCCCGATCTGCCGCGCCAGCGCGCCCGTGAACGCGCCCTTCTCCCGGCCGAACAGCTCGCTCTCCATCAACGTGCTCGGAATCGCCGAGCAGTTGACGCGGACCATGACGCGGCCCCGCCGCGCGCTCAACTCGTGAATGTGGGTGGCGATCAGTTCCTTGCCCGTTCCGGTCTCTCCGAGCAGCAGCACCGTGGAATCGGTCGCCGCCACTTGCCCGGCCTGCTCGAGCACACGTCGGATGGCCGCGCTCTGTCCGATGATGATGCCGGCGCCCAGCCGCTCCTGCACCTCGCGGCGCAGATACAGGTTCTCGGCACGCAGCCGATCCTGCGGACGCTCGGCGCGCGCAATCGGGCGAGGCACGCTCTCGTCGCGCTCAAGGTTGATTCTTTCGACCTCGACACTCGAGGCCGGTTCGACTGCATGGGGTGTGATGAGATCTGCCACAACAACTCTGCTCTGCCTGTTGCAACGAGGGGACCATGGTTCCCTCGTCGGCATCAGTCCGCAGAACTTGCTGATGCAATGCTTTGGGGTGACACCCGCGCGACCGCTCGCGAGCCTGTGGCGGGCGCTCCGCGACATGTCGCGGGATGGTCTAGGAGTTTTCGTAGGGGCCGGCTTTCTTCGCCACCGTAGCTCGGAACGAGCGACGGCGGTAGCCGGCCCTGAGGAACGCTCTACGAGAGCGCTGAGGTGATTGCCTTGTTCAGCGTTCGCAACCCTGCAGCGACGTCGTGGCCGAGATGCACTCGGAGCGCCCGACGATCGCGATCGATGAGCACCTGGAAATCGCCACGCGCTTGAGCCGCCTTGACGACACCAAACGTGTACTTGCGTCCAGGGATCGGCACATCATCCGCATCGTCGCACGTGATCTGCAGGAACACGCCGGAGTTCGGCCCGCCTTTGTACGCCTGCCCGGTCGAGTGCAGAAAACGCGGTCCGAACTCCAGACACGTCGCGCACCGTGTCGCGTCACGAACAGCATGCCGCATCGTCTGCAAGGCCTGCTCGTGTGCCGCGTTCATCTCGAGATACGCGAGGATCGCGAAGTAGTCGCCCGCGCCGAGGCGGTTGACATGGACCTTCAGATACGCCGCCAGCGTCGGACGGCCGCTCTTCGCCTTCGCCAACGCGACCGCGTTCTTCTCATCGGTGAACAGCGTGATCCCCTCTTCACTGAAGATCGGCACTTCCGCGGGAAGTGAGCCGCGCTTCTCGTATTCATCCGTCAGCTTTCGCGTCGCGGTCTTGCTGGCTTCCACGTCCGGCTGATCGAACGGATGAATGCCGAGGATCGAGCCGGCTACGGCTGTTGCCATCTCCCACCGGAAGAACTCTTCTCCGAGGTCGTACTGATCGTCGAGCACGACCCGCACGACTGGTTGCCCCGCTTTCTCGAGTGCGTCGATTGCCTTGTCCTGCGTTTTGTCGGGGGCCGACTTCAATCTGAGATAGACGAAGACGCGATCATCGCCATAGACAGCCGGCTTGCCGAGCGCTTCCCTGTCGATCGGGATGAGTCCCTTGCCTTCCTTCCCGGTCGACTCGGCGAGGAGCTGCTCGAGCCACGCACCAAGGCTCGCAATGCCCGGCGACGTCACGATCGTGACTTTGTCGCGATGGTGCTGACCGGCGACACCAAGAATCGCGCCGAGCACGACACCCGGGTTGTGCTCGACCGGCACCGTCGGCATGCACGCGCAGACCATCTCCTCGGTCCGATCGAGCAGCTTGGGGACGTCGACGCCCATGATGGCTGCGGGAACGAGCCCGAAGTCGGAGAGGACCGAGTAGCGTCCGCCGATGCTCGGCCACCCATGGAAGACGTGTCGAAAGCCGTCGGCCTCGGCGACGTGCTGCATCTGCGAGCCGGGATCGGTGATCGCGATGAACTGACTGCCCGCTCGTTCGCCGCCGACCAGGTGCGAGACGCGATCGAAGAAGTACTGCTTGAAGATGTTGGGCTCGAGCGTGGAGCCCGACTTGCTCGACACGATGAAGAGCGTGTGCTTCATGTCGATGCGGCGCTCGAACGCCCTGACCTGCGCGGGATCGGTCGAATCGAGCACGAGGAGCTCAGGGAATCCGGTGATGGTGCCGAACGTGCGCTGAATCACTTCAGGACCAAGGCTCGATCCACCCATACCCAACAGCAGCACGTGCGAGAAGCCGGCGTTCTTCGCGACGTTCGTGACCTCGGCGAGGCGCTGGCTGTGCGCGAGCTGGTCGTTGGTGATGCCCAGCCACCCGAGCCACTGCGCTTCGTCCTTCCCGGTCCACAGCGACGCATCGCGGGCCCAGAGCCGTCTGACCTTGCTGTCCGCGCGCCACTCGCCCAGCGTGGCCTTCACACCGTTGAACAGTTCCTCGGGGAGGGCGTGCGTCAGACGATTGATGCGTCCTGCTCCGGGCTGGCGGCTCTGCGTCTCGACCGCCTTCAGCAGCTTCTCGAACGCCGTCGAGAACAGCTGCACGCCTTCTTCGGTCAGCTTGTCCGTGACTTCCTTGAGCGAGATCCCCGCATCGGCGAGCGCCGTCATCGTGCCACGCGCTGCGTCGACGTCTTCCGTGAGGCTGGCGCGCGGGCGCCCGTGATCGCGAAACGCGTCCAGGGTCGCGGGAGGGATGGTGTTGATCGTGTCCGGCCCGATCAGATCCTCGACGTAGAGCACATCGCGATACTTCGGGTTCTTCGTTCCAGTACTGGCCCAGAGCAACCGTTGGGTCTGCGCCCCCCGGCCCGACAGCGCGTGCCATCGTGCACCGCCGAACAAGTCGAGGTAGCGCTGATATGCGAGCTTCGCGTTGGCGATCGCCACTTTCCCGACCAGCGCGCGCAGAGCTGTCTGCTCTCGCGCTTCGCGCGTCTTCTCGAGACGTGCCGACAGGATCTGGTCGATCGCCGTATCGATTCGACTGACGAAGAAGCTGGCCACGCTGGCCACGCCGCTCACGTCGCCGCCACCCGCGGCGCGCGACTCGAGCCCCGTGATGTACGCATCCGCCACCTGTTCGTAGATGTCCTGTGCAAACAGGAGCGTGACGTTGACGTTGATCCCTTCACTCGTCAACGTCCTGATCGCGGGAATGCCCTCGGGCGTAGCGGGGACTTTGATCATCACGTTCTCGCGTCCCACCTGACGCCAGAGACGTCTCGCCTCGTCCACCGTGCCTGCGGTGTCGTGCGCCAGCAGCGGCGACACCTCGAGGCTGACGTATCCATCGCGCTTCGCTGTCTGCGCGTACACCGGACTCAGCGCATCGGCCGCATCCTGAATGTCGCGTACGGCGAGCGTCTCGTACAGCGCCTTCGGATCCAGCTTCCGCGCTTCGCGTGACTCGAGCAGATCGGAATAGTCGGAACTCCCGGTGATCGCCTTTTCGAAAATCGTCGGATTGGACGTGACGCCGCGCAGCCCGTCTTCGGTGATCAAGCGGCGCAGCTCGCCGCTGGTGATGAGGCTGCGGCGGATGTAATCGAGCCACACCGATTGTCCGAACACCTGCAGGGCGCGCACGGGGTTCTCGAGCGCGGTCACCTTGGCGAGACGTCGCAGATGGCGTTCCTCGCCATTGAAGTGCGCGCCCAGGAATGCCGTGATCAGCTCGCGCGCGAGCTCGACGCCGACGACGCGCCCGCCGAGGACGAGGACGTTCATGCCATCGTGCTCCACGCCCTGGTGCGCCGAATACGTGTCGTGACACAGGCAGGCACGAACCCCGGGAATTCTGTTGGCCGCGATCGACACGCCGACGCCGCTCCCGCAGAGAATGATTCCGCGCTCCACCCGCTCGTCGCGCAGCGCGGCGCCCACGGCTTCGGCGTAGTCGGGATAGTCGACGGGTTCGGTGCTGAAGGTACCGACGTCGAGCACCTCGTCGTGATGCTCCTCGATCAGAAAGGCGCGCACGGCTTCCTTCAACTCGAATCCGGCGTGATCAGAACCTATCGCGACGCGCATGGTTACCTCGCTTTGGCGATCTGCTGCCTGGCGGCCTGGATGACGTTCTCCACGGTGAATCCGAACTTCTTCTGGAGCTCCTTGAGCGGTGCGGACGCGCCGAAGGTCTCCATGCCGATGCTCTGTCCGTCGCGGCCGACATACCTCGCCCACCCGAGCGTCGACGCTTTTTCGACCGACACGCGGGCGCGCACCGACTCCGGCAGGACCTGCTCGCGATACTCGGGGTGTTCGCGGCAATAGTGCTCGAACACTTCCCATGACGGCATGCTGACCACACGGGCCTTGATGCCCTCGCGTGTGAGCTGTTCGTACGCTTCGAGGCAGAGCGACACTTCGCTGCCGGTGGCGAGCAGAAGCACGTCGGGTCTCGCCGGCGCTGCATCCGCGAGCACGTAGGCGCCACGCTGCACGCCGTCGGCGGCCGCGTATTTCTTGCGGTCCAGCGTCGGCACGGCCTGTCGCGTCAGGATGAGCGCGACCGGCTCGTGACGGAAGCGCATGATCACGCGCCAGGCTTCGACGGTCTCATTGGCGTCCGCCGGCCGCAGCGTGATGAGTCCCGGAATCGCGCGGAGCGACGCGAGATGTTCCACCGGCTGATGCGTCGGCCCGTCCTCACCGACCCCGATCGAATCGTGCGTGAAGATGTGAATGACCGGGATCTCCATCAACGCACTCAGTCGAATCGCCGGGCGACCGTAGTCGCTGAAGATCAGGAACCCTGAACCGAACGGCCGAAGCTTCGACAGCGACAACCCGTTGAGCACGGCGGCCATCGCGTGCTCGCGAATCCCGAAATGGATATTTCGTCCGGATGGATTGTCGGCACCGAGATCCCCTGCGCCATCGAAGGTGAGACGCGTCTTGGTCGACGGTGCGAGATCTGCCGATCCACCGACGAGCCAGGGCACACGCTCACCGAGCGCGTTGAGCACCTTTCCCGATGCATCCCGAGTGGCCACACCCTTGGCATCTGCAGGAAACGTGGGTAGGCCTGCGTCCCAGTTGTCTGGCAATTCGCGTCGCAGCATGCGGTACCCGTTGTCCGCGAGCTCGGGATATTGCTTGGCGTATGCATCGAAACTCGCCAGCCACTCGTCGCGCAGCGCGCGACCGCGCGCCCCGATGCCGGCCTGGAAGTGTTCGTACACACCATCGGGCACGAGGAACTTCGCCCCTTCCGGCCATCCGTACCGTCGCTTCGTGAGCGCGACCTCGTCCTCGCCCAGCGGTTCGCCGTGCGCGGCGCTGGTGTCCTGCTTGTTCGGCGCCCCGTACGCGATGTGACTGTCGACGATGATCAGCGTCGGGCGATCGACCGTGACCTTGAACGTCGCGAACGCACGCTCGAGCATCTCGAGGTCGTTTGCGTCGGCGACCCTCGTGACATTCCAGCCGTAGCCGATGAACCGCGTGGCCACGTCGTCGCTGGTCGCAAGCGCGGTGTTCCCTTCGATGGAGATGTGATTGTTGTCGTAAATCCAGCAGAGGTTGTCGAGTCTGAGATGCCCAGCGAGCGACGCCGCTTCGTTGGAGATCCCTTCCATCAGGCAGCCGTCACCGCACAGCGCGTAGACGTCGTAGTCGAAGAGATCGAAACCCGGACGATTGAAGTACCCGGCGAGCCAGCGGGCGGCGATCGCCATGCCGACGCTCGTCGCCAGCCCCTGCCCGAGCGGCCCGGTCGTCGTTTCGACGCCCGACGTCCAGCGGTACTCGGGGTGCCCGGGACATCGGCTGTCAAGCTGCCGAAACTGCTTGATGTCGTCGAGCGAGACCGACGCGTGCCCGAGCGTCTCGTATTTGGGGTTGACCGCTTTGACGCCCGTGAGATGCAGCATGCTGTACAACAGCATCGATGCGTGGCCAACCGACAACACGAAGCGGTCGCGATTCGGCCAGATCGGATGGTCGGGATCGAAGCGCAGGAAGCGCTGCCACAGGCAATAGACGACGGGCGCCAGCGCCATCGGCGTGCCAGGGTGCCCCGACTTCGCCGCCTGCACCGCATCCATCGACAGCGTGCGGATGGTGTTGATACACAACTGGTCGATCGCTTGCGTCGTCGACCCGCTGGCACGGCTCACAGCGACGGCTGAGGCGTTGGTCGTACTCATTGGTAGTGATCCTGTAGGCCCCAGGGCCCAGGCCTCAGGGCCCAGGGGCAAAGGACTGAGGCCTGGGGCCTGGGCCCTGAGGCCTTGTCAGTATGTCCAGGTCCACTGGGCCACCTCGGGCCGGTCGGTACCATGCTCGTGCGCATAGGTCATGTTTTCGATGATGGCGTTCTTCATCTCTTCCTTGATGTGCGCCGCCTTGGTCTGCAGCTTCGGAACGCGGTCGATCACGTCGATGACCAGATCGAAGCGCGACGTCGCGTTCAGCATCGCGAGCTCGAGCGGGGTGTTGATGTTGCCCTTCTCCCTGTAGCCATGCACGTGCAGGTTGGCGTGCCCGGTGAACCGGTACGCGAGCTTGTGGATCAACCAGGGATAGCCGTGGAAGTTGAAGATGATCGGCTTGTTCGTCGTGAACAGGCTGTCGAACTCACGCTCGGTCGAGCCGTGTGGATGCTCCGATGCCGGCATCAGCGTGAACAGATCCACCACGTTCACGAAACGAACCTTCAGGTCCGGCACTCGTTCGCGCAGGATCGAAGCCGCCGCCAGCGCTTCCATCGTCGCCACGTCGCCGCAGCACGCCAGGACGACGTCCGGCTCCTCACCGGCGTCGGTGCTCGCCCGCGCCCAGATGCCCAGGCCCTTGGTGCAATGCACGATCGCCTCGTCAATCGTCGTGAACTGCAGATGCTTCTGCTTGTCGGCGACGATCACGTTAATGTAGTCGGTGCTGCGCAGGCAGTGATCGACGACCGACAGCAGCGTATTGGCATCGGGCGGTAGATAGACACGCGTCACCGACGGACTCTTGTTGGTGACGAGATCGATGAACCCGGGATCCTGATGCGAGAACCCGTTGTGGTCCTGGCGCCAGACCGTCGACGACAACAGGATGTTCTCCGAGGCGACCGAGGCCCGCCACGCCACGTGATTCTTGGAGATGTCCAGCCACTTGGCGTGCTGGTTGAACATCGAATCGATGACGTGCGCAAACGCTTCGTAGGTGTGGAAGAACCCGTGACGGCCGGTCAGCAGATAGCCCTCCAGCCAGCCGACCAGCGTGTGCTCCGAGAGCAGTTCCATCACCCGCCCATCGGGGGCGAGCTCGCCGCCGTCGTTGTCCTCCGGCAGGAGGTCTGCCATCCAGGTCTTCTTGCTCGCTTCGAAGACCGCCTGCAGCCGGTTCGACGCGGTCTCATCCGGACCGAGCACCCGGAAGTTGGTCGGATTGTTCTTCAGCACGTCGCGCAAGTACTCGCCGAGCGGTTTGGTGTTTTCGTACTGCACCGCACCGCGCGACGGCACGTTGACGGCGTACTTGCGGAAGTCAGGGAGCCTGAGCTCCTTGCGCAGCAGTCCACCATTGGCGTGCGGATTGGCACTCATGCGTCGGTTGCCCTTGGGCGCGAGTGCGCGAAGTTCCGGCACGAGCCGTCCGGTCGCATCGAACAACTCCTCGGGCTTGTAGCCAGCCATCCAGTCGTGGAGGAGCTTCAGGCTCGCGGGGTTGTCGCGCACATCGGAGAACGGCACCTGATGCGAGCGCCAGGACCCCTCGACTTTGTGTCCCTTGATTTCCTTCGGGCCGGTCCAACCCTTGGGTGAACGCAGGACGATCATCGGCCACCGGGGGCGAAACGATTCCTTCCCCTCCCGCGCGCGCCGTTGCTGCGCGTGTATGTCAGCGACGACGTGATCCAGCGTGGCGGCCATCTTCTGGTGCATCGTGGCAGGATCACTGCCTTCCACGAAATACGGTGAGTACCCGTAGCCGACGAACAGGGATTCGAGCTCTTCGTGAGTGATGCGCGCAAGGACCGTCGGGTTCGCGATCTTGTAGCCGTTGAGATTCAGAATCGGGAGGACAGCACCATCGCGCACGGGGTTGATGAACTTGTTCGAGTGCCAGGCGGTCGCCAGCGGCCCGGTCTCCGCCTCCCCGTCGCCGACGACGCACGTCACGATCAGATCGGGGTTGTCGAACGCCATCCCGTACGCGTGTGACAGGCTGTATCCGAGCTCGCCGCCCTCATGGATGGATCCCGGCGTTTCGGGCGTGACGTGGCTGCCGATGTGGCCCGGAAAGGAGAACTGCTTGAAGAACTTCTGCATCCCCTCCGCGTCCTCGCTCTTGTCGGGATAGATCTCGGAGTAGGTGCCTTCGAGATACGCGGGGCCGAGCACGCCTGGCGCGCCATGCCCTGGCCCGGCAACGAAGATGACGTCGAGGTCGTGCTTGACGATCAGCCGGTTCAGATGCACCCAGACGAACGACAGCGCCGGGCTCGCACCCCAGTGGCCGAGGAGCCGGTGTTTCACGTCGTCGACCTTCAACGCTCTTTTCAGCAGCGGGTTGTCTTTGAGATAGATCATCCCCACCGACAGGTAGTTGCACGCCCGCCAGTAGGCGTTGAGCAAGTCCAGCTCTTTGCTCGAGAGCGGCTTGTCCGACTCGATCGATTCTGCTTCCCTGGTCGCGACGAGCTTGGCCATGGTGTCCCTCAATCCTTCATCCCATTACCCCCGCAAGCGCCGCGCTGATCTGCGCTTGCGCCTCACGTTGGATTCGGCGCAGGTGCTCGCGCCCGAGAAAACTTTCTGCGTAGAGTTTGTAGACGTCCTCGGTACCGGATGGGCGGGCGGCGAACCAGCCGTGCCCCGTGACGACTTTCAGGCCGCCGATCGGCGCCCCATTGCCCGGTGCGGTCGTGAAGGCTCCCTCGATCGGATCGCCGGCGAGCCTGGCCGCCTTCACATCGCCGGGAGAGAGCGACAGCAGCACCGACTTCTCTTCCTTGGTGGCCGGCGCATCAATCCGCTCGTAGAACGAGGCGCCGAGATCGGCCGTCAGCTCCGCATATACCTGAGAGGGGTCTTGGCCGGTGCGCGCGGTGATCTCCACGGCCAGCAGGTCGAGGATGATGCCGTCCTTGTCGGTCGTCCACGCCGTGCCGTCGCGCCTCAGAAACGACGCGCCAGCGCTTTCTTCCCCACCAAAGCCCAGCGATCCGTCGAGGAGACCCGGCACGAACCATTTGAAGCCGACCGGCACTTCGATGAGGTCACGCCCGATCTTGGCGGCCACCAGATCGATCACCGCGCTGCTGACCACGGTCTTGCCGACCGCGGCGACCCGACGCCAGTTCGGTCGATTCCTGAACAGATAGAAGATGGCGGCCGCCAGCACGTGATTCGGATTCATCAGACCAGCACCGCGTGTCACGATGCCGTGCCGATCGCTGTCGGGGTCGTTGCCGAAGGCGATGTCGAAGCGGTCTTTGAGAGCCACGAGCGGTGCCATCGCATAGGGCGACGAGCAGTCCATGCGAATCTTGCCGTCCCAATCGAGTGACATGAAGCGGAACGTCGGATCGACCTTGGCATTGACGATTTCGACGTCGATGCCGTAGCTCTCCACGATCGCCGGCCAGTAGGCGACGCTCGCGCCGCCGAGCGGATCGACGCCGATCTTCAAGCCCGCACTCCGGATCGCGTCCATGTCCACGACCGAACGCAGATCGCTGACGTAGGTGCCGATGTAGTCGTATCTGTGTGTGGTCTCCGCGTGCTGCGCACGTTCGTACGGGATTCGAGCCACGCCGTCGACGCGGCCCGCGAGCAGCTGATTGGCGTGCTCCTCGATCTGGCGGGTCACCCCCGTATCGGCAGGACCGCCATTGGGCGGGTTGTATTTGAAGCCGCCGTCTTCCGGTGGATTGTGCGAGGGCGTGATGACGATGCCGTCAGCCAGATTCGAGGTGCGGCCGCGGTTGTACGTCAGGATCGCGTGCGAGACCGCGGGCGTCGGCGTGTAGCCGCCGTCGCGATCGATCATCACGTCGACGCCGTTGGCGGCAAGCACTTCGAGCGCCGTCCTGAACGCCGGTTCAGAGAGCGCGTGCGTGTCCCTGCCGATATACAACGGGCCGTTCGTGCCCTGCCGCTTGCGGTAGTCGCAAATCGCCTGCGTGATCGCCAGGACGTGCGACTCGGTGAACGTCCCCCGCAGCGCGGAACCGCGGTGACCGCTGGTGCCGAAGCTCACGCGTTCGGTGCGATCCGACCCGTCTGGCTTGTGCGCGTAATACCGGGCTTCGAGTCGTGAGACGTCGATCAACAGATCTGGGGGAGCGGGCTGACCAGCAAGTGGATGGTTCGCCACGGCATCACTCCGGGTGTGAAAAGGCCTTCGCCTGCGGGTCGGCCGGCAACGCGAACAGCACGATCGATCGAGGCTGCACGGTGTAGGTGCCCGACTCGATGGGCGGGGCCGAGTCCCAGGTACAGATGTCGTCGCCCACCGCCAGCGCGGTGTCCATGCAGCGACGCCATCGGTGATGGTTTCCGGCCGCGACCGGCGGCAGCTCGAACTCGAGCGGCTGCCAGTACGCGTTCAACATCCCGTGAAAGAGGAACCGCTGGCCGGGGCTGCGCATCGTGAACGCCAGCGAATGCGAGCGATCGCTCCAGTCGGGGTGACCGAGCCTGACGCCGTGCCATTCGATCTGTGCGCGCTGCAACAGCTGATTGAGGCTGAGCGTCATCGCATCTGCGACGACATCCCGGCGCTGCCGGTAAGCCGTGAGGATCTTCACGAACCGGTGGACATCGGCATGCCGCTCGAGCAGCGTCCAGTCGAACCAGTTGATCTCGCCGTCCTGACAGTACGCGTTGTTGTTGCCCTGCTGCGTGCGCCGCACCTCGTCGCCCATCAGCAGCATCGGCGTGCCAGCCGACAGGAGCTCGATCGCCAGAAAGTTCTTGATCTGTCGATTCCGCAACGCGTCGACTGCAGCGTCGTCGGTCGGACCCTCGACCCCGCAGTTCCAACTCAGATTGTCATTCGATCCGTCGCGGTTGTCTTCGCCGTTGGCTTCGTTGTGCTTCTGGTTGTAGCTGACCAGATCGTTGAGCGTGAACCCGTCATGACAGGTCACGAAGTTGATGCTCTGTTCCGCCTCGCGTTCTTCGTGGCCGTAGAGATCAGGACTGCCGAGCAGGCGCGCGGCCAGCGCGGACACGCTTCGTTCGTCGCCCTTCACGAAGCTCCGGACATCGTCGCGAAACCGGCCGTTCCATTCCTGCCAGGTGTCACCGACGAAGCTGCCAACCTGATACAGCCCCGCCGCGTCCCACGCTTCGGCAATGACCTTGGTGCCAGCCAGCAGCGGATCCGATTCGATGTCCCAGAGCACCGGAGGGTTGGGCAGCGGATGCCCCTCTTCATCACGTGTCAGGATCGACGCGAGGTCGAAGCGGAACCCATCGACGTGCATCTCGGTCACCCAGTAACGGAGGCTGTCCTGAATCAACCGGCGCACGATCGGATGGTTCGCATTGAGAGTATTGCCGCAGCCGGTGTAGTCCGCGTACTGCCCGTCTGGGCCGAGGATGTAGTAGAAATCGTTGGCGAGCCCGCGATAACAGAACGTCGGGCCGCTGCTTCCCCCCTCCGACGTGTGATTGAAGACGACGTCGAGGATGACCTCGATGCCGGCTGCATGGAAGGCCTTGACCATGTCCCGGAATTCGTCGATCACACCGAGCGGACTCTTCCGGGAGCTGTAAGCACGATGGGGCGCGAAGAACGACACCGGCTGATAGCCCCAGTAGTTCACATGGCCAGCGGGAGCATCCTGCGAATCGTATTGGAACACCGGCAGCAACTCGACGGCCGTGATACCCAGATCCTCGAGATACGGGATCTTTTCGATCACGCCTGCGTACGTCCCGCGCTTCTCCAGAGACACGCCCGAGCTGGGATCCCGAGTGAACCCGCGCACATGCATCTCGTAGATCACCGCCTCGGAGAACGGACGTCTGAGCGGAAGGTCACCTTCCCAATCGTAGCGATGTGGATCGGCGACGACGCTCTTCATCGCGGTTGCGGCAGTGTCGCCAGGCTTGCTGGCAGCTTGACGGTCGTACGACTCCGGCACTGCGACCGCCAGGCCGTATGGATCGAGAAGTACCTTCTCGCTGTCGAACCGAAGCCCTTTCTCCGGTTCGAATGGCCCATGGGCCCGGTAGGCGTACACCTGTCCCGCGGTGAGCCCCGGCACGAACGTGTGCCAGTAGTGGTAGCTGCGATGCGACTTCGGATCCAGCGTGACCACACGCGACGGCCGTGTCGCACGCGCGTCATCGAACAGCAATAACTCGATCGACGTCGCGTGCTTCGAGAACACGCTGAAGTTGGCACCGCCTGGGCACAGAGCCGCTCCGAGCGGCGCGCTCGTGCCGACTTCGAGGGTAGTGACTGCGACGCTCATCTTTACTCCTGCGCTGGCGCAATCGGCTGCACGTCCCAGATGTCACGGCAATACTCACGTATCGAACGATCTGACGAGAAGCGGCCGACTCTGGCCGCGTTGAGGATCGACAACTGCGTCCAGTGGCGCTGGTCGCGGTACGCCTCCGAGACTCGCTGCTGACAATCGACATAGGCCTGATAGTCCGCCAGGAGCATGTAGTCGTCGCGGTTCAACAGCGAATCGATGAGCGGACGGAACATCTCACGGTCCCCGTTGGAAAACGCCCCGCTCGCGATCAGGTCGATGGCCTCGCGCAACTCCCCGTTCGACTCATAGATGTCACGAGGGTGGTACCCCTCGGCCTGCTTACGCGCCACCTCTTCAGTGGTCAGGCCGAACAGGAAGAAGTTCTCATGGCCCACGGCATCGCGAATCTCGATGTTGGCGCCGTCGAGTGTGCCGATCGTCACCGCGCCGTTCATCGAGAACTTCATGTTGCCAGTGCCCGACGCCTCCTTGCCTGCCGTCGAGATCTGCTCGGATAGGTCGGCCGCCGGGTACACATGCTGACCGCACTTGACGTTGAAGTCGGGGAGAAACACGACCGTGAGCATCTCCGACACACGCTTCTCCCGATTGATAACGCCTGCGACGCCGTTGATCAACCTGATGATTAGCTTCGCCATGCGATACCCGGGCGCCGCCTTGCCGCCGAAGATCACCGTCCGTGGTGTCGTCTTCGCACTGGAGTCGCCTTTCAATCGGTTGAACAGCGTGACCAGATACAGCACGTTGAGATGCTGGCGCTTGTATTCGTGCAATCGCTTGACCTGAATATCGAACAGCGACTGCGGGTTCACCGTGACGCCGGTCCGCTCCTTCAGAACCGCGGCGAGATCTTTCTTGTTCGCCGCCTTGACCGCCTGCCACTCCCGCTGGAAGCCCGAGTCGGTGGCCAGCGGCTCGATGTGTTCGAGCTCGCGCTCGAGACCGGCCACCCAGCCATCGCCAATGTGCTTCGTGATCAGCGCGCTCAGTCTCGGATTGCTCAACACGATCCAGCGCCGGGGCGTGACGCCGTTGGTCACGTTGAGGAAACGCTCCGGTGCGAGCTCGTAGAAGTCGCCGAGGACCGTCTGCTTCAGGAGCTCGGTATGGAGCGCAGCCACGCCGTTGATCGCGTGACTGCCGACACACGCGAGATGCGCCATGCGGACGAACTTGTGGCCGGTCTCATCGATCAACGAGACACGACGCACGCGGTCCTCGTCGCCAGGAAACCGCCCTCGCACCTGGGCGAGGAAGCGATGGTTGATCTCGTAGATGATCTCGAGGTGCCGCGGGAGGAGCGCGCCGAACAGCGGCAGCGACCATTTCTCCAGCGCCTCGGGAAGCAGCGTGTGGTTGGTGTATCCGCAGGTCCGCTGCGTGATCGACCATGCCTGATCCCAGTCCATCAGGTGCTCGTCGACCAGGATCCGCATCAATTCTGCGACGGCGATCGAGGGATGGGTGTCGTTGAGCTGAACCGCCCAGTAGGAATGGAACTCCTCGAGGTGCTTCCCCCGCATCAGGTGCAGGCGCACCATGTCCTGGAGCGAGCATGAGACGAAGAAGTACTGCTGTTGGAGACGCAGGTGCTTCCCGGCCTCCGGCTCGTCGTTCGGATACAGCACTTTGGAGATCGTTTCCGACGCAACCTTCTGCGCGACCGCGTTGTAGTACTCCCCGACGTTGAAGGCATCGAAGTCGAACGACTCGGTGGCCTCCGCCTTCCAGAGACGCAGCAGATTCGTTGTCGGGACGCGGTAACCGGGAACCGGCGTATCGTACGCAACGCCTTTGACGACCGTGTCGGGTATCCAACGAACGCGATAACGGCCGTGCTGATCGTGATACGACTCGGTACGCCCGCCGAACATCACGTCATACGTGATCTCCGAGTGCACGATCTCCCATGGGTTGCCGAAGCGCAGCCACTTGTCCGTGAGCTCGATCTGCCAGCCGTCGCGAATCGCCTGATCGAAGATGCCGAACTCATATCGGATCCCGTAGCCGATCGCCGGAATGTTCAGTGTCGCCAGCGAGTCCATGTAACAGGCGGCAAGACGACCGAGGCCGCCGTTGCCCAGCCCGGGCTCTTCTTCTTGTGCGAGCAGGGTGGGGAGATCGTGCCCTTCTTTCGCGACCGCCTGCTCGACATCCTTCCAGAGGCCGAGGTTGACGAGTCCGTTGCCCAGATGCGGGCCGGTGAGAAACTCTGCCGAGAGATACGCAACGACCTTGGCCGTCGGGTGGCCGCCCGTGATCGCTTCGACGGTCGTGATGTAGTGATCCAGCATGCGGTCACGAACGGTGTACGCGAGCGCCATGTACCAGTCGTTGCGCGATGCGTTCTGCGGCAGCTTCGCCTGCAGGTAATACAGATTGTCGAGAAGCGCCTGCCCGATCGCGTCGGGCCCGCCCGCGGTGCGAATGTCCTCCCGCTGCATGCGATTCCCTGACTTGACGTGAGTGTTGGGGACAGCGCGCTTCATAAAGACCTCCGACCGGTTGGCAGGCACCGCGCAGCGATCACTCGACCGGGCGCCACGAGGAATCAGGGTTGAAGACCGTCATTTTTCGCGCGGCAGCGTCGGTGTCGGGTCCGAGATCCTTCTCCCGGACGACACCGTCGTCGCTGACGATGAACGTCATCACACCGGTGACGTCGTACTGAGCGGGCCACGCGACCAGGGCGAACCCTCCGGTCATGTCGCCCTTGATGACGTACGATCTCGCTCCTTTTGCAGCGGAGGCTCCCTGCGCGGTCAGGATCTTGAAGTAATAGCCGTGCAGCGGCGACGGTTGAGGGTTGGTGCCGCCGATCGGCCGTCCCCCCGCGGCCGCCTGTGCGACGAGATCGCCAAGCGGACTTGGCTTCTGCCCTCGCGACGTCGGCCAATACAAGCCGTTCTCCTTGCCTGGGTCGCTTTGAAACTTCGTCGCGTAGACGCCCGCGGGCTTGCCATCGTGTCCCTGCTCTGCGTAGCGCCGCTGGGCGGCGACGTAGGCACGACTGGTGGCAATCGCCTCGAGCTCGTTGCGTCCGATTCGCCGCGCCAGCACTTCTTCCTTGCCGGCCGCGGTGTCGAACCGCCACCCGTTCGCGTCCTTCACGATCGGTACAGGAAACGGCCAGTCCTCGTTTCCGATGACCAGCGTCTTCTTATTGGCCCCTGCATCTTCCAGGTGCCACTTCTCCGCCGCTGCGACGGTGAACACCTGACGGTTCATGCGGGCGGCCGCCGGATCGTTCGAGGCGATCAACTCTTTGGCGTCCGGGCCGAAGATCGCGAGCAGCGCGTCGAGACTTCCACTCTTCGCCGCGTCGATGAGCGCTTTGACACCGTCTTCAGGCGTCGCGAACGTTCGATGCTGAGCGGCCTGTGCCTGTGCGGAGACGGATCGTCCAGTCGCGACTGTCCCGATCAGGGCGCCAGCGCACACCAAGGTAAGGCCCCAGCGCGTGAATTCTGTTCCCATGTCGACCGCCTTTCTGCACCGGTCAGCGACGACGGCCGCCACCGCCGCGCGACGCGGCGCTGCCGCGACTGCTCTGCCCGCGCGCACTCGATGAACGTTGCGATGCGCCGCTCGAGTACCCGGAGAACGCGTCCGGTCGCGCACTACTGGTGCTGCGTTGTGGGGTCGACTGGGTGCTTCTGCTTCCCTGTCCGTAGCCGCGCGCTTCAGCGCTGCCCTGTCGATTCGCGCGTTGAGTCTGTGACGTCGTGCTCTGAGCCTGGCCGAGCCCCTGTGCACCCGTGCCGGGCCTGTTCTCCTGCCTGTTCTGTTGGCGATCCGTGCGCTGTTCCTGCGTGTCACTGCGACGGTCGGTGCGATTCTCCTGGGTGTTCTCGCGACGCTCGCTCCGGTTCTCGTTGAGATCCTCGCGGTGATCCATCCAGTCGTCGCGAGCGTCTTCACGATGGTCCCAGTAGTCGTCCCAGGCGTCGTTGTACATGTAGGCGCCGCCACGCCAGCCGTACGGACCGTAGTAGTAGTTGTTGTCCATCGCCGCGCCGATCGCGATCCCGGCGGTGAATCCGATCAGACCGGCCGCAACGGCAACATCGGGATCGTTGTCCTGGACCACGACCGTCGTAGCGGGAGGCTGTGTGTACACGACCTGCGTGTTGTATTGCGGGACGTACACGATCTGCGGATTGGTCGGCTCGATGACGATCACCTGCTCGCCGGATGACGTCATCTTGGTCTCGACGTCCTGCTGCGGCGTGCTCTTCAGCGTCCCGACATCCTTCGCCTGCTTCCTCAATCGCTGAATGCTCGCGAATACTGCGCTCTTATCGTTGGTGAACCACTGTCCCAACACCTTCGTCCTGTCGATCTGCTCGGCCATCTTCGCGACGACCTGCGGGAACAGGACCAGCGCAACGAAGCTCGGCTCGAATCCGGCCTTCACCGCCGCGTCCTGAAGCTGGGTGCCTTTCAGGCTGGTGTTCGATTTCAGCCACTTGTCGAGCTCGGTGACTTTCGCCGGATCGGTCGCGGACATCAGCATCTGCGCGAGCAGCGAGTCCGGATAGAGGGCAATCGGAGCCAGCGCCTGATCGAGCGCGGCAGCGGTTTGCTGCGGCGTCTGCAGAGCGACGGCGGCGGCCTCGCCGTGCGGCGAGCCGCAGGCGACGAAACACATTACGGTTGCGGCAATGAGTTGAACTTTCATAAAGCGCCTCATGAGCGAGGCTCGGCCTCGACCTGCTTGTGGCAGAACTCGCAGTCCGCGCTGATGGTCGAGCCGTCACTGGCCTTGTGCGAATCGTCGTGGCAGCGGAAGCAGCCGGTCGACGTCACATGGCCTCTGTTGTCGGGATACGAGCCCCAAGTAACCTTCATGTCAGGAAACACGTTGCGGCGATACACATCCTGAAACGCCGTCACCGTGCGGGTCACCGTCGGCGGATCAGCGGACCCGCCGTGCGAGGCATAAAAGCCTCTCAACCCTTGATCGATGGCGCGCAAGGCGGCGTCCTGGCTCGGATACGACGCCTTCACCAACCGAAGGCCTTCACGACGCACGTAGGGAAGCTCACGGCTCACACGGCCGCCGGCGATCGCACGATCGACGGCCTGTTCCGCCGTCGGCGCGATCGGGTGCCCGACCGTGTTATGGCAGTCGATGCAGTCCATCGCCTGGCGCGTGCCGGAACGAATGGCCTGCTCGGTTGCATCGGCTGCGACGAACTCTTTGGTCTGTCCGTTCGCGTTCGTCACTTTCACGTACGGGATCGTCTGTCGCTCCGCGTCGGTCGAGACATACTCGATGCGAATCGCGGGGTTGGCATGCCAGTGGATTCCACGCGGCCGCGTCGTCGTCCGGCTCAGATGCATCTGCAGCACGGTCGCTGTTTCGGTATTGCCCTCATCGTCGGCGTACTCGCGAATGTCCCGCATCCGATCGCCAACGGCGCGCCCTGGTTGATGACAGCTGCCACACGTCTGCGCCTGCGCGCCCGCAGGCATCTGCGCGCCGGGCGGAATCGGTCGTGGATACGAGTTGGTCGCGACCTGCACGAGTTGCCGCACTCCAGACAGCTTCGCGTGCACGAAGGCGCGCGGCCCCTCGCCGATATGACAGCCGACACAGGCCACGCGCGCGTGCGGTCCACCCTGCCAGGCCGCAAACTGCACCTGCATCGGCGTGTGGCACACCTGCCCGCAGAAACGCGGCGACTCCATCCAATGGAGGCCTCCGTAGCCCGCCAGCAGAACGAGAACGATGTTCGCGGCTGTGAGGCCCGCGATGACGAGCGCGGTCCGGCGCACACCGGCGCGCCGGAAGTCGAATACAGGCCAGTCGACCGCCGCGTTCGGGTCGCGCTTCAGCTTTCGGCGCTGCAGCGCCATTCCTGCGGGAATGAGGAGCAGTCCCAGCAGAAAGCACAGGGGCAACGCGACGAACACCACGAGACCCGCATAGGGGTTTTGAAGCAGACCTGCAAGGATCGCGATCACGAGCGCGATCAACAGCACCGCGGAGACGGTGGTCACGATCGCGCCGACGATCGCGAGCGGGTGACGCGCGAGGACCTGGGAATCGGTCACCGGTGGCCTATTTCAAACTCTGCATGTAAGCCACGAGCGCATCGATGTCCGCGGCCGGCAGCTTGCTGTACTTGTTCGGCATCGGCGGCTTCTTATCCGAGTTTGCCTTCTTGGCCATCTCGGTCGGGTTCACGATCCACTGCCGGATTTCGTCAGCCGAGAGCTTCCCACCGACACCGTCCAGCGGATTCGTCTTGGCGCCCTTACCGGCGATCGAATGGCACGTCTGACACTTCTGCGCGGTGTAGACCTCCTGACCACGCTTAATCGCCGCGGCATCCTGCGCGGCAGCGACTCGCGGCACACCCGCGGACGCGAACGCCATCGTGATCAAAAGTGTCGTCGTTCTGAATGTCATGCGCATTGGATCCTCCACACCAACGAGAAACCCCGGCCCGCCTGAAGGCGGACACCACATTTGACTACGGCACGAACCTCAGCCCGATCACACCGGAATTGGCGGTGTAAGGCCGGTAGACATATCCGAGCACGAGTGAACTGGGCTGAACGATGCTGTTGATGACGGTCGGGTCGAACGCGAAGTCGAAGACACGGAACGGCTCGTACAGATATGAGACCGTCAACGCGAGCCGGTTCGTCAGCCGATGCCGGACATCGACGTGCAGCTGTTGCAGCTTGTTGAAGACGTTGGGCAACTGCGACGGCGGCGGCAGCGGCCCGCCGGGCACCACGTCGTAGATGTAGTGCCCTTCGGCATAGCTGAAGTCGTACGACACCCGTGCCTCCGTGTTCCGTCCGAACCGCGGAGGCGTCGCGTAGATCGAGAAGTAGTGGACGTGCTCGTTGGTATCGGCGGTCCAGTCGCGAAGCGGATCGTCTTCCTGTCCCGGGTTTGCCGACCGCGACCGCTGCAGGCCCCCGTACCGCTCGTAGTTGTACGAGCCTCCTCCGCCGAAGCCGTTCGGCTTCCGAGCGTCAGCTCCAAACGAAATAGTGCGGAAGGTGGTTTCCTGCAGGCCGAGCGCGCTGTCGTCGTAGTTGTCCTTGCCGACACCGGCAGAGGCGCTGAACGTCCAGAGGTCGTTCGGCGCCACGTCCACCTGGCCGGTGAATTGATTTCTGTGCCGATTGGCGAGGTCGAAGTGACGGAGCGTCGGCTGCTCCCCGATCTGCAGCAGGAGGTTTTCGTTGAAATCCGATCCGGTGCGGTCGGCGAGCTCGTAATTCGCGCGGAACGTCAGCCACTGTGAGCTCACCAGGTCGGCGGTGAGATGCAGCACGTTCTCGCCGGTGCGGTCGAAGATCCGGAAGTCGTAGCCGGTGTTGTTGCGTGTGTAGCCCGCAGTCAATGCGAGGGGACGAAGGCCGCTCCACGTCGCATTGCCATCGAACGTCGTTCGGTTGTGCGCGTACAGTTCAGGCCCGCCGGTCGATGAGTCAGTGACTGACGTGTCGTAGTTGATGAACTCCGGAATCGACGTCGGTGTCGTCTGGTTGTTGTAGTCGTAGCGGCGGAAGCGCGCCGTGAACTGCCAGTCGTTCTGCGGGCGTGAGACGAGATTGAGGTTGGTCGAGAAGACGTGCGCCTCGGCCTCGCTCGTCGCTCTCGGCAACGTGAGCTGCGGCAGAGCCGCGTTGATCGTGAACGGCTGCAGCGGTTCGTCGTTGCTCCAGAGGCCGTACGACACGAACCCGGTGACCTGGGTGCGCCGCGCGAATCTCGCATAGCCGCCCGCGCTGACCGTCTGCGCCGAATTCGTGGGCCACAGCGTCGTGCGGCCGCGGCCCGGCGCGCTCGTCGAGTCGTCGAGTTGGAGCGGGTTGTCCCACACGAGCGTCTCGTCGAGGTTGTTGAACCACGAGCCGGTATACCCCACGCGCAGCATGCTGCGCATGTTGCTCCACTCGGTACCGAGGTTGAGATCGTTGGTGCGCGAGTCATACGGCAAGCCCACTTCGACGTCGTTGCCGAAGCCGAAGCTGGCCCCCCAGGGCAGTTGGCCGCGGTGCCGTGTGCTCGTGAACCCGCCGGTCACATCGAGGTTCTGCGTCGGCGTCGCCAGCACGTTCACGTTCCCGATGTCGCGCCGTTCCCTCAGGTCGAATTGCGGCGAGATGGGGATATACGCGGAGAGCGTCGCTTGTTTGTTCTGGATCAGACGCTGTGTCTGGTCGTCGAGCACGAGCGGGCTAGGAGGAGGCGAGTATGCGGTTCGCGTGTCGACGCTGTAGAACTGCGGGATTTCGTCCCAGAGCCCGGCGATGACGAAGCGTCCGGTGCGCTCGTAGTTGGCGGTATAGCGCTGATCGCGCCATCCCACGTTGTCCGCCGACGCCCGGAAGAGTCCGCTTCCGGAGGCATCCTCGCGTGTGTAGCGCGCGTTGGTGAACAGCAGACCATCCCTGAGATCCTGGTATCGCTGGAATCGGGCCGGGTCGCCGGAGATGCTGCTGATGCGGCCGCCGATCTCGAACTGACGGGGCGCCAGCTCGAACAGGCTGCGTGACTCGTCGAGCGCCGGTGCCGCCGGCGCCTGGGCCGCGGGCGGCTTCTCCTGTTCAGCCGTCGACGACGAACTGGTCTCCGCCGTCGTCAGTGTCGCCGTCGAGGTCTGCGCCTCCGACGGCACCGCAAGACCAAGACAACCGAGCGTCGCCAAATACACGTGCCAGCGCATACGCATCTCCGCGCTATCGCATGTAGAACTGACCGGACGGGTGGTTCGATCCATGGATGTTCGAGTGACAGTTCACGCACGACCGTCCGAACATCCGGTTGCTCTTGTTCACGGTGATCGCGAGATTGTCGTAGAGCGTCGAGGGATGACGCGTCACGATGTGACAGCGTTGACACAGGAACGGCATGCGGACCACGAGCATGCGATCGTTCGACGAGCCATGCGGATCGTGACAGGTCGCGCAGTTCTCCTTGACCGGCGGGTGTTCCCACAACATCGGACCGCGCATCTCCGCATGACAGCTCTCGCAGAGCTCTGCCACCGAGCTTCCGACTTTGAGCGCTTTGACATTGCTGATGGATCCATGCGGGTTGTGGCACGACGAGCACGTCAACTTGCCCTCGCGCACGGGCATGTGTGCGACCGCCCGCTCGGTCTTGGTGACCTGAAGGCGGTGACACGCCACACACACTTGCGTCTCAGTCGCCTTGACGAGTTGATTCTGAGCCGCCACGGGGCTGTGCACGCTGTGGCAGGTACTGCAGGACAAGCCGCGCTGGTCGTGCGCGCTGCCTTCCCACCCCGCATGCGTGCCGCGGTTGTGGCAGCTCAGACACGTGTCGTTGATTTCGCCCGCGCTGATCTGTCCGAACTTGCGAATGTGCCCTTTCGCATCATCATCCACGTGCGCCTGGCCGGGACCGTGACAACTCTCGCAACCGTGCCACGCCTCGGGTGAGCGCGGGTTCCTGGCCTGGGCGTGCGGCGTGCCTTTGAGTGAATCGGCTTTGTCTGTGTGACACGCCACGCAGGTATCGCTCCCCACGTAGCCAGTCGGTGGCGCGGGCGCCGCCGGCTTCTGAGGGGCGGCAGACGCGGGCTTCTGTGGCGCGGGCGCCTGCGCAGACATCGCGGCGCTGGCCGGAACCGCACTGATCGTGCGGGCTGCAGTGGCAACCAGCAGACAACATGCCGCGACGAGGCACAAACGATAGTGCACGATGACCCTCCACCGTACGAGACACGCGCGCCGGCGTTTCTCGCCCTTCGGTCACACTGCGTTCAACCCCGCCGCGCGGAACACTCCACACGTCCGCTCGACCAGGTCGGCGGTTGGCGGCCGCGTGCCTTCCAGCGTGTAGGGGATGCCGAGTTCCTTCCACTTGAAGCGACCCATCTGATGAAACGGCAGCACGTCGACCCGTTGCACGTTGCCGAGGCCGGCGGCGAAACCGGCAAGGTTCGCGATGTCGTCGAGATCGTCGGTCAGCCCTGGCACCAGCACGAACCGGACCCATATCGGCAGCTGCCGGGCGGCGAGTCGGCGGGCGAACGCATGCGTGGGACCGTTGTCCATCCCCGTCAGCTTGCGATGACGTTCGGGGTCCCACGCTTTGAGATCGAGCAGGACGAGATCGATCGCCTCGAGGTCCTCATCCGACAGCCGATCGCCGTAGTAGCCGTTGCTGTCGAGCGCGGTGTGGACCCCCATCTGCTTCGCGGCCGTGAACAGCTTCACGACGAAACGGTGCTGCATCAGCGGCTCTCCCCCGCTGATGGTGAGACCGCCGGACATGATCTTCAGGCCGTGGCGATACTTGCGCAGCTCCGCAGTCGCGTTCGCGATCGTCACCGGAATGCCGTTGGTCATCGTCCAGGTATCAGGGTTGTGGCAGTAGAGGCACCGCCACATGCACCCGGCGGTCCAGGCGACGACGCGAACGCCGGGGCCGTCGACGGTCGAACCGGTCGTGAACGAATGGAGGAATCCCATGTCGCCAGTGGCGAGCGCGATGCGGACCTCGGACTCGGGCACGTGTTTCGCGAGGTCGACGCGAAGCTCGTACGGGCTCTTCGCTTCGAGGGGGCGGTAATCGACCGTGCTCTTCTGTGACATGGCCGTCTGCTACGCCCCGTGGAACGTACGGTTGATCACATCCATCTGCTGCTCGCGGGTGAGCCGTACGAAGTTGACCGCGTAACCCGAGACGCGAATCGTCAGGCTCGGATACTTCTCGGGGTGATCCATCGCATCGACGAGGACCTCGCGATTCAACACGTTCACATTCATGTGGTAGCCGGTCGAGCCGAAGAACGCATCGAGCATCGACGTGAGGTTGGCCACGCGATCGATCGCGATCCGTCCGAGACCCTCGGGCACGATCGACGCCGTCAGCGAAATGCCGTCGGCGGCATCGCGATACGGGATCTTGGCAACCGATGAGGCCGACGCATGGAGGCCGTGGCTGTCGCGCCCGTGCATCGGATTGGCGCCCGGCGCAAACGGTTCACCCCTGCGACGCCCATCGGGCGTGTTGCCGGTCGCCTTGCCGTAGACGACGTTCGACGTGATCGTGAGCACCGACTGGGTGTGGAGCGCGTGTCGATACGTCGGGTACTTCCGCAGCTTGCCCATGAACGTGCTGACCAGCCAGACCGCGAGCTGATCGACACGATTGTCGTTGTTCCCGAAGAACGGGAACGTGCCTTCGGTCTGATAGTCGGTCACCAGGCCGCTGGCGTCTCGAACGACGCGCACCTTCGCGTACTTGATCGCTGAGAGGCTGTCCGCGACGACCGAGAGACCGGCGATCCCGAACGCCATCGTTCGAAGCGGCGCGTAGTCGTGGAGCGCCATCTCGATACGCTCGTACGCATACTTGTCGTGCATGTAGTGGATGATGTTCATCGCGTTCACGTACACGCCGGCGAGCCACTCCATCATCCGGTCGAACTTGCCGATCACATCGTCGAACGCGAGGTCATCGCCTTTGACCGGCTCGAATACGGGACCGACCTGCTCACCGCTGATCTCGTCTCGTCCGCCGTTGATGGCATAGAGCAGACACTTCGCGAGGTTCGCGCGCGCGCCGAAGAACTGCATCTGCTTGCCGATCAGCATCGGCGAGACGCAGCAGGCAATCGCCCCGTCGTCGCCCCACGCCATGCGCATGATCTCGTCGCTTTCGAACTGGAGCGAGCTCGTATCGATGGCGACCTTCGACGCGAAACGACGGAAGCCGTCTGGCATTCGGGGGGAGTACCAGATGGTCAGATTCGGCTCGGGCGCCGGACCGAGGTTGTAGAGCGTCTGCAGAAGGCGGAAGCTGGTCTTGGTCACGAGCGACCGTCCGTCGTCCCCCATCCCTCCGATCGATTCAGTCACCCACGTCGGGTCACCAGCGAAGAGTTCGTCGTACTCCGGTGTGCGCAGGAAGCGGACGATCCGCAGCTTGATGACGAAGTCGTCGATGATCTCCTGCGCCTGCTCCTCGGTCAGTGTGCCGGCTGCGAGATCGCGCTCGAAGTAGATATCGAGAAACGTCGAGGTCCGCCCGAGCGACATCGCCGCGCCGTTCTGCTCCTTCACGCCGGCGAGGTACCCGAAGTAGAGCCACTGCACCGCTTCCTTCGCGTTGGCCGCCGGACGCGAGATATCGAAGCCGTAGTTCGACGCCATCTTGAGGAGCTCTTTCAAGGCCCGAATCTGTTCGGACAGCTCCTCGCGATCGCGGATGATCTCCTCGGTCGACATCAGCGTATCGAGGCTGGCCTTCTCCTCTTCCTTGTGTTCGATGAGCCGCTTGACGCCGTAGAGCGCGACCCGACGGTAGTCGCCGATGATCCGCCCCCGACCGTAGGCGTCGGGAAGTCCTGTCAGGATGTGCGAGCTTCGGCATCGCCGCACGTCCGGGGTGTAGGCGTCGAAGACGCCGTCGTTGTGCGTCTTGCGGTATTTCGTGAAGGCGTCGACGACATGCGGGTCGGGTTCGTAGCCGTACGTCTTCAACGCCGAGACGACCATGCGAAAGCCGCCGTTGGGCATGATCGCGCGCTTCAGCGGCGCGTCTGTCTGGAGACCGACGATCAGCTCGTTGTCGCGATCGATGTATCCGGGCTTGTGCGCGGTGATGGAGCTCGGAATCTGCGAGACGTCGAGCACGCCCTTCTTCCGCTCTTCGACGAACAGATTCTGGAGCCTGGTCCAGACCTTCTGCGTCCGCGCGGTCGCTGGTTTCAGGAACGACTCGTCGCCGTCGTACGGCTCGTAGTTCTGCTGGATGAAGTCGCGAACGTTGATCTCGCCCTGCCAGAGACCGGATCGAAACCCCTGCCAGGGATCGACGGTTCGCTCCTTGGTGGCCGCACGCGGTGCTGTTGCTGCCATGGATCAGTCCTTCTTCAACCCGTAGAGGCCGCCTTCACCAATCAACTCGCAGAGGCCGCCTTCAGGCGGCCTGCCGTCAACCCGAGAAGCGACCCGGTATGGCGGGCAATCATCAGTTCCTCGTTGGTGGGAATCACCCAGGCCGAGGCCCGACTCTGGATCGACGAGATCCGCGGACCGCCGCGTTCGTTGGCGGCGCGGTCGAGTTCGATGCCCAGCCACGAGGACGCTTCACAAATCCGCTCTCGGATCTCGGCGGAGTTCTCGCCGATGCCTGCCGTAAACACCAGTCCATCCAGACCGCGCAGGGTCGCCGCGAGCGCTCCGATTTCCTTCGCCGCCCTGAAGACGAAGTACTCGACCGCGAGCCGCGCGCTGGCATCGCTGCTCTCGAGCAGCACGCGCATGTCGTTGCTGCTGCCGGACAGCCCGAGGAGCCCTGATTTCTTGTAGAGCACGGTTTCAACGTCTTTCGCCGACATGCCGCGCCCTTGAAAGAGATAGAGGACCACGCCGGGATCGAGCGCCCCGGGCCGCGTTCCCATGCAGAGGCCGTCGAGCGCCGTGAACCCGAAGCTGCTGTCGACGCTGCGCCCGTCGTTCATGGCGCACAGGCTCGCGCCGCTTCCCAAGTGCGCCACGATCACGCGTCCGGTTGCGAGCTCCGGCGCCACCTTCGGGAGTACCGACGCGACGTACTCGTACGACAAGCCGTGGAAGCCGTAGCGCTGGACGCCGGCCTGACGGATGTCCTGCGGCAACGGGACCACTTCGGCGACGACCTGGTGACCGCGGTGAAAGCTGGTGTCGAAGCAGGCGACCTGGGGAACATCGGGGAGTCGTTCGCTCACGGCGTCGATGGCTGCGAGGTTGTACGGCTGATGCAGCGGCGCGAGAGGGATCAGCGTCTTCAGGTCTTCCATCACCTTCGGCGTGACCACGATTGGCGCAGCATGCCTCGCCCCGCCATGAACAACGCGATGCCCGACACCCAGCACGCGCACGCCCTGGTAGCGGGCGCGAAGCCATCCGGCCAGAACATCGAGCGCCGTGGCCGCATCGTGAATGACGTCGCCCAACCGCTGGTCGTCGAGTTTCTCGCCCGAGCCATCCTTGGCCGTGAAGTGCGGTGTCGTGCCAATCCCCTCGATCTGGCCTCGCACCTCGAGCGGCCACTCGTCGGCAGAGATGACCTGATAGACCGAGAACTTGAGGCTCGACGACCCGGCGTTGAGAACGAGGACGACTGCGTGATCACCCATGACGCACCAGATGAAATCCGTAATGCAGAATGCAAAATGCAGAATGCAGACACTGTCTGCTTTTTGGCCTCTTCCGGTTTCTGCATTCTGAATTCTGCATTCTGCATTTCTCGCTGGCGGGCTCTCATCAGCCCGCTTCTTTACGACACAGCCTGCAGCGTCTGCCGTCCGGCGTGCGCCGCGAGCATCGCGACCGCGCAGCTGGCGATCCGTGCGCGTACGCTGTCGGCGCGGCTGGTCAGGATGATCGGCACGCGGGCGCCGAGCACGAGGCCGGCGCTGTCGGCGTTGGCCAGGAAACTGAGCTGCTTCGCGAGCATGTTGCCCGACTCGAGATCCGGCACGAGGAGGATGTCGGGATCTCCGGCCACTTCCGATTGAATCCCTTTGATTCTCGCGGCCTCTTTGCTGATCGCGTTGTCGAACGCGAGCGGACCATCCAGCACTCCACCGGTGATCTGGCCTCGCTCGGCCATCTTGCACAGCGCCGCCGCATCGAGGGTCGCCTGCATCTTCGAGTTGACGGTCTCGACCGCCGCCAGAATCGCGACCTTCGGCTGCTTCAGCCCGAGCGCAATCGCGAGATCGATCGCGTTCTGACAGATGTCGGCCTTGTCTTCCAACGCGGGCGCGATGTTGATCGCCGCGTCGGTGACGACCAGCACTTTGTGATACGTCGGCACATCCATGATGAATACATGACTGATGCGACGACCCGTGCGCAGCCCTGTCTCTTTCGCAACAACGGCACTCAGCAGCTCGTCAGAGTGCAGACTCCCTTTCATCAGAAGCTCGGCCTGGCCTTGACGAACGAGCTCGACCGCCTTCGCCGCAGCCGCGTGGCTGTGAGGCGCGTCGACGAGCCGCGTGTTCCCAAGCTCGACGCCGGCCTTCTTCGCAACGTCGCGGATCTTCGCGATCGGCCCCACGAGGATGGGCACGATGAGCCGCTTGGCGCCAGCCTCGATCGCGCCGGTCAGTGCGCTCTCTTCACAGGGATGGGCGACCGCGGTGGGTACGGGCTCCAGGGCCCGGCACCGCTCGAGCACCTGTTCGTACTTGCCTGTGCCAGTTGTTCGGTTCATATTCCCTCGCCACGATAGGACGCGCGACCGCCGGTCCCGTCTCTCTCAACAGAAACGTGAGCACGATCGCCAGCGCGACGCCATACAAGAGCGGCTGGAACGCCGTCTGGTAGTGCTCGAGATGCATCGGGCTCGCGCCACCGCTGACACTTGCAAGCACCCGGCCGAAGACCGGTCCGAGCAGCGCGCTGAACGTGAAGTTCAGGAAGTTGACGACGCCCGTGGCGGTGCCGCTGACCGATGGCGGGTTGGCTTCCTTGATTACGGTGTACGGAATCATGGCCGCCCCGGAGGCCAGCCCGGCGACGAGGGCGATCGAATACGGCGGGAAGAGATTGGGTACGCCGTAGAGAATCCACGCCAGACACGCGAACAGCACCACGGCGCCGCCGATGATCACCGGCTTCCGCCGTCCGAGGCGATCCGAGAGCAGCCCGAGCAGCGGGCAGCCGATGATCCAGCCGAGCGGGACCATCGATGAGTGCAACACCGCAGACGCGTACGGGAAATCTCTGCCCTCTTGCAGATAGCGGACGCCCCAGATCATGTCGAAGATCGTCGTCGGGATGAAGAGCAGGCCCGCGATCATCCCGCACAGAATCGATTGCGGGTTCCGGAAGACGACGAGCATCGCGCGCCCGGCGCTCTTCAACCAGTCGGCGGGCTGATCTGAACGCTTCGCTGATGGAAGCAGCAGGAACAGAGGAACGCTGATCGCCAGCCCCCCGATGCCCATCGCGATCCAGAACGCCGACCACGGAACACCGGCTCCGATGACCGGCCCGACGACGACCTGACCGGCAGAACCACCGGCCATGCCGAACATCTGCGTCGCGCCGATGAGCGTGGCCGCGCGCGACGCCGGAAAGTTCGTCGTCGCGATATAGGCCGCTCCCACGAGCGCAAACACGCCACCTGCGCCCTGGAGAAAACGGCCGATGCTGGCGGCTTCGTTGCTGCCAGAGGCAAAGAGGAGCGAGCCGATGCCGACCGTGGCAGCGCCGAGGGGCACGACCTTACGCGGTCCGAGCCGGTCCATCGCCGCGCCGGCAACGAGACTGAACGGCGAATAGCCGTAGTAGAAGAGACCGACCATCGACGCCACGGCGAGCGCGCTGATGCCGAAGGCGTCCGACAGCTCCGGCATCATCACGGCGGGCGCCGACCGCAGCATGTACTGATAGAAGTAGTACACCGCCGTGATCAGCCACGCGACGATTGCCGTTCTGGTCCCGGTGCTCATGACGACTTACGCTGACACGCGATCGCACCGCTCAGCAGAGCGTCACGGACACCGCCAGGCCAAATCCTTGGATTTCATGCGGAGCCTCCACCTGTAACCGCAGACCTTCAGGTACTTGGGTCGTAAGCGGCTTCGAGCAAGTCACGTACCCCGGAGGTTCCCCTAAGGAGTCGACCTGACGCTCGGGATTTGAAAGGGTGACGAACGACACAGATCGATCACCCGCGTCAGTGAGACTCCGTAGGACCGGGGGACCTCCAGGATTCGAGAGGAGTCGCCGCCCTCTGAATGTGGCCCACGGGATGTCGTGGCGACGCAGGCGGCGGCGTAAGATCGCCGGATTGACTCTCGAGCAGATCATCAGCGCGTACCGCCGCGACCAGCCGCTTGCCCACGCATCGACCATTCCTTCGGCCTGGTACACCGACGCGCGAGTGCTGGACCTGGAGCGTGAGACTGTCTTCGCGCGCTCGTGGCAGGTGGCCGGGCGCGTCGACGACGTGAGCGCGCCTGGTGACTACATCGCGTGCGAGCTGTCAGGCGGCGAGCCGATTGTCGTCGTTCGTGCCGAAGACCGCGCGCTGCGCGGCTTCTTCAACGTCTGCCGCCATCATGCTGCCGCGGTCGTCACCGACGCCAGCGGCTCGGCCCGCCAATTCCGTTGTCCGTATCACGGCTGGACGTACGCGCTCGATGGCACGCTGAAAGGCACGCCCGACTTCTCTGGCGTGTGCGATTTCGATCGCTCCGGGAACGGCCTCATCCCGATCGAGTCTGCGACGTGTGAGAAGTGGGTGTTCGTCAGACCGCACCAGAGCGGCCCGTCTCTGAACGACTACCTCGGCGACACATTGCTGACACAACTTCGGGCGCTCGGTCTCAGTGATCTTCTCTGGCTCGAACGGCGGCATTACACGATCGATTGCAACTGGAAAGCGTTCGTCGACAACTATCTCGACGGCGGCTATCACGTCCCGCATCTTCACAAGGGGCTCGACAGCGTCTTGAACTACAGCGAGTACGTCATCGAGATCGGTGCGCGCCATTGCCTGCAGACGAGCCCGCTGGTGAGCGAAAGCGCAGACACGCAGACGGGCGCCGTGCGCAAAGGCGATCGTGCGTGGTACTACTGGATCTATCCGAACTTCATGATCAACTGCTACGGCCGCGCGATGGACACCAACCTCGTGATTCCACGCGGCGTCGACAAGACCGAGGTCATCTTCGACTTCTACTTTTCAGATGTGTCGGAAGCCGCTCGTGCCGGGAACCTCGCCAGCATCGCGGTCAGCGAACAGATTCAAGAGGAGGACGTCGCGATCTGTGTGTCGGTGCAGCGCGGGCTGCGCTCGCGTGCGTACGACACGGGGCGGCTGTCGGTGCGGCGCGAGGCGGGCGAGCATTTGTTTCATCGATTGCTGCACGCTGACCTCGTCGCGGGGTTGGGGGGCGCGTAGGTCCAGCGTAGGTCAAAGGTCAAAAGGCAAAGGGCAAAGGTAAGGGCAAACGTCTAGGTGGAGGTACGGGTCCAAGTGCCAGCTCGCCGCACCCTACTCCCCGTCCTCGGGGTCGGCTTCGGCATCGCCGTCACCATCGGCAACACGATCGGCGCCGGGATCTTCCGCACGCCCGGCGAAGTGGCCGCGCACCTGCCTTCTCCATCGCTCTTCATGGCCGCGTGGGCAGTGGGCGGTCTGTACGCACTCCTTGGCGCGATTCAGATGGCGGAGCTCGGCACCATGCTGCCGAAATCGGGCGGCCAGTATGTCTTCTCCCGGTACGCGCTGGGTGAATACCCAGGCTTCATCGTCGGCTGGAGCGACTGGCTCTCGACCTGTGGCACGACCGCCGCCGTGTCGCTTGTGGTCGGCGAATTCGCAAGCCTGCTCTTTCCCGCGCTGCGCGATCAACAAGTGCTGATTGCCGTCGTCACCGCGATTGTCTTTGCGGTGGCCCAGTGGCGAGGCGTCCGCGACGGGAGCGCCGTTCAGGCCACCACGAGCGTGTTGAAGGTGCTTGCGTTTGGTGCGCTCGTGGTCGCGGCGTTCGCGCACGGCGGGGCGACCGGGATCAGCAATGCCGCGTCCGCATCCAACGCACCAACGGGCCTGGCACTGGTCGCTGCCTTCGTACTGTCGCTGCAGGCTGTGATCTACACCTATGACGGCTGGACCGGAGTGATCTACTTCTCAGAGGAGGTCACGCGACCGGATACGGATATTCCGCGATCGCTCATCGGCAGCGTGCTCGCGATCATCGCGACGTATCTGCTCGTCAACCTTACCTTCATGCACGTGCTGCCGCTCTCGGCAATCGCTGGTGAGACATTTGCGGCGACCGCCGTGGCGCGAGCGATCTTTGGCGAGCTCGGAACGCCGATTCTCAGCGCGGTCACGATCGTCTCGCTGTTGAGCGCAGTCAACTCGAATCATCTGATGGCCAGCCGAGTGCTCTATGCGCTCGGACGCGACGGACTGGTATCGGCCCATGCCGCCACGGTCAACGACGGCGGCACGCCGACCTTCGCGCTCATGGTCAGCACCGTGGTCGCAATTCTGTTCATTCTGTTTGGGCAAACGTTTGGCGCGGTCATCACCGTGTTGTCGTTCTTCTTCGTCGCCAACTACACGCTCTCGTTCATCTCCGTCTTCCTGCTTCGATGCCGCGAGCCGGAGCGACCCCGCCCGTACCGCGCGTGGGGATACCCGTGGACGACGGCACTCGCATTGCTCGGCTCGATCGCGTTCCTGGCTGGAGCGATCGCGAGCGACACGCGCAACAGCGCGTACGCGTTGATGTTGCTCGCCGCCAGCTATCCGGCGTATCGAATGGTGAAGGCCTCAGGGCCCAGGCCCCAGGGCCCAGGGCTGGGCTAGCCCTGAGGCCTCAGGCCTGGGCCCTGGGGCCTATCAGTTATCGCGGACCGTTGTGCGGTACGGGTTTGCCTGCTTCGAGTGCCCCGAGGTCGGGCGCGCTTCCGCTGAAGCCGTCGGTCACCGTCGGCAGCACGGTGCCGCGATCGATCGCCGCCGATCCGGGCTTCACACGGAAATCGAAGTCCGACGCTTTGTACAGCTTCTGCACCGTCGCTGCATCCTGCGCGTTGAGCTGACGGACGTTCATGAAGATGTCGTAGTCGACGAGCACGCTGTGCGTGTCGTTGCCGGTGGCCTTGCTGAATTCGCCGAGCGACGCGAACCGGTGCTGCTCGAGCACGGCGTTGTGACCGGGTCCGGTGAAGTCGGCCACCACAGTCGATGCCGGAGAATTCCACTGGAATGATGCCGCGGCTCCTGGATTGGGTCTGAAGCCGTTGTAGTCCGACGAGGTGTAGTTGCTGAACGTCGTCACGCTGAAGATCGCCGGCGCCGCGTTCTGACCGAGCATCAGGTTGTTGCGCCAGTGGATGTTCGACGCCGCCTGCACCTGCGTCTCCGAGAGGATGGTGTTGTTGTAGAAGATGGCGCCGGCGGCCCCATTCGTGAGACGGATTGCGCCGCCCGGCAGGTTGTACGCGATGTTGCGAATCCAGTAGACCGGTCCGCCCAGCGTCGGCTGATTGCAGAACGCGTGCGAGGCGTGGTTGATCAGCATGTTTCGCATGATGCGGATGTTGTGCATGCTGCCGTCGGCCTCGATCGGGTTGTCGTGTGAGTTGGTGATGTAGTTGTTGTAGAAATCGATCGCGACCGGCCGTTTGTCCCAGTACTCGCGGGTCGGATAGTGGGGGCCTTCGACGATTCCGGGTCCGCTGGCGTACGAGCCGTCGGGATTGCCGTAGGTCTCCACGTTGATGCCGTCGTGGAAGTCGGCGATGTAGTTGTAGGCGACCACGTGACCGGGGCCATAGAGCTTCACCGCGATGTAGGACGCCATCTTCGGCGGGTAGATCTGACCGTCGACGCCGTTGAACTTCGTCCACATCTCGCCGTTCCATCCAATCAGATGGTTCGGATCGTTGCGCCCGATGAAGGTGTTGTCGGCGATGTAGAAGTTGCTCGAGCCCGCATAGTTGGTGAAGACGCCCGCGCCGACGTTCTCGAAGCGGCTCTTCTTCACCGTCAGGCCCTTGGATCCGGCGATGAACTGCGTGCCCGCCTGAATGGCGATCTCGGCGTTACGGAATGTGATCCCTTCGAAGTACGTGTAGTCGGCGGCGCGCACGTCGAAGAGGGCGAAGTTGCCGTTGCCATCGAAGATGACTTCTCCATCACCCGCCCCTTTGATGACGATCGGCATCTCAGGAGTGCCTTTGGCGGTCAGGTAGTACGTGCCATCGAGCGGGACCGTGCGATTCACCGTGGGATCGTTCGTGTACTCATAGCGGTTGTATTTGTAGAGTCCCGCGTGGACCAGGATCGTGTCACCGGGCACGACGCGCGGCCGCCCCGACGTCGCCCAATCGGTACCGGCGCACCAGAAGTTGTACGCGCACATGAGCCCCTCGAACGAGGGCTCGATCTTCGTGCCCTTGAAGCCGGGCGGATACACATGGAAGGTGCGCCCGCCGGCGTAGGGCTGCGGCTCGGGCCGGGTGCGCACCGAGACGACCCGCTGCGCGACACCCTGCACACCATCCGGATCGGACAGCGCGAACCGCGCCTCGTACTCGGTGTCGGGATCGAGATCGAGGATGCTGCCGGCGAACATGTTGGGCGCGATGAGGTCGATCCGCGACTCGGCGTAGATGCGTTCGCCGTTGAGCCGCAGGAGCGGCAGCGCCGGCTTCCACGCCGGCGTGCCCTTCTTGCGGAACGTCACCTCGACCGCCGCGTTGCGGTTCGCGTCGCCCTGGATGAACCATTCAAAGCCAAGATTGATCAACGTCGGCGGCTCGATGACGAGCTCGCCTGGGACGACGGCATTGGG
>DATFRP010000210.1:0-15468 GCA_035263125.1 Vicinamibacterales bacterium
CGGCGACGAGTGGCTGACATACGGGTTGAATCAGGCCGAGACGCGCTTCAGCCCGCTCGCCGAGATCAACGCGAGCAACGTCAGCCGGCTCGGGCTGGCGTGGTCGTACGAGGTGGGATCAGGAGGCGGGGGCCAGGAAGCGACGCCGCTCGTGGCCAACGGCACGATTTACGGCATCACCAACTGGAGCATCGTGTTTGCCGTCGACGCGCGGACGGGCAGAGAGAAGTGGCGGTGGGATCCCTGGGTCAACCAGACCGCCGTGCGACCCGCGATCTGCTGCGGCGTCGTCAATCGCGGTCTGGCGATCTATCAGGGCATGATCTTCGCGCCGATCATCGATGGGCGGCTCGAGGCGCTCGACGCCGAGAGCGGCAAGGTGATCTGGGAGTCGCGGGTCGCGTTTCCGCAGGATCAGTACACGCTCACGATGGCGCCGCGCATCGCGAAGGGCAAGGTCATCATCGGCGCGAGCGGCGGCGATCGGCCGACGCGCGGCTTCTTCGATGCCTACGACGCCATGACCGGCCGGCGCGCGTGGCGCTTCTATACCGTGCCTGGTGATCCCTCCAAGCCGTTCGAGAACGCCGCCATGAAGAAGGCGGCTGACACGTGGGACAAGGAGTGGTGGAAGAACGGAGGCGGCGCCGCCGTCTGGAATGGCGCGGCGTACGATCCGGAAGCGGGGCTGGTCTACGTCGGCACCGGTAACGCGGAACCGTGGGCGTATCAGCACCGCTCGTCGCGAGGCACAGACAATCTCTACGTGTGCTCGATCCTCGCCGTCGATGTCGACAGCGGCGAGTTGAAGTGGCACTACCAGGTCGTCCCGGGCGACAACTGGGACTTCGACAGCGTCCAGGATCTGATCCTCGCCGACCTGACGATCAACGGGCGTCCACGCAAAGTGATCATGCAGGCGAACAAGGACGCGTTCTTCTATGTGATCGATCGCATCACCGGCCAGTTCATCTCCGCCGGTCCGTTCTCGCAGGTCACGTGGGCGAAGGGGATCGATCCGAAGACCGGCCGGCCGATCGTCAACGAGGAGGCGTTCTACGGCACTGACGCCATCCTGATCTCGCCCGGCGGCGGCGGCGCGCACAACTGGTCGCCAATGTCGTTCAGCCCGATGAGCGGTCTGGCCTATATCCCCACATCGACCAACAACTCGTTCTCCTACGCCGCTGAATCGACGTTCACACCGCGCCCTGGCGCATCGACCGGCACTGTCCGCCCCGCGCCCACACCAGTGAAACCCCCACCACCCGCGATCGGACCACCGCCGATCGAAGGACCGGGCGGACGCGGCGCGCTGGTCGCGTGGGATCCGGTGGCGCAGCAGATGCGGTGGCGCACGCCCGGCGGCGGTGGCATCGGCGGAGGAACGCTCGCGACCGCGGGCAATCTCGTGTTTCAGGTGTTGAGCGACGGCCGCTTCATCGCGTACAGCGCAGACAAGGGCCAGAAGCTGATGGAGATTCAGACGGGACTGCGCAGCGGCATGGGGCCGCCGATCACCTATCGGATCGATGGGCGGCAGTACCTCGCACTGATGGGCGGCGTGGGATCGGTCACGCAGGGCAACGCGGGACCTGGCAACAGCGCAACCCCATTCTCGCCGAAGCTGCTCACATTCGCGCTCGACGCCGCATCATCATCGGGATCAGCGCAGCCCTGATTACGGTTCGTCCTGGTCGAGAGCAAGCTCGCGAGCGCCGCGCGCCAGCACCGTGCCGCTGATGGCCTCGAGATCGTGCGCGACGAACATCTGCTCGAGGTAAGGATGGTCGAAGGGCCGCCCCTGACGGATTCCGTGCCAGCGATCGATGGTCATCGCTCCCTGATGTTGCGCGTTGAACGTGCGAATCGCCAGGAGCTCTCCTGCGTCCTGGTGCGCGACGAAGGCGATGATGTCGTCGAAGTAGCAGGGCACGCGGCGGAGCATGCGCTTGGCGGGATGCGCGAAGATCTCAAAGGCCGCCAGTGTCGATGAGTAGTAATCGAGATCGAAGCTGACGAAGCCGACCGGAGCCGGTTGACTCTGCGCAATCCAGCGAGGAAGCGTTTCCCGGATATCGCCAAGCACCAGCTGTGTCCGCGGGCTGAGCGAGGCCCGCAGCCTCGCGACGTCCATGGGGAAATCCCCGGGGTGCCAGTAGTCGGGATGATCCCTGTAATCCCCAGTCGTGACCGCGGGCAAGCCGGCCCCGGCATCGAATCCGACCACGCTGATTTGCACACCCTGATCGCGTTCCACAGCGGCGGCCTCGCGCTCCAGGATTCGCAGCCCGCGTCCGCCAGCCACGCCGAATTCCACCGCACAGAAGTGCGGCACGCGTTGCTGAACGGCTTGTGTGGCGGCACGCACGAGCCCGAGGAGGTACGGCGGCCGTTCGGACGCGTCCCACAACGCACGGGTCGTCGTGTTCCGACCGGACCGTTTGATGATTTCACGGGCGATCAGGCGAAAAGGCGGTTCCGCCAGAAGACGTTGGAGCATTACGCAGTACCAGGAATCGGCGGCGCTTGGTTGGTCTGCAGCCAGTAGGAGCCGATCTGCTGCAGCGCACGCGAGAACTGCTTGAAGTCGATCGGCTTCCGCACGTAACTGTTCGCGCCCAGTGAATAGCAGGTCAGCAGATCCCTCGGTTCAGCGGACGAGGTGAGCACCACGACCGGCAGCAGCCTCGTCCGCGGGTTCGCACGCAGCCGCTCGAGTACCTGCAGGCCGTCGACCCGCGGCAGCTTGATGTCGAGCAGGACGAGATCCGGCAGCGCGTTGGCGTCGCGTTCCGCGTACTCACCGGTGGCCAGCAGATAGTCCAGCGCCTCAACGCCATCACGCACGACCGTGACGGTATTGAGGAGATCGCTCTTGCGAAACGCGCGCAGTGTCAGCTCGACGTCGTCGGCATTGTCTTCGACGAGGAGAATCTGGTACACGACTGACCTCTCAACGCATCACGACTGCAGCGTGAAGTAGAAGCACGCCCCCTGCCCGAGCCGGCTCTCCGCCCACACCCGTCCGCCATGCCGTTGAACGATCCGGCGCACCGTCGCGAGACCGATACCCGTCCCCGGAAACTCCGATGCGTCGTGCAGCCGCTGAAACGGACCGAACAGCTTGTCGGCGAAGGTCGGATCGAACCCGACCCCGTTGTCACGCACGAAGAACGCGGTCCCGCCGTCGCGCGAGATCTCACCGACTTCGATCCACGCCTGCTCGCGACGGCTCGTGAACTTCCATGCGTTGGTCAGCAGATTCTCCAGCACCACGCGCACGAGGCGCGGGTCGCACTGCGCCACCATGCCGGGCTGCACTCGCATCCCAACGGCGCGCGTCAACGACAGATCACCGAGCTCGGCCAGGATTCGGTTTGCGAGATCCGAGATGTCGACCGGCTCGCGCGTGATCCCGGAGCGAGAGACCATCGACAACGTCAGCAGATCGTTGATCAGATGGTCCATGCGCTGCGCGGCGGCGACGATGCGCGAGATGTCGTCGTAGGCGTCGGCCGAAAGCGCATCCCCCGCATCTTCGATGAGCGCCTGGCTGAACCCCGCGATGCTGCGCAGCGGCGCCCGCAGATCGTGCGAGACCGAGTAGCTGAACGCCTCGAGCTCGCTGACGGCGGCCTGCAGCTGCACCGTGCGCTCGCGGACGTGCTCCTCGAACTCGACGGTCATCCGGCGCCGGTCCCGCTCCGCCCGCGCCAGCGCGTGTTCGACCCGTCGCAGTGCAGTCACGTCGCGCACACTGACGAACACGGCAGGCCGGCCGTCGAAGTCGACCGGGTGCGACATCAGCTCGAACTCCGGACCGTCGTTCGTCGACGCGTCAGTCCCGTGTCGTCGATCGACGGCAGGCAGCGCGAGCGAGGCCGCGTTCTTCCGCAGGAACTCTTCGCGGCTGCAGCCGTAGTGTGCAAGCGCCGCGTCATTGACGTCCAGGATTGTCGAGGTCTCGCGGTCATAGAGCCACATCGGCAGCGGGTGAGACGCAAACACCGCGCGGAAGGGATCGTCGCCCGTGACTATCACCTGTCGTGGCTCGTCTCTCTCAGCGTCCTGGCTTCCTCTGTGGACCAGTCTCTAGCCTCCATGACGCGCCGCCACCCACCGGCGAATATCCGGCGCGGGCGCCGGGGCCGCAATGAAGTTGCCCTGGGCTGCGTCGCAGCCGAGCTCGCGCAGCCGCTCGAGCACGACGGCGTCCTCGACCCCTTCGGCCACGACCGTCAGCCCGAGATTGTGCGCCATGTCGATCGTCGACCGCACGATCGGATCGTCTCCCACGGCGAGCGCGCTCGCAAACGATCGATCGATCTTCAGTTGATCCACGGGCAGCCGACGGAGATAGCTGAGCGACGAATAGCCGGCGCCGAAGTCATCGATCGCCAGTGTGACGCCCATGTCGTGCAGCAGCGACAGGCACGTCGTCGTCCGCTGCGCATCGACGAGCAGCGTGCTCTCGGTGATCTCGAGCACCAGTCTCGAAGGCGGCGTATCGTGCGCACTCAGCACGTTGGCGATGCGATCGGGCAGATCGGGATCGCGCAGCGTGCGCGGCGACAGGTTGACCGCGATCGAGATCGGCGGCTGAGGGCCCGACCATTCCGCCAGCGCCTGATCGAGGAGCAGCATGGTCAGCGGTTCGATCAGCCAGGTGTGCTCGGCGAACTCGATGAACTCGCTCGGCAGCAGGCGGCCGCGTTGCGGGTGGTTCCAGCGCACGAGCGCCTCGACCGAGATCGGCACGCCCGACTGCAGGTTCACGATCGGCTGATAGTCGAAGAGGAACTGTCCGCACTCGATGCCCTCCCTGAACTCGGTCATCAAGGTGAGGCGTCGATGCGCGTACTGATCGCGTCCCGGCACGTAGACGGCGTACCCCAGCCCGCCCGTCTTCGCGACATACATCGCGATGTCGGCCTTCTGCAGCAGTTCGTCGGCACCGACACCGTGCGCCGGGAAGCACGCGATGCCGAGACTGCCACCGACGACGAAGCTGCGATCGTCGATCGGCACCGGCCGGCGCAGGGCTTCCATGACTTTGCGCGCCGCGAGGATGGCCCCGTCACAATCGGTCCGCGGCAGGACGATCGCGAACTCGTCGCCGCCGAGGCGGGCGACGGTATCCACGTCGCGCAACAGCTCGCGCAGTCGCCACGACAACTCCTGCAGCACGCGATCGCCGGCGTGATGCCCGAGCGAATCGTTCACGGTCTTGAACCCGTCGAGATCGAGCACGAGCAGCGCGAGCGATTCGTGCGAGCGCTCCGCGCCGAGAATGCCCTGCTGCAGACGATCGTGCAGCAGCACACGGTTGGGCAGATCGGTCAGCGCATCGTGATAGGCGAGGTGCGCGAGACGCGCCTCCGCCTGGCGGCGGGACTGCCGCCCCGCCGCGTCGCGCAGCTCGCGCTCGACGGCAGGCACCAGCCGCTTCAGATTCGATTTCATGATGTAGTCGTGCGCGCCGCTTCGCATCGCGGCGACCGCGACGTCTTCGCCCATCGTTCCGGAGACGAAGATGAAGGGCAGGTCGGCGTCGTACTCGCGCAGGAGCGTGAGTGCGGCCGAGCCGCTGAAGCCGGGCATCGTGTAGTCCGCGATGGCGATGTCCCAGCGCTGACGGGTGAGGGCGTCGGCGAGCGCATCGGCGGTCGCGACGCGTTCTGGCGTGACTGCGTAGCCGGCCCGTGTGAGCTCGCGCAGAATCAGCGTGGCATCGTCGTCGGAGTCCTCGATGAGGAGCAGACGCATCGAGGCTGATGTCCGTGCCTGGGCTGCGGAATCTGAAGGACGCGGATCCATCCCGGCAGGCAGATCGGTCGCGTCACGAGGCGTGGGATGGACTGGCATCGCCGCCCACAATAATCAAGAAGCGGACCGGGCGGGCATCGGGTGAAGCCCGTAACGTCTCTCAAGGTGAAGCCCGATGGACAAACTGGTCCGCGTCTGGAAGCAGGGCCGTTGGGCGTGCAGACTGCAGGGGAACCGACTGGATCCGTGTAGATCTGGGATCGTGCGTCAGGTTTTCGACTGAGGGTCCGTCAGCGAATTACCTGGGCTACGGTTGTGCTTGCGGACGGACGGCATAGTGGTAGATCGCACACCGGACCGGCGTCGTCCGATCAACTTCAGAAGCAGCTGGATCTGCTCGCGTGGCGTGAGCTTGCGGTGATTGTAACGCCAGGCATATTCAGCCAGATACAGGCCCAGCCGTGGCCTCCGGATTCCACCCTTCGAACGCAGTCGGTGATGGAGGTACGCCCAGAAGCCTTCGAGGTGTCCGAACGGCGCTGACGCCCGCCCTTCTCCGCCGTTGGTCAGGCGATACAACCGGCTTCGATAGACCACGGCTTCGTAGTCAGGTGGCGTTCCATCGTGCAGGCCGCGCCCGTTCTTGCGCTCCCGAAGCATTCTCACCAGCAACTCGGCTTCGTCGTCGGGCACGACTTCCGCCCACACCTGTTCGCCCACGAGTCGCAGACCGAGCACGGCGGGCTTCGGTCGCGTCGAGCGCCCTTCATCCGTCACGTGATCGTGTGCGTGGGCGTGATGCGTCCGTCGCGTCGCCGGAAGACGCAATCCCTCGGGCGCCGAGTCGAGCATCGCGGAGCGGACAACAGTCAAGGCGCGTAGAATGCGCTTGCGCTCGAGCTGCGTCTCATGAGCGATCTGCGCGCTGGTCATTCCGCGCACGAACCATTCAAGAAGCACGCGCCATTGTCGCCGGGTCAGCCGGAGCGGAAGGCGGTCCGGCTTCCAATCGTAGCGACAACGCACACACCGGCGGCGGCCGTCTTTCAACGTCCAGAATCTGCGCGCACCGCAGCGCGGGCAACCCATTCTTGTACTCGTGGTTTACAGGGCGTTTAAATCACAGAGCTGGGGAAGGAGACCGGACTATGCCACCCCGAAACAGTCGAGCTTAAGTGCTTGAGATCTTCAGGTTTTTTCCTGATGGCATATCCGTTGCCGATGGTGCCTCGACTGTTTCGTGTGCTCCTCTCGAGGGGCTCGCGGGTAACCAACGCCCCTTTCAGTCGAGGTTGTAGTGCAATATCTGACCACCCGGGTTTCGAACACAGGTCGTCCCCTGTTCGTCCGATTCGTTGTCTCCGTCGTTGTTGCAATGGGCATGGCGGTGGCCATTCCGCTGACGCAGCGAACCGCTCAGGCGCAGAGTGCCCAGACAGGCACCGCCGTTCTGTCGCCCGCTGATACGTATGTTGGCCTGAACGCCAGCAACAACAGCACGCAAGCCACGTTGAATACGTATACCTGGCCGAACAACCGGGTCGCCAACGCGATCATCATGAAGTTCGACCTGTCGGCAGTGCCCGCCGGCGCGGTGGTGCAGAGCGCAAAGCTCAAACTGGCGCTCATTGAATCCGACAAGAAGGGAGGCCCTGGCGCGACGTACACCGTCACCGCGCACAAGATCACCGGCAGCAATCCCACGATCGAGACGGCCACTGGCTACATGAGCAGTGGTACCTCGCAATGGGCACCGTCGACCTGCTGCTTCGACAATATTCCGCTCGCGCAGGGCAACATCTCGCAGCCCTACGCGTCGGTCGCCGTCAGCACGAACACCGGCTTCAAGTCGTGGACGATCACGAACATGGTGCAGGAGTGGCTGGCCGATCCGAATTCCAACTTCGGCGTCCTCCTGAATTCGGATGCCACGACCGGGCAGGATCGCTATCGCTACTTCGCGAGCATGGAATATCCGGATCCCAGTCTCCGCCCGGCCCTGGAGATCACGTATACATCCACCGGTACGGCTCCGCCGCCGTCGGGTGGAGACCCGACACCACCGCCGACGACACCGCCGCCGTCAGGTGGTGGCACCACGCCGTCAGTCAGCGAAGCGATGATCCTTCCGTCCGACACGACCATCAATCTCGACGCGAACAACAACAGCGGATCTCCGCTGCTCTTCACGTATACCTGGCCGGAATACGAGACGGCCAACGCCATCCTGATGAAGTTCGACCTGTCGGTGCTGCCGGCAGGGGCCACGATTCAGGATGCGACGTTGAACCTCGCGCTCGTCGAGAGCGACAACACATCGGACGCGACGTACACCGTCACCGCGCACAAGATCCAGAACCGCAATCCGGTGATCGAGAGCGCGAGCGGCTACACGTTCGACGGCATCAACGGCTGGTCGGCATCCAACTGCTGCTACAACGGCATTCCGCTCGCGCAGGGCGACATCACGCCGCCGTACGCGCAGCTGGCGGTCGACAAGGCCAGCGGCTACAAGCAGTGGTCACTCACCCAGATGGTCCAGGAGTGGACGAGCGATCCCTCCTCGAACTTCGGCGTGCTGCTCAACTCCGACGCGAGCAAGTACAAGGACCGCTACCGCTACTTCGCGAGCACGGAGAACGGCAACGCGAGCCTGCGTCCGTATCTGCACGTTCGTTTCAGCAGCACCGGCGGACCGGTGACGCCCGGCGCCGATTCGTCCGCACCGACGGTCTCGATGGCCAGTCCCTCATCGGGTGCCACCGTGTCCGGAAACAGCGTGTCCGTTTCGGCCAGCGCCACCGACAACGTCGGCGTCGTCGGCGTGCAGTTCAAACTCGATGGTTCCAACCTCGGGTCCGAAGTCGCGAGGTCGCCGTACGCGACGACGTGGAACACCACGAGCGCTGCGAATGGGACTCACTCGATCACAGCCGTGGCACGTGATGCCGCCGGCAACGTGCGAACGTCAGCGCCGATCAACGTGACCGTGTCGAACGGTACGGCGCCGACGGCTCCGTCCACGCCGGGCACGGGCATCTCGTCGCGCTATCCGGGCGACGTTGGCATCGAGAGCGATCCGCACGTCATCTTCAGCGAGCAATTCGAAGAAGGCAGCATCAGCAGTGTCGCTTCCCGATGGACTTCTGTGGGAAATCCCGACGGGATGAGGCTCGTGACCGATGTACCGCCGGGCTCTGCCGGCGGGCACGCGCTGAGCATCCCGTGGGTCGGCGGGGGCGTCAACAACGGTGGGAGTCTCTACAGAGTACTCAGCCCGGGAGTGAACGACGTCGTGTACGTCCGCTACTACATGAAGTATCCGACGAGTGGTAACTACCACCACACCGGTATGTGGCTCGGCGGCTACAACCCGGTGTCGGCATGGCCCGATCCGCAAGCCGGCAGCAAGCCGAATGGCAACGACCGGTTCATTGCCGCGGCCGAGCAGAACAACCTGACGCATGCGTACGAGTACTACAACTACTGGATGGAGATGCATCCCGATGGCTGGGGCTCGTATTGGGGCAACTTCCTCCTGAACAACCCGTCGATCACGGCCAACCCGGGTCAGTGGGTCTGTCTCGAGCAGATGGTGAAGTTGAACAACCCGACCTCGGCCCGCAATGGCGAGCACGCCATCTGGATCAACGGCAACAAGGTCTCGCATCTCGGACAGGGATTCCCGAACGGTTTCTGGGACGGCGGCCGTTTCACGCAGAATCCGAGCGGTCAGCCGTTCGAGGGGTTCCGGTGGCGCAGCGTTGACGCGCTCAACATCAACTGGATCTGGCTGCAGAACTACGCGCCGGATGATCCGCCGGGCTTCAGCAACACCGCGGTGTTCGATCACGTCGTCGTCGCGACCAGCTACATCGGGTGCCTCCCGTAGCAAGGTCGTAAGGGACGCGCATGACGCACTGCACGGACACAGTCGTCATGCGCGTTCTCGTGTCTCAGCCGCGTATTTGGAAACGGAATCAGGATTCAGGAATCAGGAATCCTGATTCCTTCCGAAGAAGTGGACGCAACGGGACTATCCCCCAGCGAACAGGAGACGCAACGAGGGTTCGATCACGTCTTGTAATCGACACGGCACAGCTGTTGCGAACAGAACACATACCGCATGACAAGTTCCAGGCGCACTCCGATTTCCCTTTTGATCACGACCGCGCTGCTCGCAGCGTCGGCGATCTTCAGCGGCCGGCCGATGGCACAAACGAGCGGAGGGATCTCGGCGCTCTATCCAGGTGATGTCGGCATCGAGAACAATGCCGCCGTCCGCTTCACCGAACAGTTCGAAGAGGGCGTCATCGGGAACATCGCCTCGAAATGGGACGCAACGAAGAACACCGATCGGATGCAACTGGTGACCGACGTGCCCCCGGGCACGCCTGCGGGACACTCGCTCAGCGTCCCGGCTATCGGCGGCGTGATCGAGGGCGGGCAACTCTACAAAGTGCTCACCCCCGGCATCGACGACACGATCTACGTCCGCTACTACGTCAAGTACCCGACGACGAACAACTTCGCCCACACCGGCATCTGGGTGGGCGGCTACAATCCGGTGTCCGCATGGCCCGACCCTCAGGCGGGCAGCAAGCCGAATGGCGCCGATCGCTTCATTGCCGGTGCCGAGCAGAACACGATCACCGGCGGGTTCGATCACTACGACTACTGGATGGCGATGCATCCCGATGCCGGCGGTAGCTACTGGGGAGATTTCCTTCTCAACAACCCCTCGGTCAAGGCGACTGGTGGACAGTGGACCTGTGTCGAGGAGATGGTCAAGCTGAATAACCCGACGACAGCCTTCAACGGAGAACACGCGATCTGGCTGAACGGCGTGAAGGTCTCACATCTGGGGCAGGGGTTTCCAAAAGGCTACTGGAACGGTGGCCGCTTCATGCAGGATCCCACGAGCACGACGACGTTCGAGGGCTTCCGGTGGCGCAGCACGAGCGCGCTCAACATCAACTGGATCTGGCTGCAGAACTATTCGCCCGACACGCCGGCTGGCCAAACCACCACGCTCCTCTTCGATCATGTCGTCGTGGCCACGAGCTATATCGGCTGCCTCGGTTCTGCCGCGCAGGTACCAGAGGCGCCAAAGGGTTTGAGAATCACGGGCGCCTCGTCCTAGCGCCCGATTCAGCGCTGGGTGCGAACTTCGATCGAGTCGATGTTCAGTTCCTGCTGCTTCGGCACATCGCCGGCGCTGAAGCTCATTTGGACCGCATTGAGTCGCAGGAGATCGGTGTCGCGCAGCCGCATCTTCTGCCAGGTCGCCGCCTGCGTACCATCCACCCAGAAGGTCTGCACGCCGTCACTATTCCCCGGTGTATTGAGCTGCACGTAAAACTCGACTTTGTGCCATGCGTTGGGTCGCAGGACGACCGACCCTTGATACGTCGCCTGGCCCACCTGGGTGCCGAATCGTCCGTAGCAGATCACCCCATCCGGCTCACGAGCCATATCGGGGTAGTAGGTGTAGAAACGAAGGGGACCGGGATTGCCGATCTGCTCGGCGACGAGCATCGTATCGAAGAAATCCGTCCCGTTCGGACAGTCCCCTGATTTGCCGAAGGCCGACCATTGATTGTCGACCCGGTTGCCATACAGCCCTACGAGCTTCGTGCCCCCCAACCAGTCTCCGGGGAAGCGCACGTAGAAGCTGACGTACATCGTCTGGTACCCGGGCATGAAGAAGCGCGTGAGCCACCCTCCGTCCGCGCCCGCCGGATAGGTCACTGCCAGATAATGATCGCCGGCCTGCGCGTCCTGTCCGGTCACGACGCGCTGCTTTGAAGGATTGACGCCATCCTGCCACGCGTCGAGCGTGCCGGATTCGAAGTCTTCGGTAAACAGCGTTTCGCCACCGCGGATCTGCGGCACCGCGCTCGGGCCTGAGGGTCCGTTCGAACCGCCGCAGGCGATGAACGTCGAGAGTATTGCCACGACGCCAAGTCGCACACAGCCACCATCAGAGTGCATTCCTACCTCACTTCCCCGCACGCGCACTGTCACGATCGCGCTTCATCCATCCGTCGCGCCGCATTGCTGCGTGCGACCCATCGTCTCGTCTCAGTCGCCGAGGCCGGCGCCGCGATGAAATAGCCTTGCGCCGCGTCGCAGCCAAGCACCCGCAGCTGGTCGCGAACCTCGGCGTTCTCGACGCCTTCGGCGACCACCACCAGTCCGCGGCTATGGGCAAGGTCGATGATCGACCGCATCGCGGCTTCCTGATCGGGCAAGCCGGCCACAAACGTTCGCCCCATCTTCAAACGGTCGATCGGCAGGCGCCGCAGGTAGCTGGCCGGTGAGTACTCAGCCTTGAAGTCATCGAGGGCAAGACCGATGCCCATGCGATGCAGTCGCATCAGGCTCGCCTCCGCCTTCGCCGTTTCGAGTACGAGCGCGTCGTCGACCACTTCGAGCGTCAGCGCCGACGCGGGCGCGCCATGCAGGCGGAGCAGGTCGCCGATCAGATCCGGAAGGTTCTGGTCGCGAAGACTCTTCGACGACAGGTTGACGGCGACGGGCGCCCACACCAATCGTTCGGTCTTGGTCCACTCGGTGATCGCCCGATCGAGCAGGAGCATCGTGAGCGGCTCGATCAACCATGTGGTCTCGGCCAGCTCGATGAATTCTGCCGGCAGGAGTCGACCGCGGCGTGGATGATTCCAGCGCGCGAGTGCTTCGACGCCGATCACGCGTCCAGTCTGCAGATGGACGATCGGCTGATAGTCGAAGACGAACTGACCGTTCTCGACGCCTTCGCGCAGCTCCGGAATGCTCAGGAGACGCTGAGGCTCGCCGCGATCGCGGCTGGCGGAGAACACCGCGCTTTCCGATCGCATCTGTTGCGCGGCACGAAGCGCACGCTCGGCCCGATGCAGGAGCTCGTCGGGATTGGTCCCGTGGTCGGGCACGCACACGATGCCGAGGCTGGCATCGATCGACAGCCGCTGCCCGTCGAGGATGACAGCCCGTCTGACATCCTGCAGGACCTTGCGAGCGGCCAGCTCGGCGCCCGAGCTGTTCGTGCCGGGAAGCAGAAGCGCAAACTGCTGCGCGCCGAGGCGCGCGACCGTATCGCCCTCTCGCAGCAGCGCGCGCAGTCGAGACGCCAGATCCTGGATGACGCGATCGCCTGCGTAGCGCCCGTGCGCATCGATGATCGACTCGAGGCCTCCGATTTCGAGCACCATCACCGCCAGCGATTTGTGCGAGCGCTGTGAGGAGAGGATGGCCTGGCGCAGACGATCGTGCAACAGCACACGGTTGGGCAGATCCGTCAGCGCGTCGTGATACGCGAGGTGCACGAGCTGCGCGGCCACATGGGGACGAGGCAGACGGCCCGCCGCCTCCTGCAGTTGGCGTTCTACCGTCGGAACGAGACGGGCCATGTCGCCCTTGCGCACATAGTCCTGAGCCCCATTGCGGATGGCGGCCACGACCTCGACTTCGCCGATCGTCCCCGACACGAAGATGAGCGGCAGTTCCGCGTTGTGTTCGCGCAGCAGCGCGAGCGCGGCAGCGCCATTGAATTTCGGCATCGAGTAGTCGGCAATCGCGAGATCCCAGCGCTGCGACGTGAGCGCCATAGCAAGCGCTTCAGGTGTGTCGACGCGCCGGGACACGACCGAATATCCGGCTCTCGAAAGCTCGTCCACGACGAGCGACGCATCGTCCTCGGAATCGTCGATGAGGAGGAGCCGAAGCGGAGTCATACCAACCATCGCCAAGGGACGCCACCTCCGCCGGTCAAAGTCAGGCCGCCGGCACGGCGCGCTGTGTGGCCCGTGGGATACCGTCGACGTAGAGATCGAACCAGGTTTGAAAGACGACGAGCGACCAGATCAGCGTGTCGTTGGTCTCGCGGCCGTTGAAATGATCGCGAAGGATCCGGGCGACGGTCTGGCTGTCGAGCAGGTCGTGGCGCGCCAGACGCTCGGGCGCGAGGACGCTCAACGTGTAGGCCTTGAGATCCCGCTTCAACCACCGCGACATCGGGCCCACGAACCCCTGCTTGCGATGTGACAGCACCGGCTCGGGCAGCACCGCCGCGAGCCCTTTCTTGAGCAGATGTTTCTTGCGCAGCCACTTCATCTTCATCTCTGACGGAATGGTGGCGCTGAACTCGAAGAGCTCGTGATCCAGGAAGGGCACACGGACCTCGAGCGAGTGACACATGCTCAACCGATCGGTGAGCGCGAGGATGTCGTCGGGAAGATACGTCTTGACGTCGCAATAGACGACGCGGTCCAGCGGATCCTCCGCCTGGGCATCTCTGTAGTGGCGGATGAATCGTTCCTGCGCCGCCTCCATCGCGGCGCGGCTCGCGTGACCGCCAGCGCCGAACAGGCGTTCGCGGTAGTCCGGGGCGATCTTGAGTACGAAACCGAAATATCGACGCGCCTCGTCTTCGACCGCGGATCGCACGAACCGCTTGAGATGATTGATGCGATTACCGCCCGCCCCGAACTCCGGCAGACAGCTCACGAGCGGGCTGATGACCCCAGAGCGGAGACCCGAGGGGACACGAGCGAACCACTGACTCAGCCTGAAGCCGAGATATCGTTCGTATCCGAGAAACGCCTCGTCGCCGCCGAGACCCGACAGCGCCACCGTCACGTGCTCGCGTGCCGTCTTGCACACGAAGTACGACGGGATCATCGAGTCGTCGGCAAACGGCTCGTCGAAGCTCCGCACGATCGACTCGATGACGCCGGTGACGTCAGGATGGACTTCGTGCTCCCGATGATCCGTGCGGTACCGCTCCGACACCATCCGCGCGTATCGCCGCTCGTCATCACGACCGCCGTCTTCTCCGGCGAAGCCGATCGTGAACGTCCTGACCGGCGTGCTGCCCGAGGTCTTCGCCATCGACGCGACCACAGCGCTCGAGTCGATGCCACCGCTCAGGAACGCGCCCAGCGGGACGTCGCTGATCAGACGGATGCGGACGGATTCGTCGATGCGTGTCGTGAGCTCATCGAGGATGTCAGCCTCCGAGCGCGAGCGGTCTGGTTGAAACGCGATGTCCCAGTACAGCTTCTTGCGCACGCGCTGCCTGTCGACTGTCAGCGTGTGCCCGGGCTGCAGCTTGCGTATCCCCGCGAAGATCGTCAGCGGGGCCGGGATATACGACAGCATGAAGTAGGACGCGAGCGCTTCCTGATCGATCCGCTTGTCGACGCGTTCGTCGACCAGAATCGCCTTCATCTCGGACGCAAAGACAAAGGCGCCGTCGTACTCGGCATAGAACAGCGGCTTCTTGCCAAAGCGATCGCGCGCGAGGAACAGCCGGTCGCGACGCTCGTCGCGCACCGCGAATGCGAACATGCCTCTGAACGCCTGTACGCAGTCCTCTCCCCATTCCTCGTACGCGTGCACGATGGTTTCGGTGTCGCTGTTGGTCCGAAACCTGTGGCCAGCCGAGATGAGCCGGCGGCGAATGTCGTGGAAGTTGTAGATTTCTCCGTTGAAGACGACCGAGATCGTGCGGTCTTCGTTGTAGAGCGGCTGCTGCCCTGTGGCCAGATCGATGATGCTCAGCCGCCGATGTCCGAGTACGACCCTCTCGTCGCTGTGGTAGCCACAGGCATCTGGACCACGATGCGTCAGCGCGGTCGTCATGCGTGCGATGCGCGCATCTGCATCGGGCGGTCGTTCGTTCAGGTAGTAGACACCTGC
>DATFRP010000211.1:0-33626 GCA_035263125.1 Vicinamibacterales bacterium
CCGCCCACTGCACCCACCAGTGGCCGGGCGAGGTCATCAGATTGATGATGAACAAGAATGCCAGGATGATCGGGCCTTTGACGAGAAAGCCCAGCGAGTGCAGTGTGCCTCTCATTGGCGTATCCGGTCAGTGTGACGGAACGGGCGTCCTGCTGGTTCCAGCCCGGGCGCGAGTCGGCGTAAATGCTACATCAATCAGGCTCTTACACCAGAGGCGTCATGAGCGCAGCTCACCCGAGTTGATGCCTCTCTCCGTTTCCTCCGCAGTCTCCGTTTCCTGTGGCAATGGAACCGCCTGATCACAACCACTCAGCGAGCGCGACGATCCAAAAAGCCGCTGGAACCAGGATCACTTGCGCGAGAACCGTTCCTACAAGCCTGCTTCCGGTCATCCAGACCACCGACCGGCGAAAGTACGATTCTTCGACCTTGCCGGCCGCCACGTCGTCCGTCATCAGCGACAGATACGGATCGATGAACGCGAACATCAGAATTGTCGCGATGCCGTTCACCACCGCCGACATCTGACTCGCCGTCACCCGGAGGTCCGGTCGCAGATAGCCGGCATACAGTGCCGCAAACACCCCCACCGACCAGACGGCCATCGCGGCCGTGTTCATGACAACGACGCTCCAGGGAAGGTGACGGCCCGTGCCGAGGGTCGCGATGTTGCTCCAGCGCGGAAGTGCGCCGGCCTCTCGAACATGAGCCAGGAGCGCCGGCGACGCCACCCGCCGTAGGACGGTTAGCGGCGCCCGATTCGTCCCGACAGATTCGACCCATCGAGACAGGAGTCGCTGAAAGGTTGGGATCAGCAGCGCTCCGACGAGAGTCGCAACGGTTGCAAAAGTCAGGAGCCAGCGAAAGTCTGCCACGCCGTTTGTCGCCCCGGCCGCAATGTTCTGTTCGACCCGTTTGGCAAGGAGCGGAGCCTGGAACGAGTTCGACGTCCGGGACACCAATATCAGTACGTTGAAAAGCGACAGCGACAACGCTATTCGCCGAGTGCGTGTTCCAGCGATGCGAACAGAGTAGGCAAGCGTCCCAACAAGATGAATCACAAACGTGAGCGCACAAATGATCAGAAGGCCCGTATCCATCGCTTGTCAGTCCTTCCTTAGTGCAGAGGCAGCGTCAGGTGATGTATCGCGCGTAAGCCGCGGGGTCGACGTTGCCTCCCGATACCACCGCAACCGCGTCGGCATCGCCAGCCTGCAGCGCCACCGCTACGGCCGCCGCCCCGCTGGGTTCGGCGACCACGCGCGCTTCGTGAAACATCCATTTCACGGCCGACGCCATCGACGCATCATCGACAGTCACGACGTGATCGACGAACGCCCGCACGTGCGCGAACGTGACATCGCCTGGACGCAGCGTGAGCAGACCATCAGCGATGCTCGACGCCTGCTCGAGCGTCACCGCACATCCGGCGGCGAGCGACGCCGACATCCGCGCCGCGCCGGCCGGCTCCACGCCGATGATGCGCACGCCGTTGCGCATGCCCTTGACGGCCGCACCGATGCCCGAAATCTGACCGCCGCCGCCCATGGGCACGTAGATCGTCTTCGTCTGCGGACGCTGCTCGAGAATCTCGAGCCCGGTCGTCCCGGCGCCCGCGATGATCCATGGATGATCGAACGGCGGCACGATCGTGAGGCCGCGCGACGACGCCTCGGCACGTGCGCGATCTTCGCGATCGGCCGAGGTCGTGCCCACCAGGATCACTTCGGCTCCGCACTGTCGCACGCGATCGACTTTCACTCGCGGTGCATTCTCGGGCATGACGATGACCGCGCGCAGTCCCATCGTGTGCGCCACCAACGCGACCGAGAGACCGTGATTGCCTCACGAATAGGTGATCACGCCTGCGTCACGTTCATCGGGCGAGAGCTGCGCGATCATGTTGCACGCGCCGCGAATCTTGAAAGCGCCGCTCGGCTGGAAGTTCTCGCACTTGAGGCCGAGTTTCTGAACCTCGAGAAGCGGTGTGCGTACCGCGACGTTGCGGATGCGGTTCGCCGCGGCGCGCACATCGTCAAGTGTGACGAGCGACGCGGTCACGGCTTCGAGGTCGCGCGAGGACGAGCGAACTGCTCGCCCGCGTGGTATGCGGGCATGGCGCGATCGTTGGCGATGCGCCAACCGAGCTCGGCGAGGAAGCGCATGTCGTCCACCGCCCCGCTGTAGTCCCAGTCGGCATGAAACTCGTCGCTCGGCTGGTGGTAGTCCTTCTCCGTGTACTCCTGCATCTGCCGTTTGGCGAACGCCGCATCCTTGCCGACGAACTGCGTCGATTCGCCGAGCGAGACGGCCGGTATCCCGGCTTTCGCGAGCGGGAAATGATCCGACCGGAAGAAGTGGCCGCGTCCAGGTTCAGGGTCGGGGCCGACGACCCGTCCACGTTCGGCGGCCAGTTGTGCTGCCGTTCGACCGAGCGACGATCGCTCTGCGCCAAGCAGCACGATGTCCTTCGCACGGCCCGAGAGATTGATCGTGTCGATGTTGATGTTGGCGGCCCACGCACTCGCCGGCAGCACAGGATGCGCGGCGAAGTATTCGGCTCCGAGCAGACCCGCCTCCTCGGCGGTGGTGAACATGATGTAGATCGATCGCACGGGCTTCGACGAGGCGCGGGCGAGCGCCTGCGCGATCTCGAGGGTCGCGGCACACCCGGACGCATTGTCGCGAGCGCCGTTGTAGATCCGATCCTGACCGGGCGGATCGCCCGGGCGCGCCTCCGCCATCCCGAGATGATCGTAGTGCGCGGTGTAGATGACGCCTTCGCGCGGATTGGCTCCCTTGAGCACACCGATCACGTTGGGCGTCGTCTTCTGCTGCACACGCTGGACGATCGTCGCCGACGCGCGAATGCCGAGCGGGACCGGTTTGCTTCCCCGCGTCCGTGCGGTCTTCCGCAAATCATCCAGGTCCTTGCCGCCGCGTTGTGCGATCGTGCGCGCCGCGTCTTCGGTGACCCATGCCTTGAGCGAAAGGACCGGCGCGCCCGCCGGCGGCGCGACCGAGTATTGCGTGCCGCTCCACGACGACTGCACCACCTGCCACGGATAGGTCGCCGATTCCGGCGTGTGAATCAGGATCGCACCGGCTGCACCCTGCCGCGCCGCTTCTTCGAATTTGTACGTCCAGCGTCCGTAGTAGGTCAGGGCGTCACCACCGAACAACGCCGGGTCGGCCGGCGTCGCGGGTGGATCGTTGACCATGACGAGCGCGATCTTGCCTTTCATGTCGACGCCCGCGTAGTCGTTCCACTGATACTCGGGCGCGACGATGCCGTAGCCGACGAACACGAGATCGCCGTCGACGGCGACACGCGGATCCTGGCGGCCGCTGAATGCGACGACGTCCTTGAGATACGTGAATGGCGGACCCTCACCGGCCGAAAGCGTGAACGAGGGATCGACGACCGACTCGGCGATCGCGACGTTCTGGAAGTAGGTGCCGCCATCACCGGCGGGCTCGTAGCCCAGCGTGGCGAGCTGTGCAGCGAGATACTCCGCCGCGAGCTGTCCACCACGCGTCGACGGAGCGCGCCCTTCGAGCAGATCGTGCGAGAGGAATCTCAAATGCGCCGCGATCTCCGAGCCGCGAATCTCATCGAGTGCAGGACCATGTACGTGGGGTCCACCTTTAGGTGGACCTTCACCTTGCCCCGACAGCGCAACCCATGCGACCGCCGCGGTGAGCAGCACGGCCATCGGAAGGAACGCACGACTTCTCATGAAGCCCAGTATAGTGTGCGGCATGGTACGGGCTCGGTTCCTGGTCGTCTGCGTGGTGGCAGGCGCGCTCGTCATCTCGTGCACCGGTTCTCAGGGCTCGGAACACAAGCGGAGGCTCTCGATTGCCACCGGCGGCACCGGCGGCGTGTTCTATCCCTACGGCGGCGGCATCGCGAAGATCATCAGCGAGAGTCTTCCCGGCGTCGAGGCGACGGTGGAAGTCACGGCCGCGTCGATCGACAACCTGAAGTTCCTGAAGCAGGGCACGTCTGACATCGCGTTCACGATGGCCGACATCGCCGAGGATGCGCTCGAAGCGCGCGACGCGTTCACGTCGTTCGGCGCCGTGCCCTTGCGCACATTGGGCGTGCTCTACTCGAGCTACACGCACCTGGTCGTGAATGAGAGCAGCGGCATCACCTCTGTCGCGCAGCTCAAAGGACGCGTCGTTTCAGTCGGCGCGGCCGGATCAGGGACAACGACGCTGGCACTGCGAATCCTGCAAGCGGCAGGCCTCGATCCCAAACGCGACGTGCGCAGACAGAATCTGGGCGTCGCGCAGTCGGTCGACGCGATGAAGGACGGCAAGATCGACGCGTTCTTCTGGAACGGCGGGATCCCGACCGCCTCGGTGCTCGATCTCGTGAACACCCCGGGCATGAGCGTGCGTTTCATCTCGACCGACGACCTGATTCCGCGGCTCGAGCAGATGTACGGCCGCTCACTCTATTACCGTGAGATCATCCCGAGGGCGACGTACAAGATGGACGCAGATTCCGCAGTCGTCGCCGTCGCCAACCATCTCGTGGTCTCCGACACGATGGCCGAGCAGCTCGCGTACGACATCACGCGCCTGCTGTTCGACAAACAACCCGAGCTCGCCACGATTCACCCGCAGGCGCGCACGCTCAAACTGCAGTCGGCCGTGAAGGGTTCGCCCATTCCGTATCACCCGGGGGCGATCCGCTTCTACCGGGAACGCAACGTCTGGACTGAGTAATGACCCTATCCCGTGAGCGAGTCGCCAGCGGGCTCGCCCTCCTGCTCTCTGCGTACGCGCTCTACTGGGTCGTCGCCATCGTCGATCCGTACGTCTACCGCTTCACGTTTCTTCTGATCACGCTCACGCTGACGTTCCTTGTAGGCCAGACCGCCGAAGGCCCTACCGGTCTCGCCGTAGCCAACGGCGAAGGCGGAGCCGTAGCCAAGGGCGAAGGCGGAGCCCGCCCGATGGCAATCGACTACCTGTGGATCGCGTTGTCGATCGTGGCTCTGATGTGGCCCCTCTCGGACATCGAAGCCTTCATCTACCGGGCGGCCACACCTTCAGCAACTGATCTCGCGTTGGGCATCGCTGCCATTATTGTGGTACTCGAAGCGACGCGCCGGACGACGGGCTGGATTCTGCCAGTCACGGCTCTCGCGTTTCTTCTGTACGCGTACGCGGGTCCACTCTTCGACAATCTCGGTCTCTCACTCATCGCCCATCGCGGCTACTCGCCCGCGCGGATCGTCGGCACGATCTACATGACGCTCGAGGGGATGTTCGGCGTGCCGCTCGACGTCACCTCCACCTACATCATCCTGTTCACGATCTTCGGCGCGATCCTCGAGCACAGCGGCGCCGGCCGCTTCTTCGTCGACTGGACGATGGCGTTGATCGGACGGTCAGGCAGTGCCTCGGGGCCGGGACGGACGGTGACCGTGGCCGGATATCTGCTCGGGGCTGTATCGGGCAGCGGCGTGGCGAATACCGTGATGCTCGGAACGATCGCATGGCCGATGATGCAGCGCGCAGGTTACCCGGCGGACACCGCAGGCGCCATCCTGGCTTCGGCAGGCATCGGGGCCATCCTTGCGCCGCCCGTGATGGGCGCCGCCGCATTCCTCATAGCCGAGTTCCTTCGCATCTCGTACCTGAAGGTGATCGCGATGGCGATCATCCCGGCGCTGCTCTACTACTTCTCGATCTTTCTGATGGTCGAGGCCGATTCGCGTCGGCTCAATCTTCGTCCCGTCGAGATTCAGCAGACGACGCTGGGAACGATGACGCGGCGGGGATGGCAGCACTTCGTGTCGCTCGCGACCATCGTCATATTGATGGCGCGGGGTTTCACCGCCTTCCGCGCGGTCTTCTGGGCCACCCTGCTGGCCATCGTGTTCAGCTTCTTTCACCGCGACACGGCACTTCGCCCGAGGCGTCTGGCGGCTGCGCTCGCGTCGGGCGGACGCGGCATCCTGCCCATCGCTGCGACAACAGCCACCGCGGGAATCATTGTCGGGACGATCACGCTCACGGGGCTTGGCATAAAGGTCGCCGGGCTGATCGTGACGGTGGCCGGTGGTCACCAGCTGCTCACGATCGCGTACGCGGCGCTCGCCGTGTGGGTGCTCGGCCTGGCCGTGCCGGTCACGGCGTCCTACATCATCGCGGCGGTCACGATCGTGCCCGCGCTGGTTCAAGTCGGTGTGGCGCTGGTTGCCGCTCACATGTTCGTCTTCTACTACGCCGTGCTCTCAGAAGTGAGCCCACCGACGGCACTCTCGCCATTTGCGGGTGCGGCAGTGACCGGAGGCAACCCGCTTCGGACGACGATGCTGTCGTGGAAATACACGGCGCCCGCGTTCATCGTCCCCTTCGCGTTTACGATCGCTCCGCGCGGGCTCGGGTTACTGCTGCAGGCGCCGTTTGCTGACATTCTCATGTCGCTGGTGACTGCCCTCCTGGGTGTTGTGGGAATTGCGGTGGCAGCCGGGGGATGGCTCCGGCGCGAAGCGACGCGACTCGAACGCGTCCTTGCCGGTCTCTCGGCGGCGTTGCTGTTCACGCCTCGCATGGCGACCGCATTAGCGGGGGTGCTCCTGCTGGGACTCGTCGCAGCGCTGCACTGGAGACGCACCACACCGACACCTGTTCAACGCGCGATCGACGTGTGAGGCTGGCGGGGATATCAAGGGACGGAGTCCCTTGGCTGGCCTGAGGCTATAGTGGGCTATGGCGCGGTACACGCTCGTCTACGGCATCCGGCTCGTTCCCGAAGGCGCGCTCGTGCAGGCCGATGATGGGCGGCTGACGCTGAAGGACGGTGCAACGGCAGGTCTGACCCTGCACACGATCGACGGCACCATTCCGCAACTCCGCCGCGCGCTCGATCGCAGCCTCGATGCCTTCTTCGAGTTCCTGCCTGGCGCCAGCCTCGAGGATCAGAAGGACTTCGACGACTCCTGAGCCATGGGCGACCTTCGTTGTTCGTTCTGCAACAGGACCCAGTAACGGAGGTTTTCGGGGAAACGGTTTAACAGGAGAAACGGAGGAACGGAGACTCAACGGAGGCCATTCGGTGTCACACCCCTCTGAAGCCAGTGGCGCTGCGCGCGACGCGCGTCGGATGGGACAAGCGGTGCGGACGTGCCTCCGTAATCTCCGTGTCCAGCGGGCGATTAAAACGAGCAATGGCCGACTATGACGCCGCACTCGGTCGTCGAGCGATCGTCGGGAACGCTTTCAACACCCGCGTGTCGAATGTCACCAACGGCGAGCGCTGACGCCTGGCAAGCTCGACGAACAGCGTATCGTAGACAGCCACACCTGATTGGAGTGCGGTGGCAAGGGCAGACTGCCATAACGTACTAATCGGAACGGAACGCACGCGCAGTCGGCTCGCAAAGTCCAGCCGCCGATGGCCTTCGTCGGGAGAGAGCACCCCGGTCCTCACGGCCATCCAGACCACGTTGGCCAGTTCGGCCTGCCAGTGCGACGGTGCCGACGTCGCCGCCGCGGACCTCCAGAAAATGCGAGCTTCGTCCGCAAAGGGCTCGGTGCCGAGCAGGTAGTACGCGACGACGTTGGTGTCGACGACGGGACCTACTCGCGCCCGACGCGCAGCCACTGGTCCACCTCGCTTGCCTTGGGCCGACGCGTCTGCTTCTCCCACGCGCGCTCGATTTGCTCGAGCAAGGCCTCGCGCTCTCCGATATGTTCCTCGAGCACGGCGCGCACCTCGTGCTCCATCGATCGACGATTGCGCCGGGCCAGCGTCTTGAGCGACTTGACCACCTTGGGCGAGACGTTCCGAATGGTCAGCGTAGCCATATGATTAGGTGCTAGCATAATGCTAGCAGCTGGTTGCGTCTGACACAACGCCACCGCTGACGTCACACTGTTCTGAATGTTCACACTCGACCAGGTGGTCCCGTGGGGCCGATCGTTCGACGAGTATCGGCGGATGTTCGCGCTCACTGACGACGACCTCGCGTTGCGGATCGTCGATTGCGGCGCGGGCCCGGCCAGCTTCAACGCTCACGCGACGCGCGGCGGCTCGCAGGTCGTGTCGTGCGATCCGCTGTATCGATGGACCGGGGACGACATACAACAGCGCGTCGTCGCAACCTACGACACCATCCTGGAGCAGACGCGGCGCAATCAAGATGATTTCGTCTGGGACGCGATCGTGTCGGTCGACGACCTCGGTCGTCTCCGCATCGCCGCGATGAACGACTTCCTCGGCGACTACGCGGCGGGCAAGGCCGAGGGCCGGTACATCGAGGCCTCGCTGCCGGCGCTTCCCTTCGGCGATGACTCATTCGAGCTGGCGCTCTGCTCCCACCTGCTGTTCCTCTACACCACGCAGTTGGGCGAAGGCTTTCATCGGCTGGCGATTCGTGAGATGTGCCGGGTTGCGGCTGAAGTGCGGATCTTCCCGCTGGTCGAGCTTGGCGGTACGTCTTCACCGTATGTCGACGAGACCATCGGCGAGCTCCGCGAGCGGGGCGTCGCGGTGTCGATCGAAGACGTGCCGTACGAGTTTCGGCGTGGCGCCAACCAGATGATGCGTCTCCGTCGTCAACAGTAAGCACGCGATGCAACCGACCGCACGATCTGCCCTGATCGCGGCAGCACTGCTCGCAATGGCGACACTGCTCGCAATGGCAACGGCCAGCGAGGCGGGAATCGATGCGCTGTCGACGAGTCGCGGATTCGACGTCGTGCACTACGAAGCGACGATCGAGCCGAACATCACGGCAAAGACCGTCGCCGGACACGTCCGCATTCGCATCCGTCTCCTCGCTCAGCGGCAGGAGACCATCGAGTTCGATCGGGGTGAGCTGACGATCGACGCGGTCAACGACGGCGCATCACCACTGACGTTCGAGCAGCTCCCCCGCCGCCTCCGCATTCGTCTGCCGGCATCGAGGACCCGCGGCAAGACACACACGATTGACATCGACTACCACGGGGCGCCCCGCTTCGGCCTTCAATTCGTACCGGAGCGATCGCAGGTCTACACCATCTTCTCCACGAGCCAGTGGCTCGTGTGCATCGATGCGCCCGACGAGCGGGCCACGCTCGACCTGCGCATTGTGCTGCCCGCGGGTCTTCGCGTCGTCGGAAACGGCAAGCCGCTCGCGGGGCAACGACGAGCCGATGGCGACGTCATTCACCGGTGGCGGCAGGATCGTCCGGTCTCCAGCTATCTCTTCGGCTTCGCGGCAGGAAAGTTCGCCGAGGCGACAGCAAGGCATCGCAGCGTCGATGTTCGTTATCTCGGGGAGACGTTGACATCAGACGATCTCGGACGCGCCTTCCACGATACGCCCGACATGATGAAGTTTTTCGAAGAGCGGGCAGGTGTACCGTACGCGGCCGGCCGCTACACACAGACGCTCGTGGCGAGTACGGCGGGCCAGGAAGCGGACGGCTTCGCGATGCTCTCCGACGCGTACGGACGCACCTTGCTCGATACTCCCACAGCTGTGACGCTCGCCGCGCACGAAGTCGCGCATCAATGGTGGGGCAACCTCGTGACGTGTCGCGACTGGACGCACTTCTGGCTGAACGAAGGCTTCGCGACGTTCATGGCGGCCGCATACAACGAGCATCGCTTCGGTCGAGCGGCGTACGATCGGGACATCGAGACCGCGAGGATGCGGTACGAGCAGGTTCGTCAGACCGGTGGCGACAAGCCGCTCGTATTCCCATCGTGGGATCGTCCGACGGCCAGCGATCGCACGATCGTCTATCAGAAGGGCGCCTACGTCCTCCACCAGCTGCGCGAGACGCTCGGCGACGGCGCGTTCTGGAAGGGCATCCGCGACTACACCCGACGATATGCGGGACAGTCGGTCACGACGGAAGACTTCAAACGGGCGATGGAAGTTTCGAGCGGCAAGGACCTGAGGGCGTTCTTCGCGAAATGGGTGTACCTGTCGCAGTCGCCTTAACGCTGGGCCGCCTATACTGACGCCAGTAACGGAGATTATGGAGACACGGATTAATAGGAGAAACGGAGGAACGGAGACTCAACCGAGGCCATTGGTGTCACACCGCTCTTGAGCGAGTGGTCGTGCGTCAGCAGGCAGCGCCATTCGTGCTCCGTGTCTCCGTTTCTCCTGTTAATCCGTGTCTCCGTAATCTCCGTGTCTAGCGGTGGGAGCTGAGGCAATCGACACTCATCGAGGCGTTTCACACCACCGACCTTGGAAAGACGTAGACTTCCCCGGTGGTCTTCACCAAGCGCCTCCGCGAGGGCATCCGCCGCGGGAGGATCAGATGCAGCGTTCGCATCTGGATGCATCCCCATGTCAAGGTCGGCGGGCGCTATCCCATGGATGAGGGTCAGATCGAGGTCGACTCGATCGAGTCGATCGAACTCGACGACATCACCGACGATCTCGCGCGCGAGTCGGGATTCATGGACGTGAAGGATCTGCTCGCGATCGCGAAGCACGGTCGCGGCGAGAACGTGTATCTGGTTCGCTTCCACTACCTGCCGCCAGGTGCGTGGCCGCGAACACGCCCCGCGGGACGGTCACGTGACGAGCGGACTCGTTGACGCCTGGGCGAGTGGCGACGCATACGAGCGCTACATGGGACGATGGAGTCGGCCCGTTGCCGCGCAGTTCGTCGAGTGGCTGGCACGTCGGCGCGGCGCATCGTGGCTCGACGTCGGCTGCGGGACGGGCGCGCTCAGCGAGACCATCCTGGAGCGGGCCAGCCCCGGACGGGTTGTGGGCGTCGACCTGTCATTTGATTACCTGAAGGTGGCAAAACGCCGCCTGACCAGTGCGGGGGTGCGGTTCATCGTGACACGAGCCCAGCAACTGCCATTCCCTGCGGAAGCGTTCGATGCAGTCGTCTCGGGCCTCGCCCTCAACTTCGTCCCCACACCTGGCGCGGTCGTGTCGGAGATGAGGCGGGCGGCTCGTAAGGGTGCCGTCGTAGCGGTCTACCTGTGGGACTACGCGGAAGCGATGCAGCTGATTCGATATTTCTGGGATGCTGCGGTCGCACTGGACAAGGACGCCGCCACGATGGACGAAGGCCAGCGGTTCCCACTGTGCAGCCCTGACCCGCTGGAGGCGCTGTTTCGCGAATCAGGTCTCGATGATGTCGACACGCGCCCGATCGAGGTGCCGACCCCCTTTACCGATTTCGATGATTACTGGCTGCCGTTTCTCGGAGCGCAGGGGCCGGCGCCTGGCTACGCCATGACTTTGAGCGAGGAACGCCGCGGACGATTGCGTGAGACGATTCGCCACGCCTTGCCTGTCGCCAAAGACGGGTCGATTGCACTCACCGCGCGCGCGTGGGCGGTGCGCGGGACCAAACCCCGTTGAGAGAAGGAAACGGAGGAGCCGGAGGGAACGAAGGAGACAAGGGAACGGAGGAGACGGAGGAACGGATTAACAGGAGGAACGGAGAAACGGAGACTCAGGCCGCTGCTTCAACGGCCGATCGGAATTCTTCGAGCAAGCGCGCGACGTTACCCGACACGGAATGCAGCGTTGGCGCCCACCCGAGCGCGCGGGCGCGCGGGCCGCGGACGATTTGGTTGAGAGCAAGCGCGTCGGCGTAGGTGCCCATCTTCGCCCGTGCCTCTTCGAGCGGGACGTGGCGGATGTCCGGGCGCATCCGCACATGACGCGCGATCGCGTCGACGATGTCGTCGACCGATTCATCGGCTTCGTCGTTGGCGTGATAGATGCCCGACGCGTTCGGGCTCGTCGCCACGCGGATGAAGAGGTCGGCGAGGTCACGGTCGTAGATGCACGGCCAATGATTCCGACCATCGCCCACCACGCGAACCAGACCATTGCGCGCGTCCTTCAGCAGATCGCCGATGATCCCGCGGGCGCCGCCGTAGACGATCCCCGGCCGTACGATCGCGGTGCGAATCGCGCCGCTGCGCGAGTGGTCGAGAACCAGCGCTTCGTGCGCGGGGCGCCACGCCACACGCGGCGTCGGGTTGATCGGCGCGTCCTCGCCGGCCTGTCCCTTGGTGTCACCGAGCACCCAGACGCCCGATGTGTACACCAATGCTGCCGACGCTCCCGTCTGCGCACGTCGCCTCGCGGCCGCGCCGAGCGTCTCGATCGCAAACCGATCCACGTCCGCTCCGCGCTTGGAGTGATCGAACGCTGCGTGCACGATCGTCTCCGACTGCTCCGCAGCGCCGGCATAGGAGTCAGGCTTCGACAGTTCTCCGATGATCGGCGTCACACCGCGCAGCGCCACCCGTTCGGCCGTCTCCGGATCGCGCACCAACGCCGTCACGTGATGGCTTGCGCGAACAGCGGCCTCGAGCACCGCAGAGCCGATGTGCCCGGTCGCGCCGGTCAGGAAGATGCGCATGGCAGAGTGGCAATCATAGTAGGAATCACGATGCAGGAATCAGGAATCAGGATGCAGGAATCAGGATTCAGGATGCAGAAGGCACGCGAGTAGGCCCAAGGTCCTATTGACACTGATTCCCGATCTCCCTATTCGCTGCGACTGATCTCCCTACTCCATGATCCCTACGTGCTTCCTGCTTCCTTCCTCCTGATTCCTGATTCCTGATTCCTGATTCCTCTAGATATCCCACACGCGCTCGCCGTCGAAGAATGTGATGATGCCGTCTTCGCTGACCTTCAGCACCGGTCCGAAGCGGCTGGCCGCCAGGGCCGCCGTGGTGCGCGCGCCTTCGACGACACCATCGGCTTCCTGTCCGGGCGCGGGAGGATGACGCAGAATCGCCCCCGCCGCCAGCAATCGTCCCTGTCGATCGACGACGATCGCGCCGTCGAGCGACGCCAGCGCGGCCAGCACGTTCGGATCGAGATCGGTGAGCGAGCGTCCTTCGAGGAGGTCCAGCAGATCGCGACGCGAGGGCTGCCCGACACGGTTCGTAATCGGGAGATCGAGACGATCGGCCGGCGCAACGAGCTGCGAGACCGCCGTCTCGACATCGCGGACGACAGCGAAGAGCGCGCCCTCACGCGCATCGGCCAGGTCGAGCGCGGTCTGGAAAATCCGCATCGCCAGCGCCTCTTCTCCCACGGCCTCCGCCCAGAGTCGGTATTTGGCTTGCAGATCGAGCAAGTGCCACGAAGCGCCACGGAACGCGAACAGCTCCGCGCCTTCCGCGAAGATCTTGATTTCGCGCGACGGGCTCAGCACCGCGCACACGTGGCCTTGTTGCAGCGTGGCTCTCGCGTGAGGCTGATAGGCCTTGGCACACGGCACCTGCTGCGTGAGGTTGCGCGTCGCCTGTCTCCCCCATCGCTCGATGTCGATGATGTCGAGGAGCGTCCCGTCTGCGTTCGCGAGGAACACCGTGCGCACGCCATCGGCCAGTCGGTAGAGGCTTTTGATCGCGGTCAACGACTCGGTGAACGACGGCGCCGATTCAGGAACCGGCGCGCCAGGACGACAGGGATCGCCGACGGTCCCGAGCAGCAGCACGCCGGTCGAGATGACCCGATTCTCATAGCTCGAGAGCGCGGCCACTCGCAGCAGCTCGATGACCGACGCAATCCGATCGGCTCGCGCGGCACGCGCCTCGATCGCATACGGCCGGTGATCGAGAAACGAACCGACGTAGCGATCCTCGATCGCGCCCTGAAACAGATCGTTGCGTTCGGCGATGATGCGCGGGTTGAGGATGGCGCTGTAGCGCGCGGCCAGCACCGACCCGATCGCCTGCGCCAGCCGGACCTCGTGTGACGTGAACGCCCATCTCCCCGGCACGCGCAGCGTATAGCGCGTGCCGAACCAGCGAATGATCAGGGCAGCGGGGTTCGCCGACGGCTCGATCGCGAGCCGCCCGTCCGACGACACCGACGGCGTCACTTCCGTATCGAGCGTCGCGCGCTCGAAGAACTGGCGCAGCGCCGACTGCAGGACGTTGTCGAACATCGCGCCGACGGCAAGGGCTGGTGGGATACTCACGATTTGGGAATGCAGAATTCAAAATGCAAAATGCGAAATGCAAAAACTCGACAACTGAAGCCTGCGTGCTGAGGCCTGGGCCCCTGAGGCCTGGGCCCCTGAGGCCTGGGCCCTCTGAGGCCTGGGCCCTCTGAGGCCTGGGCCCTGAGCCCTGAGGCCTCTGGATCATAATGCACAGGTGCAGCGCGAGACGCTCGTCGACTTCTTCCGCGACCTGGCGATCATTCGCGGCGAGTTTCTCGTCTACGACGACGGCTATCGGCGCCAGGGCTACCGGTATGAAGAGGTCGGCCGCGCGGCGCGAGGATTCGCGGCGCGGCTCTCGGCCGCCGGTCTGAAGAAAGGCGACAAGGTCGTCTTCTGGGGCGAGAACCGTCCTGAATGGGTCGCCTGTTATTGGGGCTGTCTTCTTGCCGGCGTGATCGTCGTGCCGATCGACTATCGCTCGTCGCCCGACTTCGTCGTGAAGGTGCGCCGGCTGGTCGGGGCGCCGGTCATCCTCGTCGGCGATGACGTGAGAGGCCTGGGGCCGAATGCCGACATCGGCGGCGCGGCCGTCTGGCTGCTGGCCGATCTCGATTGGCTCGCGGATGGCCCGATGCCCGACGTCTCCATCACCCGCGACGACATCATTCAGGTCATCTTCACGTCGGGTGCAACTGCCGAGCCCAAGGGCGTCGTGATCCGCCATCGCAACGTGCTGGCCAACATCGTGCCGGTCGAGCGGGAGGTGAAGAAGTACCTGAAGTACGCGTGGCCGTTTCACCCACTGCGATTCCTGAATCTCCTGCCGCTCAGTCACATGTTCGGGCAGTCGATGGCCAGCAGCATCCCGCCGATGGTGCGGGGAACGGTCATCTTCACGCGCAGCTTCAATCCACACGACGTGCTGCGACTGATCAAAACCCGGCGCATTTCGGTCCTCGTGTGCGTGCCGAAGATCCTCGATGTCCTCCGTGAGCACGTGCTCCACACGTTTCCCGAGACGAAGGAACCGCCGCCACCGGGGATCTCCGTTCAGGGCCGGTGGTGGAAGTACCGTCGCGTGCACCGCGCGTTCGGTTTGAAGTTCTGGGCGTTCGTCGTCGGAGCCGCGCCGCTCCCGCCGGACGTCGAGGAGTTCTGGCGACGACTCGGCTTCGTGGTCGTGCAGGGCTACGGCCTCACCGAGACCGCGCCGATCGTCACGTTGAATCATCCGTTCAAGACCAGCAAGGGATCGGTCGGCACACCGATCGAAGGCGTCGAGATTCGCATCGCCGACGACGGCGAGATCCTCGTGCGCGGGGAAAACGTGACGAGTGGGTACTACCAGGGCATGGTGCCAGACGCTCAGCGTTCAATGCCCAACGCCCAAAGCCTGAGCGATGCCGTCTTCGACGCCGAAGGCTGGCTTCACACCGGTGACATCGGCGAGCGTGATTCGCAGGGACGTCTCTTCATCAAAGGCCGCAAGAAAGAGATGATCGTGACGCCCGACGGCCTCAACGTCTTTCCCGAGGATGTCGAAGGCGTCATCAACGAGCAGCCTGGCGTTCGCGAATCGGCGGTCGTCGGCATCACCGAAGGCGCACAGGAACGCGTGCACGCGGTGATGGTCCTCGATCCGGGCATCTCCGCTGATTCAGTGATTCGCGACGCAAACCTGCGGCTGCAGGACCATCAGCGGATCAGAACATCGTCGGTGTGGCCGGGCCCGGACCTGCCGCGCACTGAAGGCACACGCAAGCTGAAACGGCGAGCGATCCGTGACTGGGTGATGGCGGGCGGACAGCCGGTTCAGACCAGTGATAGCGATTCGCTCGAAGGTCTGCTGGCGAAGTTTGCCCATGGGCGCGAGGTCACCGGCGCAACCACGCTCGACGAACTGGGGCTCAGTTCACTCGAGCGTGTCGAGTTGATGGTGGCGCTTGAAGATCGGTTTCAGACACGCATCGATGAGGGTCGTTTCTCCGAGGCTCGCAGTCTTTCCGATCTCAAGCAGCTCGTCGAACAGCCGGCTGCGCCTTCGACGATCGATGAGCCGGTCGAGTTTCCCTCGTGGAACCGGACATGGCCCGTACGCGTGGTCCGTCGTCTCTCACACGCCACGTGGATCGTCCCGCTGACGCGGGCGTTTGCCTATGCGAGGGTTGAGGGCCTCGCACATCTGCGAGCGATTCAAGGTCCGGTCGTGTTCGCGGCCAACCATCAGAGCCATATGGACGTGCCGGTGATCATCTCGGCGCTGCCGGGCCATTGGCGCGCGAGAGTGGCGCCGGCAATGGCCAAGGAGTTCTTCAAGGCGCACTTCTTTCCCGCGAACCATCCGTGGCGCGACTGGTTGGCGAACTCGCTGAACTACTACCTGGCCGCGTTCTACTTCAACGCGTTTCCCCTGCCTCAACGCGAAGCAGGGGCTCGACACACGCTTCAATACATCGGCGAGCTGACCGGACGGGGCTGGTCGATCTTGATCTTTCCCGAGGGGGAGCGGTCGACCAGCGGGGCGATCAAGCCGTTCCGTGGAGGCATCGGCATGATCGGCGCGCGACTGGGCGTCCCCATCATCCCCGTTCGAATCGAGGGTGTCGATCGTTTGATGCCGGTGGGGAGCACCTTCGTCAGACCCGGACGCGTGCGAGTGGCGTTCGGCGCACCGCTCCGGCTGCGCGGCGATGATTACGCGGCGCTGGCGGCCGACGTGGAGCGAGCGGTGCGATCGCTCTGACGCATTCTGCTCGCCTCGAGCGAACCCCCGAAGGGGGTGAGTCGAGAGGAGCGGAGCGAGGCGATTCAGGCCGGGTGAGCCACCTCGGTTCGGCTCGAATTGGATACGACACGACGCATTTTCCGGGAAATATCACGAAAGATCGGCTGGTTTGCTTGAGGCTGCGCTATGTGGCACACTGATTGCTAGGTCGCGAGGCCCAGTCATCGGCTTGGAAGGATGAGTATTGAGTAAAGACGATCTGATCGATATGCAAGGGACCGTCGTCGCAGTTCATTCCGGCGGGCTGTACCGAGTCCAATGCGATGCGGGCCACGAAGTGCTCGCGCAGTTGAGCGGCCGGATGCGCCGATTCCGAATCAAAGTGGTGCCAGGCGATCGCGTCACCGTCGGTGTGTCCCCGTACGATCCGGTTCGCGGCATCATCACGTTCCGGGCCAGATAACCCGAAGTCTTGAGCAGTCACGTTCCATCCTCACCGCAGAAACGCCGCGGCCGTCGTCGTCCCCCGCGCCGTGGCGTGCGTCCGTACCACGTCGTGAAAGCCGAGCCAACCGAGCTCGCATACGAGCCGTCTGCGTTCGATCCGGCGCCGATTCCGTTCGACAGACTCTCGCTCGATGAACGCTTGATCCATGGCATTCGCGATCTCGGGTGGAGCGAGACGAGGCCGGTTCAGAGCGGCGTGATTCCGCTGGCGCTCGAAGGGCACGACGTGATCGCGTGCGCTGAAACCGGCACTGGCAAAACCGCCGCGTTCCTCGTGCCGATCCTTCAACACTTCCTGAAGGAAGCGCCGCCACAACCGCAACGCACGCGCGCGCTCGTGCTGGCGCCGACGCGTGAGCTGGCGGTGCAGATCGAAGATCAGGTGCAGGGGCTCACCTACCACACGACCATCTCGAGCGTCGCGGTGTTCGGTGGCGTGCCGATGGATCCGCAGGAGCGCGCGCTTCGCGCGGGTGTCGACATCGTCGTCGCCACACCGGGTCGGCTGATGGATCACATGCGGCACGACTCGGTGGACTTCGGCGTCCTCGAAGTGCTCGTCCTCGACGAAGCCGATCGCATGCTCGACATGGGCTTCTGGCCCGATGTGCAGCGCATCCTCTCGGCCCTGCCCTCGGCGCGTCAGACCTTGCTCTTCTCCGCCACGATGCCGGCCGAGGTCCTCAAGCTCACACAGGAATTTCTCAAGACCCCGCACTATGTCCAGGTTGGACGACGGGGCGGTCCGGCGCAGACGATCTCGCACGCAGCGCAGACCGTCGCTGCCGGGGAGAAGACACAGTGGCTGGCGCGCTGGCTTCGAGAAGAAGCGACCGGGCCGGTGCTCGTGTTCTGTCGCACCAAGATTGGCGCCGACCGTCTGGCCGGCCGCTTGAGCGGGCTCGGCATCCGCGCCGCTGCGCTGCATGCGGACCGGACACAGCAGCAGCGCATGGCAGCCGTTGAAGGATTCCGCACCGGGACGTATCCAGTGCTCGTTGCCACCGATGTGGCCGCTCGCGGCCTCGACATCGAAGGCATCGCGCACGTCGTCAACTACGAAGTTCCCGACACACCCGAGGCCTACGTGCACCGCGTGGGCCGCACGGGCCGGGCCGAATCGACGGGGAGCGCGCTGACGCTGGTCGCCCCCGAAGAAGTTCGCGCGCTTCGCGCGCTGGAGAAAGCCGTTGGCGTTCAACTCCAATAACGACCCGATGGGGCCTCCAGGCGGCGCGCCGGATGCGCCGGCGCCATCGAGCCAGGCGGATGGCAGCGCCGCATCCACGTCGAGTGATGCGAAGCCCCAGTCCACCGGCTTCGTCCGCTTTACCTCATGCCGCTGGCAGCAGCCGGCGGAGGATGGCAAGGAAGCGTTCTGCACGCATCGCGAGGTGAAACCGTACGCGGGCACCAGCGCGTTCGACGCTGATGCGTGGTGCGCGGACTGCCAGTACTACAAGCTGCGTCGCGCGCCGAAGAAGCGCAATCCGGACGAGTACCGATACTGACAGGAAGCAGGAATCAGTCAGAGAACTCCTTGGCCAGGTGTACCCACTCGCCATGAGGCGCGAGCTCCTGGTAGGCCTTCCAATGAAGACGCGCCTCCGCCGACTGTCCGTTCTTCTCCAGCGTGACGGCGAGATAGAAGTGCGCGTCGGCGTAGGTCGGGTTGAGGCGAAGCGCGTCCCGGTAGCACGTCCGCGCTTCGGAGTACCGTGCCAGGTCGTGAAAGATGTTTCCGAGGTTGAAGTGCGCTTCGAACACATCCGGTTCGAGTGCGATCGCCCGTTCGTACAGCGCCTGCGCCTCGGCGATCTCGTTCCGCGCGTAATGGATGTTGGCGAGATTGATCAGCGCGGGCACGAGGTCGGGATCCATCTCGAGCGTCTTCCGATAGCCGGTCAATGCCTGGTCGAAGTGGCCCGGGTCGCCGTCGTCGAGCCTCGACGCACGGACGAACTCGAACTCCGCCAATGACAACTCTGACGGTTGCGCGGGAGGATCCATCAACGCTGCGAGCGGCGGCGGCTCCGGACGCTTGAGCTGAAGGATCTTGGCGGGCGGGGCTTCGATTCGGAAATCGAACGCGAGCTGCCCGTTGCGCGATGCGAGCAGGCTGCGAAGGACGGCGCGAAAGCTGGCGCCGTCGGCCAGCTCGGCTTCGGCCTGACGGATGATCGCCAGATCGGCGAACGCGTAGAAGGTCTCACCGTGCGCGCGATGCGACGGATGGATGAGCCCCCACTTCTGCATGTAGCGAAGGCGATCCTCACGGAGGTGCTTGCAACGTTCGAGCACCTGTCGTCGGGAGATCGCTGCGGGTGCGGGTCCGGGAATGCCCACGCGCCTCCAATATAATCCAGCGAGATCGAGAATGAACCCATTAACGACTTTCGAGGCAGTACTCCAGTAATGTTGCTCGCAGGCGACGTTGGCGGCACGAAAACATTGCTCGGTCTCTTCGAGCGCGCGTATCCGCGACCGATCCCTCACGCGATCGAGAGCTACGCGACTGGTTCGTTCCAGAGTTTCCTCGACATCCTTCGCACCTTCACGCGCGAGACGCCGCGGGGTCGTGAAGTGGAGGCGGTCACACTTGGCGTGGCTGGACCGGTCTCGGCCAACCGCGCCCGACTGACGAACGTCGATCTGGAAGTTGTCGGTGACGAGATCGCCTTCGAGGTCGGCACGCCGCGCGTGCGCATCCTCAACGATCTGGCGGCGCTCGCCATCAGCGTCCCGATCCTGACGACCGACGAGCTGCTCACGCTGCAGGAGGGACGGCCGCTCGCGAGCGGCAACGCCGCGGTCATCGCGGCAGGCACCGGTCTCGGCGAGGCCTTTCTCCATCACGTCGACGGACGCTGGATTCCGTTGTCCACAGAGGCGGGACACGCCGACTTTGCGGCGCGCACCGATCGTGAGATGGAGCTGGTGCGGATGCTCAGGAATCTGTACGGGCGAGCGGGAGTCGAGCACGTGCTGAGCGGGCCCGGCCTCATCAACCTGCATCGATTCACGCACCGCGGCGGCGAGTGTGCGGTGATCGATGCGATCGAAGCTGGATTGACGCCCGCGCAGGTCTCTCAGGGCGCCATGAGCGGGCGATGTCAGTCGTGCGTCGATGCGTTGCGGATGTTCGTGAGCGCGTACGGCGCCGAAGCGGGAAACCTCGCCCTGCGTGGCGTCACGACATCGGGCCTGTTCGTCGGCGGTGGGATTGCGCGAAAGATCCTGCCATTCGTTCAGGAGGGCAAGTTCATGGAGGCGTTCCTCGCCAAGGGACCGATGTCCGACCTGATGCTGACGATTCCCGTACGTGTCATCCTGAACGAGCAGGCGGGACTGATTGGCGCCGCCGCTTACGCGCAGTCGTTGCACAATCTGTAGTGAGGAATTGCATTGTCGGTGCGAGAGGACACTATGAAACGAATCATTCCGGTGTCTTGTGTCATCCTCGCGATCGTCTGGCTCACAGGCGGACTCGCGGCCGCACAGGGCGAAGCGATCGAACGCACACCGAAGGCACCTCCGAATCGGCCGACGCCTCGCACCGCTGATGGGAAGATCGACTTCTCCGGCATCTGGAGCGCCGATCGCCGGTTCATCTACGACATCAACGACGCGCTGAAGCCTGGTGAGACGCTGCCCATCCAGCCGTGGGCGTTGAAGATGACGCTCGACCGCTTATCGAAAGATGATCCCGAAGCGTTGTGTCTGCCCGCGGGCGTACCGCGTCAGGCGCCGTACCCGTGGCGCATCGTGCAGACGACGACGCACATCTTCTTTCTGTTCGAAGGCAACATCCACAGCTACCGGCAGATCTTCATCGACGGGCGGTCGCATCCAAAAGATCCCGATCCCACGTGGTACGGTCATTCCGTCGGCAGATTCGAGAGCGACACGCTCGTGATCGATACCGTCGGCTTCAACGATCGCTTCTGGTTCGACTTCGCAGGTCATCCGCACACCGAGAAGCTCCACACCATCGAACGCTACCGGCGCCCGACGTTCGGCACGCTCACCTACGAGGTCACGATCGACGATCCCGGCGCGTATACGAAGCCGTTCACGCTGTATGGCGATCATACCTACGAGAGCGACACCGAGCTGATCGAGTACATCTGCAACGAGAACAACCAGGACGTGTCGCACATCGTCGGGAAGGATCCGCGCAACAAGTACTCGAAGTAGCTCGGTACGTAGTGTCCGCCTTCCTTGGCCACCGTAGCTCGGAACGAGCGGAGGTGGCAGGCGGACCTTCAGACGTAGTGCCCCGCGTCGCGGTACCACCAGAATTGCCACCCTAGTTCTGTCTTCAAAGGCGACTGGCCACAACCCCAATGAAGACACTGCCTACATACGCGGACCGGATGTCGAAGCCTTGTTCGTCGAGCAGGGCCGCGAGTTCCTTGCGATCGATATATCGCTTGCGAATCGTGAACGCTCGGCCATCAGGGAGCGCGCGACGCTCGAAGCTGTCTCGCTGGCAATACGGCCGTCTCGCCTCGGTCCACGCGCTGTCGATGACCGCAAGGTCGGCGCGCGGCCGAAGCGTGCGATGCAGCCGGCGAAACAGATCTTCGATCTGGGGATCCGTCAGGTGGCTGAGGATGAAGCCCAACACACAGGCATCAAAACCGGAGTCGACAAGAGGCACGTCGAAGATGTCTCCGCGAACGATGCGTGCAACCTGCTGCAATACGAGCGCGTCGATTCGCTGCGCGCACCGCACGAGGGCTGGTGCCGACTGATCGACGAGAGTGATCGATCGCGCATTGCGGCCGTAGGCGGAGAGCCAGAAGCCGGTCCCGCATGCGAGATCGAGAACGTCGCCGTGGCCAAACGATGAGAGCAGCGCTGCGATCGCAGCCGCGTCGATCGGGTACTCGGTCGAAAGCGGAGCGATGGCCGCACCCTTGCCTTGATAGAAATCGTCGTAGCCGTCGGCGCGCGCATCGTAGTACGCGAACATCTCCGAGGTTTCAGCATCGTGATCGGATCCGGGCATGCCAGCGCCTCGGACTACGAGTGGTCCTCGGCGAACGTCACGCCTGTCTGTGGACGCTCGGCCACGACGCGGATGGTAGCACGTGCATCGTGGCGTCCTGGTGCTGCCGGTCGGTCGCGTTCACCCTCGCATCGCGCGATCGCGATACGTCGTCATCAGCGCTGCGAGGTCCCGTGCCGACATGCCGTATGTGTTCGGCAGCGCGCCTTCCCAACCAGTGAGCCCCCGCGCCACAGCGCGTCCGCGATTGTGACCTCGATAGTGTGCTGCGAAGTTGAAGGCGACCATCTTGTTCAAGTTCACCGAGGTCACGCCGATGTCGCCGATATCAGACCACTTGAAGTGTGTCGTCCTGAACAGCGCCCGCATCTCGAAGCCGTCCTGGTGAAGCCGGAGATACGAGGCCCCAGGCAGCATCGTGACGACGAACGTCACGCTGCAGAGACCAAAGAAGCCGGTGGCGAGCCACCCTTCCCAGGAACCGTCCATCAGCAGGACGCCGATCGTCACGAACACAAGACTCACCAGCAGCGCCAGTCCCTGCTTCCAAGGGCTGGGACGAAGGATCTGTTCGGACGTCGTCAACACGGATACGCTTCGTCTATCGGCCCGCAGAGAGAGTCGCTTTAATCGACTCAACCACATGGCATGCCTTGACTTACGCGAATTCTGCGCAGTACGCTGACCCCATCCGCCTTCGGCTACGGCGAGACCCGCACGCAGTGCAGATCACACTCAACGGCGAACGCGTCGAGCTCGAGGAACCGATGTCGGTCACGGCCCTCCTGGCCAGGCTGGAGATCGATCCGCGTCGCGTGGCGGTGGAACACAACCTGAACATCATCAAGCGCCACCGGTTTGCTGAAGTCGTCGTCGGCGACGGCGACACGGTGGAGATCGTCAATTTCGTCGGCGGCGGCTAATGACAGACACCCCCTTCGTCATCGCAGGAAGAACGTTCACGTCCCGCCTGATCGTAGGCACGGGCAAGTACTCGTCGAATGCCGTGATGGCGCAGGCGCATCAAGCGTCAGGCGCGGACATGGTCACCGTGGCTGTGCGCCGCGTGAACATCTCCGATCGAACGCGCGAGTCGCTGCTCGACTACATCGACACGAGCCGGATGTTCATCCTGCCGAACACTGCCGGGTGCTACACCGCGGACGAAGCCATTCGGACCGCGCGTCTGGGACGCGAAGCTGGCCTCTCCGAGTGGGTCAAGCTCGAAGTCATCGGAGACGAACGGACACTCTTCCCCGACAACGAAGCGCTGATCGAAGCCACCCGCGTGCTCGTGAAGGAGGGCTTCATCGTCCTCCCCTACACGAACGATGATCCCATCGCCTGCCGGAAGCTGGAGGACGCTGGCGCCGCGGCAGTGATGCCACTGGGCGCGCCGATCGGCTCGGGCCTCGGCATTCAGAACGTCAACAACATCCGCATCATTCGCGAATTCTCGCGCGTGCCGCTCATCGTCGATGCAGGTGTGGGAACGGCGTCGGATGCGGCGCTCGCAATGGAGCTGGGCGCCGATGGCGTGCTGATGAACACGGCGATCGCGGGAGCGGAGGACCCTGTGGCGATGGCAGACGCGATGCGCCACGCGGTGATTGCCGGACGGCTGGCCGCTCGTGCCGGCCGCATCCCGAAGAAGATGTACGCGTCGGCAAGCAGCCCGGTCGAAGGAATGGTTGGGCGGTAGCGCCGCCGCATGATCGAACCCGACGCGCAGGCGAAGAGCGAAGAGCTCATCGAGCGTCTCAACACCTCATGGCGGGTGGCGCCACAGCAGCCTGCCTCTCCATCGCTCAAGCACCGTCTCGCCCACCGCGTCCGCGCCATTGTCGCCCGTCTGCTGCGTCCGCAGGAAACATTCAACGCCACCCTTGTCCAGTACGTGAATACATCGGTCCGGCCACTCGAGGTCGCCATCGATGATGTGCGCCGCTTCCATGAAGCGCTGTCGGCGCGCGAGCGGCGTGTCGAAGCCGCGATGGCAGCGATGCGCGCCGAGCACGAAGAGCTGCGCATGTCGGTTGGCGTCCTCCAGCAGGCGACACACACGCTCTCGAAGGAGATCGCGCGGCGCGCCGCGAGCGTCGCTCCGGTCGAGGCAACGACCGCCAGCGCGCAGACGTCGCCTGCCGTGCCCCGAGCGAGCGACGCGAGTCGAGGGGTCGACGCGCTCAGCCACAAGTATGTCGGTTTCGAGGATGCGTTCCGAGGATCACCCGATACGATTCGGGCGCGGCTCGTCGATTACATGCCGATCTTTGCGGGGACAGCCGATGTGCTCGACATCGGATGCGGACGGGGTGAATTTCTAGGGCTGCTACGCGAGCAGGGCGTGAGCGGACGCGGCATCGACTTGAACGACGCGATGGTCGATGTCTGCCGCGATCAGGGGCTCGAGGCGACGAAGGCCGATGCGCTCTCGTACCTGCAGCGACTTCCCGATCACTCGCTCGGCGGTCTCTTCGCCGCGCAAGTCGTCGAACATCTGGAGCCGGCTTACCTCACGCATCTGCTCGAGGCCGCGTTCGACAAGCTGCGCCCCGGCTCACCGATCGTGCTCGAGACCATCAACCCGGCGTGCTGGTTCGCGTTCTTCGAGAGCTACATCCGTGATATCACGCACGTCCGTCCGCTGCATCCCGACACACTGAAATTCCTGCTCCTGGCGTCGGGCTTCAACCAGATCGACGTCCGCTACCGCGCACCCTACCCTGAGCACGAGAAGCTTCAGCCGATCGCGAAGCACGACGCGCTCGGTGATTCGATCGAGACGCTCAACGCGAACGTGAAGAAACTGAATCAGCTGCTCTTCACGTATCTCGACTACGCCGCCGTCGCCCGTCGCCCCTGATCTCTTGCGCCCGACTCAGATCGCACCAACCAGGTTGACGCGATTGGAGTCGGACGAACGAGACCAGAGACGTCCGCCGGCTAGCGCGCTCTTCCACATCTCCGTAGCGTCGACTCACCGGCGACCCGCACGTGGGCCAAGCGACACCGGTGTGGCTACGGCCTCGCTCCGGTTCGACACCGCGGAAAAACGGCTCGTCCGCGCAGGTGCTGACGATGCTGGCGCCGGCTGATCCTGATCCGCGCGACCGTGAACAATCGTGTCGATAACGAGCTGCCCGGTGCGCCGGTGGCGAATCACTGCCGTCGCCGATGGGGCCGCTCCCGAGCCGTTTTACTCACTGTCGCTGATCGCGGCGCGAACAGTCGCTCGGCCGCAGCCACACCGCCGTCGCTTGGCGGGGTGTGCGGCGGCTCACTGGGTGGGCCTGGGATCGGCGACCTGTTCGCGGCGTGAGGAGCGAAGCGAGTAAATCGGGTCTGGAGGCGCAGCGAGCGCCGGCGCCGGTGATTCGCCACCGGCGCACCCGCAGCTGGTTATCGACACGATTCTTGGCTGTCGTGCGGATCATCCAAGGCGACGGCGTCATCGTCAGCTCCATCGCCGGAAGGCCCGATTTTCCACGCTGACGAACCGGGAGCTGACGCCAGGCCGCCCGGTGAGCCGACGTACGGAGATGTCGAAATCGCGCTAAACGATAGTCACATCCGGAATCGGGACGACGAACTTCCCTCCCCAGCTGCGGATGTGCGCCATCTGCGCGATGATCTCGTCTTTGAAGTTCCACGGCAGAATCAATACATAATCCGGCCGCGTCTCGTTGATCTTGTCCGGCGGGAAGATGGGAATGTGCGTCCCAGGCGTGAACCGGCCGTGTTTGTACGGGTTCCGGTCGACGGTGTAGTCGAGGAAGTCCGTGCGGATGCCACAGTAGTTGAGCAGCGTGTTGCCCTTCCCGGGCGCTCCGTAACCCACGACCGTCCGTCCCGCGTTCCTCGCGTCGATCAGGAAAGCGAGAAGCCGGCGCTTCGTCGCCTTCACCTTCTCACCGAAGTTCGCGTACGTCTCCATCCGATCGAAGCCAAGTTCCAACTCGCGCCGAAGCAGTGCCGTCGCTCTGGTCTCGATGGGCTTGCTGCCGTCCTCTTTGTGACGCGCGTAGATGCGCAGCGACCCGCCGTGCGTCGGGAGCTCCTCGACGTCGAAGAGCACCATGCCGTGCGTTTCGAAGATCTTGCTGGCGGTCAGAAACGAGAAGTACGAGAAGTGCTCGTGATAGATCGTGTCGTACTGGTTGTTGTCGATCAGTTGCTGAAGGTGCGGGAACTCCATCGTCACGACGCCGCGCTCGTGCAGCAGGATCTTGATGCCCGCGACGAAATCATTGATGTCGGGGACCTGCGCGAGAACGTTGTTGCCGATGATGAGATCGGCCTTCTTGCCGCTGGCGACGAGTTCACGGGCGGTATCGCGTCCGAAGAACTTGACCAGCGTCGGAACGCCTTTGCTCTCGGCGACTTTCGCCACGTTTGCCGCGGGCTCGATCCCGAGGACCGGCACGTTCCGCGCGACGAAATACTGCAGCAGGTATCCGTCATTGCTCGCGAGCTCGACCACGTGGCTGCTTGCACCGAGTCCCCACCGCGCGATCATCTGATCGGTGTAGCGCTCGACGTGCTTCAGCCAGCTGTCGGCATACGAAGAGAAGTACGCATACTCAGTGAAGATCTCAGCGGGGCTCACGTACTCTTCGAGCTGGACGAGGTAACACTGCTCACAGACGAACACATGAAGCGGATAGAACGGCTCCATGCTGTTCAGCTGATCAGCGCGGAGGTAGCTCTCGCAGAGCGGTGACATTCCCAAATCGACGAAGGTGTGATGAAGCGGCGCGGCACAATGCCGACACTTCGGCGTCGCGATTCCTGAAGATGAGCTCACCCCTGCATTCGTCTCGAGAACTGTTCGTTCGCTCACGACTCCAACCTCTCTCTCAGACCGGATTGAAATCCGGAAGTTCCTGATCTCGTTTCGAGATCACCGTCACCGGCAACGGCCATTTGATGCCAAAGGCCGGATCGTTCCAGCGCACGCCCCGCGCCGCGCTCGGTTCGTAGAACGCCGACATCTGGTAGAACACCTCTGAATCATCCTGCAGCGTCATGAATCCGTGCGCGAAGCCTTCCGAAATGTAGAGCGCCCGATGATTTGCCGCTGTGAGCTCCACGCCGACATGACGAAGAAACGTCGGCGAGGTCTCGCGCAGATCGATGATCACGTCGTAGATGGCTCCCTTGGTGCAGCGAACCAGCTTGACCTCGGCGTGAGGCGCCAGCTGGTAGTGCATGCCACGCAGCGTGCCTTTCGCGGCGTTGCCGGACACATTGCACTGGACGACCAGCGGATTGAGTCCACGCTCCTGAAACTCTCGCGTACACCACGAGCGGGCGAAAAAGCCACGCTCGTCTGTGTGCCGTTCCACGTCGACGATCACGGCGCCTGACAGGCCGGTCTCGGTGAAGACCATCAACGGCTCACCGCGCCGCTCACGAATTGATCGCGATACCAGCCAATGGCGTGGCGCAGGCCATCGTCGAGCGACGTCGACGCCGTCCACCCGATCAACTGCTTCGTCTCGTCGACGCGTGCCGCATGGGGACGCTCGAACGGCCGGTCTGGAACGGCACCGAACGTGGCCTCGACGGACGTTCCGAGCAGACGGCGCACACGATCGACGATCTCGCGAATGCTCACGAGGTCCCCGGTTCCCAGATCGATCGTCCGACCGTCCATATACTCCGACGATGCGACGAGCAGAAAGCCGTCAACGACATCGTCTACGTACACCCAGTCCATGACGCGATCGCCGCTGCTCACCCGCGGTGATTCGCCATTGAGGAACGACGTAATCACGTAGGGCAACAGCTTGACGCTGTCCCACTGTCCCGGACCGTACACCATGAATGGGCGCGCAATGCTGACGGGCAGCTGATACAGACCATGGAACATCCGCGCGTAGGCGTTGCAGGCCCATTTGCTTGCCGCGTAGGGTGAGGGGAGAACACCGGCGGGATCCTTGGGATCCGGTTCCTGCATCGAACCGGCGAGCAGGACAGGTGACCTGACGGTTTCGACCGACGCCGTGAGGATGTTGATCGTGCTGATCAGATTCTGATCGAGCGTCGGGGCAACCTGCTCGACGCTCTGCGATCCGGTGACATGGCCTGCAAGATGGAAGATGACCTCAGGTCTCACTTCTGCAATCAGCTCGCGTACGGCAACTCGGTTTGTGAGATCTATCTGCCGCCAGGTCATGCCCTCCCGACCCTTGATGGCTTTCGTCGAGATGCCGCATACGACTGCCTCGTCGTCGATCAAGCGTCGACATAGGTGTGAAGCGATGAAGCCGCGCGCTCCAGTGACGAGAACGCGTCGTCCTGCCCAGTACGTCACGCCTCGCCTCCACGAGTTGACACGTCCTCGAGAAGTCCGTGGCTCGCGAGTTCGGCGGCGCAGTCTGCGATCAGTCGAAACGGCATCCCTGAACGCTCTGCTACATCCAGCAGAGAATGGTTGCCGTCGGCGAGGTTCAGCACCCAGAGTCGTGCGAGATTTTCATCGCCGATGCCGGCGCCGCCGGTCGATCGGTACAGGCCTCGTCGCCCCAATGCTGGTTCGCAGAACGGGTTCAGACTTCGGTATGAGGTGTTCCGCTCGAGCACGCTGACGACATCGATGCAGACTTCCAGCGTCTCAGCGAGAGCTCCGGGGGTGACGAACTGCACGTTGTCGGCTGACGTGTGGTACTCGGGGAACTCACCCCAGGCGCTGCGCATCAGGCAACCGACGGCGAGGTTGAACCCGGGCGAGCAGTACTGCCGCTCGTCGTAGCCGTAGGGGTGAAATGGCCGAACCTCGTGTGACGTGCCGCGCGTTTTGAGTACGTGCGAGACCGCGCGATCAATAGTGGCGTCGCCACGACGACTTTTCTTGTAGTGGAATCCACCTGGGTCGCCCACGCATGTGAGCACGAGCCCGTGCTGAATCTTGAAAGCGCTCTCGGGATTGCGGGACAGCCACGTGATCGCGCCGATCGTGCCCGGCGCAAACAGCAAGCGGTAGGACAGGCGCCGAGGCTGCGTCATCAGCCACCGCGCCAGGTGAACGGCAACGCTGATACCCGACAGGTTGTCATTCGCCAGTGACGGATGACAGACGTGGCACGAGATGAGAACCTCGTCCTGCACTTCGCCTGGCAGGCAGCACTCGCCGTACGTCAACGATCCTTCCGCGAGCGACGAATCGATGTGGACCTCGTATTCCGGTTCGTTCAGTGATTCGAACTGCCGGCGAGTGACACAAAAGCCCCAGTTCTCCGAGTAGTACGACGTCCGGTACGGAATAGTCTCGGGATGTGCGGTGTCCTGAAACAGGTGCTGGCGAAGCTCGGAGAGCGGCACCTTCCGATGAATCGGTGCGCTGTAGTTCAGCACGTGCAGATTCGACTCGCGGAAATCGACGACACGCTCGCCACGCGCATTCGTGATGCACGCGTCGCGAATGTTCCACTCTTTTGGAATCGTCCAGTCGAACACGGCTGCTCCCGATGGCACCTCGGTGATCGCGATCGGAATGTGCTCTCCCAGAATCGAGAGCGTCTGGCGAACACCTTCGCCGGTGATGCTTCGGCAGATTGGGTACAGCCGATCGACGAGCGCATGCAACGAGGCGCCGATCGAGCGACGCTCGGTGTGCGCCGGAACTGACGCCGAATCTGAAGGACTCATTGCGGGACGTCTATGCTCGCACCCTGCCGGCGTTCCCGCCAGCTGACGTCACCGGGCCGCCGCCGCTGCGACGCCTGGTTCATACATCGCAACGAGATCCGGCGAGATGTGCGACAAGTCAGAGGCACGCAGATAGTCTGCCATCGTCGTCCCGGTGCAGGCCGAGTCGACATTGGGCGCGCCCTGAAACGACTCGACATCCGCCAGGTGCACGGTCCGAAAATCGATGCTGAACCTCGTGCGACCGGTTTGGTTCGGTACGGTCGAGTGCATCTGCGCGGCAGAGAAGAGCAGCACCCCGCCGATTGGCGTGATGACACGGACCTGCGGGTTGAGCTCCATCGGTTCTTCGGGCTTGGGCTGCACGCGGGTGTCCGCTTTCACGTGCTGCGCCGCCTGGAATCGACTCGTCCTGGTCCACTCCCCGTAGTTGTATCCGCTCGAGCCGTTCTTCACTCCCTGCGCCCAGTAGCGCGGGTGGAACGCCATCGAACGTCCGGACTCAATCTCGTAGATCGGGATCCACCAGTTGATCTGGCAGAGCGGCGCCGAGTACCACGTGTCGCGATGCGGGTGAAACGCGTACGCGATTCCGGTCGTGAGGTACTCGTCACTCGTCGCAGTTCGCATCCGTGGAACGTCGAAGTAGGTCTGCTCCAGATTGCAGCGGAGGTCCTTCAGGAGCTGCTGAATGTGCTTCTTCGAGTCGGGATGATGAATGAACTTGGGCTTGAGCTCCGCGAGCACCGCCGCGTACTGTTCGGCGGGCATGTGGTACTGCGCGAGCTCGGGATCCAGGTCTCCAAACGCCTCACGGATCATGCGCTGTGCATGCGCGGCCAGCCCCGACGATCCCGGCGTCGCAGAGTAGACATGGAGCTGGCCGTCGTACAGCTGACGACGACGTTCGTCGTCTGAGATGGCGGTGTCAAAGTAGACAGTATTCATTCGAGTCACCGAGCGATGTGCGGCCGGAATTCGGCTGCGATATCGGGGTCAGTCCGTGAAACGCTCTTCGGAGCCGGATTGTCCGCTGATCGTTTCCAGACCTCCCATGGTGCGTCACCGCTCGAGTAGCGTTGTTCCAGTGCCTGGCGATCTTTGAACGTGTCCATCGCCTGCCAGAATCCGTCGTAGCGGTAGGCCATCAGCTCATCGCGCTGCAGCAGGCGCTGGAAGGGCTCGTTGACCAGTTCTTCGCCTTCGCGCATGTAGTCGAAGATCTCGCGTCGGAAAATGAAGAACCCGCCGTTGATTCGCAGATGCGACTTCGCGATGTCCTCGATGGCCAGCACTCGTCCAAGCTCGTCGCTTTGCACGACATGGAACGAGAGGTTGGGGCGCACGCTCACGAAGCTGGCGATTTTGCCGTGCTTCGTGAAATGGGCGACGTGCTCGTTCAGCGGGAGATCGGTGAGGCCGTCGCTGTAGTTCGCGAGGAACATCTCTTCGCCGGCAAGATGTTTCTCGACCGCCTTGAGTCGCTGACCGATGTTCGAATTCAAGCCGGTGTCGACGAAGGTGATGCGCCAGTCACTGATGTCGCTCTTGAGCAACTCGAGACGTTTACCGCCCTCGGACAACGTGAAGTCGTTCGACTCGCACTCGTTGTAGGTGAGGAAGTAGTTCTTGATGTAGTCCGCGCGATAGCCCAGGCAGAGGACGAAATCCTTGAAGCCGAAGTGCGCGTAGTACTTCATCAGATGCCAGACGAGGGGCCGATAGCCGATCGTGATCATCGGTTTCGGGACGTTCTCGTTGTCCCGAATGCGCATTCCCAGACCGCCGCAGAAAAGGACGACCTTCATCGCGCCCTCCAATTACGACGTCGCGCCCGCGTGCGCGAGAGAACTGCCCGAGCCTGCAGTCGCCGTCCAACGCAGGTCGCCGGTAAGTTGGCCCGCGCGCTGCAGTCGCTGAATATGACGGATGCGCAGATAGCGTGACCCTTCGCCCACGAACTCGTCGTAGGTCAGCCCATTCTGACGGTAGGCCTCATACAACTCGCGCACGCCGTCGGGGACCGTCCACTTCGGTTTGAATGCGGGGAGGACGCGAGCAATCCGGCTGCAGTCGACGCGATAGCATCGGGGATCCGGGCCGCCGCCCTTGGCGTAGGTCACGCGGCTGCCAGGCACGACCGCCAACACCATCTCCGCCAGTTCGCTGATGCGATAGTTCTCAGTCGACTGGCCGACGTTGAACGCCTGGTTGTGTATCAGCTCGCGCGGAGCCTGGAGCACGGTCAGGAATGCGCGGGAGATGTCCTCGATGTGAACGAGGGGGCGCCACGGCGTTCCATCGCTCTCGATCCGAATCTCACCGGTGGTGAACGCGTGACCAACCAGATTGTTCACGACGATGTCGGCACGGAGGCGTGGCGACACACCGTACGCGGTCGCGTTGCGCAGATACACCGGACTGAATGTGTCGGTGGCGAGCGCCTTCACGTCGCGTTCGACCAGCACTTTCGATTCGCCGTACGGCGTAATGGGGTTGAAGGTCGCGTCCTCAGTCAGGAGGTCCTCGCCGCCGGACAGGCCGTAGGTGCTGCAGGACGAGGCAAACAGAAACCGCTGCACGCCGGCTTCGCGAGCGGCTTTCGCGAGTCGCACTGACGCCAGGTGATTGATGTCGTAGGTGCCCTGGGGATTGAGGTTCCCGAGCGGGTCATTCGAAATGGCCGCTAGGTGAATGACCGCGTCGAAGCCCTGCAGATCGGAGGCCTGCACGTCGCGCATGTCGACTCGCCGTGCCTGCACGTCGGGTTGCTCAGGGCCGAAGGTGCACCGCTCGAACAGGTAACTGTCGAGGCCATAGACGTCGTGGCCGGCGTCTGCCAGCACGCGAACCATCACCGAACCGATGTAACCGTTGTGGCCTGTGACGAGTACCTTCATCCGTGTCTCCTGCATGAGCGATCGGAGCACCCGTCGGACCTCGGGTCTCGGGCGCGCTGTAGAGCAAACCTTCGCTTGGCGGGGAAGGGAGCAAGGATGCGGCCAGGAGCCCTTGGATGTCGCACCTCGCTTGTGGCTGTGGTTGCAACGTTTAGCCGGCCTGTTGCCGGCCAAAGCGCCAGAAGTCTGCCCGACGAGTGACAACTCTTGCAAAGTTTACTGACTTACCGGCGTGGCGTTCGTTGCGGGCTGGCCGCGACTGTTCGCGGGCTACAATCGCTGGACATTCGATGATTGCGGTCGACATCGCACACTCACAAGCGTCCCTGAAGGTTCTTTGCCTGGGGGCGCATTCCGACGATATCGAAATCGGCTGCGGTGGTTTGATCCTCTCCCTTCTCAGTGGGGAACGTCCGGTTGATGTCGACTGGGTCGTCTTTTCCGCTCCAGCTGGAAGAGACCGGGAAGCCAGGCGTGGCGCGGAGCTCTTTCTGAAAGGTGCCCGCCGGCGCCGCGTGGTCCTGAAGAAATTTCGCGACGGTTTCTTTCCATCCGAGAGCGCCAGGATCAAAACGGTCTTCGAACAGCTGAAGAGCTCGAAGCCCGATGTGGTGTTGACCCACTACCGCGATGATCGTCACCAGGACCATCGGGTGCTGTCGGACCTCGCGTGGAACACGTTTCGGGATCATCTGATTCTCGAGTACGAGATTCCGAAGTACGACGGTGATCTGGGTACTCCGAACTTCTTCGTGCCGCTCGACCCGTCGACGTGCACACGGAAGACGGAGTACCTGAACGACGCTTTTGGCAGCCAACGAGACAAACACTGGTTTTCCGCTGAGACCTTCATGGGGCTCATGAGAGTCCGCGGCATGGAGTGCCGGGCCCCGGGCGGGTACGCCGAGGC
>DATFRP010000212.1:0-4133 GCA_035263125.1 Vicinamibacterales bacterium
ACGCTCTCAGCGAGGAAGTAGCGCGCCAGTCGTTGTGTCTCGGCACCAAGCGCGCGGCGGACGGCCACTTCGCGGTGCCGCGACTCCGAGCGCACGAGGACCAGGTTGGCGATGTTCGCGCACGCGACGAGCAGGACGAGGCCGACGGCCGCGAGCAGAATCCACAACGCGTTGGCGATGGTGCCGACGACCGCCTCGTGAAGCGGAAGCGCTGTGGACACGATGCCCCTCTGATTCGGCGCCCTGCGAGAGAGATCCTCGATCAGATTCGTGAGCTCGGCACGCGCGGTTGCGACGGTCGTGTCGCCACGCAGGCGCGCGACGCCCTGGACGGAGAATAAGAACGACGCCGACGCGCGCGTCGACTGCGCCGGCAGCCACATATCGACCGGCGCCCGCGGGAAGGTGAACGATGCCGGCATCACGCCGATGACGGGCGTGGAGACGCCGTCGATCAGGATGGTGCGACCGACGATCGCCGGATCTGCGCCGAACCGGCGAACCCAGAGGCCGTGCGATAGCACGGCAACCGATGGTGCACCGGGGGTCCCGTCGGTTTCGGTGAACCACCGGCCGAGCGCAGGAGCCACGCGCAACACCGACTGCAATGAGGGCGTGGCGCGCGTAATCGCGACGCGCTCCGGCGTGCCGGTGCCCGTCAGCGTCGCACTGCTCGCATAGTAGCCGGCGATGCCGTCGAGTGTGCGGGCGTGGTCCGCGAGCTGGTGATACAGCTGCCACGACATCACCTGCACGCCCGAGGGTACGTTGCGGCTCGGAATGCCGAAGTCGAGTGCCAGCAGACGCTCGGAGTCGGCGTACGGGAGCGGATTGAGGACGACGCGATGAACGAGCGTGAAGATCGCGGCGTTGGCCGCAATCGCGAGCGCCAGCGTGATCGCGGTTGCGGCGGTGAAGACTGGCGTGCGGGTCAGCCGTCGCGCGGCTTGACGCAGATCCTGCGCAATCGTGTCCATGATTCCCGCCTTCGGAGGCGCCAGCAGTTGGGTGCGCGCCCGTCGTACACGCGCAGTCCGACCCCATCGCTCGGTGGCCGCGAGAGTCACGAGACCCGCGCTCTCGCGCCACCACACCTTCGTTGCGCGCCATCGCCCCGCGCTTCGCGCAGCGGCGAGACGGCTTGCCATCGTTTCTTCCATCGCGGCGCCGTACTCGCGTCGCAGTGCCTCGGGACATAACCGCACGAGCCAGCGGTACACGCGCACGTCATGCCCGTCCGGGATAGAGTCCACGCTGCCGCGCCGCGCGGACGAGCGACGCGAGGCGATGCGCTTCCTGCGTCACCGCGCGGCGACCGAGTCTGGTAAGCGCGAAGTATTTCCGCCTCGGATCCACCTCGTCTGGCGTGGCGACTGGTGCGACCAGGCCTTCGTCAGTCAGTCGCCGCAGCGCCTGGTAGAGTGCGCCGGTCGTTGGATCCAGCCGTCCGCCGGATTCCTCCTCGACACGCTGGCCGATGGCGTAGCCGTGCGATGGGCCATCGCCGAGCGCCAGCAGGATATGAAACGGCAGCTCACCGAGTCCCGGTGCCGGGTCGGTGTCGGATGTCCGCATGCGTCGCATTGGACGAGGCTCCGCCGGAAATGGTTGGCAGCCAACTATAGTGGTCACTACTAGAGTTCATACGCCGGGAAGCGGTCGTGATTAAATCGCTGGACCCCCGTATGAAGAGTCCGCTCTCGAAGAAACCCGGCGGCGCAGGCCCGCAGCGCCCAGCCGTCAAGAACTACATCACCCCGAGCGGCCTGCAGCGGCTCAAAGACGAGCACCGGTTTCTGCTCAGCCGAGAGCGGCCGGCGGTGACGCAAGTGGTGGCGTGGGCGGCGGGCAACGGCGACCGCAGTGAGAACGCCGACTACAAGTACGGAAAGCGGCGGCTCCGCGAGATCGATCGGCGCATTCGCTTTCTCACCAAACGCATCGACGCCGCGGAGGTCGTGGACCCGCAAGTGCCGAGAAGCGGGCGAGCGGCGACGCACGTCTTTTTCGGGGCGACCGTCCGCTACGCCAACACCGCTGGGATCGAACGCGTGGTGAGCATCGTCGGCGTCGACGAGGTCGATCTCGATCGCAGCCACATCAGCTGGATGTCGCCATTGGGTCGCGCATTGATGAAATCCGGACCCGGCGACAGCGTGGTGCTTCACGCGCCGGGCGGCACGGAGCGTTTGCAGATCCTCGAGGTCCGTTACGAGCGCATCCCCGTTGAACCATTCCGCGAACCACCCGGTGCCGAGTCCGCCTCGAACGTTCGATTCGGCTTGACGCGATCCTCGTAATGTCTACAATGTAGACGTTAGTGGCGGAGATCATCGGACAGTTCGAGCAGGCAGTGCTGGTTGCGCTCGTGCGGCTGGGCGAAGACGCGTACGGACGCGCGATCCTGAACGAAGTACAGGAGCGACTCGAACGCAGTGTGTCGGCCGGCGCCGTCTACGCGACGCTCGAACGCCTCGAAAGTAAAGGATTGGCGACGTCGACACTGGCGCCGGGCACCGCCATTCGCGGTGGCCAGGCCCGGCGCTATTTCGCTCCGACCGCGTCTGGCGTGCGGGCGCTCAACGAGGCGAAGTCGGCGAGCGACGCGCTGTGGCACGGACTGCGATGGCCGCTGAAGGTGCGCACATGATCGACAGGCACGCCCGGCCGTCAGGTCTTGCAACCATTCTGTTGCGCGCGATGTTGAGACAGGCAGACATCGAATCGATTCCTGGCGACCTGCTCGAAGAATATCGGGAAGTCAAACGCCCGTCGCTGGGTCGTCTGAGGGCGGACGTGTGGTACGTCTCGCAGGTACTCAGCGTGCTCTGGCGTCTCATATGGCCGTGGGTCGTCATGATCGGTGCGGTGAGCGTGCTGTCTCGTGCGTTACCGCGCGGCTGGAATCCCGGTCTCGTCCCCGCGCCCGGCGTCTCGGTGCTCGATGCTGTTGTCCTCTGTGGCTCGGGCTGCTATGGTGCAATGCGCGCCGGTCGAGTCGTGACCGGGCTCGTGACCGCGGTCGCGACGAGCCTCGTTGGTTTCACGCTGTACTTCGTTTACGCTGCGATCACGAGACCGAGCCTGCTGCTGGCCCCGTTCTCCAACCCGTTCATCTTCGTGATTCTTGCCACGCTGCTCCTCATCGCGTCGAGCTTTGGAGTCGGCTTTGGCCTGCTCGGGGCGCTCGCCGGGCGGTGGTGGCATCGCGCCCGACGGATTACTCTGACCTGACGACTCTCGTAGGGGCCGCCTTCAGGCGGCCGAGGGCCGGCTAAGGCCGGCCCCTACGTAACCTGCGAGTACAGTAGCGGGGGATGGTACCCGACATAACCCTGTCGACCGAAGTCGCCGACGCGCTTCGGTCGAACGTTCCGGTTGTCGCTCTCGAATCAACGCTGATCACGCACGGCCTGCCGTGGCCTGCGAACTACGAGACCGCATGCGCGATGGAGCAGGCGGTGCGTGAAGCTGGTGCCGTCCCAGCGACCATCGCGGTACTCGGCGGCACCATCACAGTCGGTGTCTCGCCTGTGGACATCGAGCGGCTCGCGTCGCGTCCGTTTGGCAGCGTGCGCAAGTGCAGCCGTCGCGATCTGCCGATCGCCATGGCACGGCACGAGGACGCGTCGACGACCGTGGCCGGAACCGTGATCGTGGCTCACAAGTCCGGGATCCGCGTGTTCGGGACCGGCGGCATCGGCGGCGTGCATCGAGGCGCTCCCTTCGACGTGTCGGCCGATCTGATCGAGCTCGGTCGGACGCCGGTTGCGGTCGTCTGCGCGGGCGCGAAAGCGATTCTCGATCTGCCGGCCACACTCGAAGTGCTCGAAACCCAGGGCGTTCCGATCGTCGGTCTCGGGACGGACACGCTGCCGGGTTTCTACACGAGATCGAGCGGGCTGCCGATCGACGTGCGGGTGGAGACGCCCGAAGAAGCCGCGGCGATCGTCGATGCAGCGCATCGACTCGGCGCGCAGCACGCGTTGCTCATCGTCGTGCCCGTGCCAGAAGAGGCGGCGTACCCGGCAGCAGACGCCGAAAAGGCCATTCAGCAGGCAACCGGTGAGGCCGACGCACGCGGCATCAAGGGCAAGGCGATCACGCCGTTTCTTCTGCAGCGTGTCGCCGAA
>DATFRP010000213.1:0-10484 GCA_035263125.1 Vicinamibacterales bacterium
TGGCCGACGATGACGACGTGACAGCCCTGACGCGCGAGGGCGGCGACGGCGCGGTGCGCAACGCGCACGAGCGGACACGTGGCTTCGACGACGGTCAGTCCCAGGGCGCGCGTCCGCGCGAGGGTCCGCTCGGACGTGCCATGGGCGGTCACCATCAGGGTCGGCGTCGTGATGTGAGCGACCTCCTGGGCGACCGCGATACCTTTGGCCTCGAGGGCGCTCAGAACGGTAGGGTTGTGGACCAGGTCGCCGAGAATCGTGAGAGGGCCGGCATCCGCGTGCTCCAGCGCGAGCGCGATGGCATCGCGGACGCCGAAGCACATGCCGAGGTGCGCCGCCCGGAGGACACGCATGCCCACAGTTTACATAAATTACTTTGTATAATAAAGTATACCGTGGATTCCGCGGGAAACCGAGCTCGAGGATGCACATGGAGACACTGGTACCACCAGCAACCTGCCATCACGCCCGGATCCGCGTCACGACCGAGCGGCCGATGGAGTTCATCGATCTGACGGACCGCATCGAGGCGCTCGCCGCGCAGGCAGGCATTCACGCCGGCATCGTCAACATTCAGAGCCTGCACACGACGACGGCGATCGTCGTCAACGAGCACGAGCCGCTGCTGCTCGCGGACTTCGGGGCCCTGCTCAGCCGAGCGGCTCCGAGGGACGCGGCCTATCGTCACGATGACATGAGTGCTCGCACCGTGAACCTTGCTCCACATGAACGCCCCAACGGTCACGCCCACTGTCAGGCGCTGCTCCTCCCGTCGTCGGCGACGCTGAATGTTGCGGGTGGTCGGCTGCAACTCGGGCGCTGGCAGCGTGTCTTTCTCGTGGAGCTCGATGGCCCGCGTGTTCGCGATGTATCGATTCTCGTCTTGGGCGAGGCGATGCATTGAACACGTCACCACGATCTGCGGGGCCGTTGGAGGTCGGGCTGAATCGAGCCCTGCATGTCCGCGAAGAGCGACTGACGACGCAGCACGAGGCGTGTCGGCTGCTGTACATCAGTGACATTCACCTCCGGAGCGGTCGCTCCGTTGCGCTCAGCGGTCAGGTGTTGGATGTCGTGACTCGCTGCAATCCTGATGTCGTGTTGCTGGGGGGCGATCTGGTGGACACTCGCTCCGAGTTGAGCAGGCTGAGCGACCTGGTCGACAGGCTCCACGGCGTCGCCCCGGTGTTCGCGATTGGTGGCAACCACGACCAGCGGATCGGCATGCACCGCGTTCGTAAGGCGGTTGAACATGGCGGGGGGCGATGGATTCATGACGGCATCGCGCGCGTGCTGCATCGAGACCGGGTGATCGCGGTCGTCGGCCCTGAAACCGCCGTGCCCGTCGACGCGCATGTTCGCGTCCTGTGCGCACATGACCCGCGAATCTGGAAGACATCGCGACATGCCGGCTATGACCTCGTCCTGGCCGGACACCTGCATGGCTGCCAGTTGGTCGTGTGGGAGCATCGAAACCGCCTGTTCCCTGGAGCGTTCTTCTACCGCTACTGCTTCTTGACCGATGGCTGTGGTTCAGCGCGCCTGGTGGTGAGTCGCGGCGTCAGTGACCTCTTGCCGATTCGTTGGAAGTGCCCACGGGAGGTCGTGCTGTGCTATGTCTGACGGGGATCGAACGTCGCGTCAGGGCGGTCCGACCTGGACCAATAAGAGCCAGCCTCGTGTCGGTCACCTGTTTTCTTCACGCTGTGCCGCTCTTTTTCTCCGCGGCACCGAGGACGCCGCTGCGCGTCCTGTGCATCATCGCGCTCGACATGCTTCACGTGCTTCGCTTTGCGCACCCGTTGTCGAAACAGAAAAGAAACGAGTTGGCGACGTTCCTCGATTTTCAAGCCTGCACGAATGCGGCGTGGGATCGCAAGGATCTGTGCGCGGTCGAATACCAGGCGCTGCGACATCGTCTGGAGAAGGCCGGCCTGCGGCTGTGGCTCGATGGATACGTTGCTCAGCTGAGCGAGCTGGAGACACGACGTCCGCCAATCGGCGGCGATCAGTGGCGCTTCGAAGAGGTCCGTCTGTACCGAGAAGCGGTCGCGCGTCTGTCGCTTGCGACGATCGCTGCGATAGCGCTGAATGCCGCGCGTCTCGAAGACGGAATCCGCGCGACGCATGACGACGGCGATGTGGCGATGCTCTTTCGGATGGCGATGCAATGCCAGATCATTGACGACGTGGTGGACTACACGAAGGATCTGTCGGCGGCGCTGCCAAGTTTTCTGACCGCATCGGCGTCGCTGCCGCAGGCCCTTGCCCTGACTGCCAAGGCGGCGCGCTCGTATGCGTCAAGTCCCGGGCCTTCATCACGCAGCGCCGTGTTTCCCCTGCGCACGGCGCTGCACGTCCTCAGTGCTGTGACGACGCTCGTGGGACGAATTGCTCATACAGTTTGCCGCGTCTCCGCTGTACGCGGGCTCAGCCAACCGTTTTTTCGGTGACGGATCAAATCCGGTAACGGCGTCGTCTTCATCCGCTATCGCAGCAGACCGTAACTGCGCAGTCGTTCAGGACGCGGCTGTCGGCGTGCGAGCCGCCGGCTGGTAGGTGCCCGGCGTCGTGCGTCCAGCGATGGACAGCCGATTCCATGCATTGATCGTGGCGACGGCCAACGTCAGATCAGCGAGCTCCTTCTCGCTGAACTGCGTGCGTACACGCTCGTACACCTTGTCGGGCACGTGTTCCTCGGAGACGCGCGTCACCGCATCGGTCCACGCAAGAGCCGCCCGCTCACGGTCGGTATAGAACGGTGCCTCTTCCCACGCATCAAGCTCGTACAGCCGCTGTTCGGATTCGCCGATCGCTCGCAGATCTTTCCAGTGCATATCGAGACAATACGCACAGCCGTTGATCTGGGAGGCCCGCAGTTTGATCAGATGGAGGAGTCCTTCTTCAAGGCCAGAGCTGTGAAGGTACTTCTCCAACCCCAACATTGCGTGAACGCCGCCCCCTGCGACCTTTGCGTAGTTGATCCGTTGTTCCATCATGTCCTCCCGATGAGGCACATTGGGTTGCGCCGGTGTGTGTGATGAAACGAGCGGTGCATCGCACGTGCCACGGTGTTGACCGAATCTTCATCGCGTCCCGCCGATGGGGCCGCTGGTTGCATGTCAGAAAGCGTGGCTCAGCCGCAGCCCATCGGCGCACCGATGCCGCGAGCTGGAACGGGGAGTCGCGCACGATTCAACCAGGGAAAGGATGAGGACCATGACGGACAAGATCAGAATCGCCTCGTGCCTGTGGTTCAACAGAAACGCTGAGGAGGCGGCGAAATTCTATGCCGCAACATTCCCGGACAGCCGCGTCATCGCGGTACACAAGTCGCCCAGTGATTATCCAAACGGCAAGGCTGGCGACGTGCTGACCGTGGACTTCACTGTTCTGGGTCAGCATTTCGTCGGCCTGAACGGCGGGCCAGAGTTCACCTTCGACGAGGCGATCTCGTTCCAGGTGTTCACCGACACGCAGGAAGAAACCGACCGCTACTGGAATGCGATCGTTGGTGGCGGCGGACAGGAGAGTGTGTGCGGCTGGTGCAAGGACAAGTTTGGATTGAGCTGGCAGATTGTGCCCCGTGCCTTGATCGAGGCGATCAACGATCGCGACACCGCCGCCGCCAAACGCGCGATGGACGCGATGATGACGATGAAGAAGATCGACATCTCGAGGATCAAGGCGGCACGCGCCGATGCTCACGCAGTTCGCCCGGCGTGACCATCGAGAGACACGAACGTGATCCGGAGGGCGCCACCATGCTCAGGGTGCAACAACAGCCGTATTCGAATACGAGAGACGAGGCAGGCTACCGATTCATGGGCATTCCAACGATGACGAGGGCGACCGGCGAAACGACACATGGAGCGTTCGGGATGATCGAGCACTGGGACATGCCGGTGGGATTTGCGTCGCCTTATCACACGCACCATCGAGAGGACGAGTGCTTCTATGTGCTCGACGGGAGTGTCGCAATCGTATGCAAGGGCGAATGGCTGAAGGCTGGGCCCGGCGTGTTCGTGTACGGGCCACGTGACATTCCGCACGGGTTCAAGGTAATCGGCGAACGGCCGGCCAGGATGCTGGTGATGTGCACACCGGCGGGGTTCGAGCGATTCGTGCTGGATCAGTCGACGCCGATAGCGGAGCCGCCCTCGCCTCCCGACATGGCGCGAATGATGATGCTGGCGGAGCGACACGGCATCGAGATCCACGGGCCGTTGCCCGAAGCCCCGGCAGATTTCGGTCGGTGAGGGTCACGCACTCCTTTAGTACGGGCCTTCACGTTCGGCTGGGGAGGCGTGTCCTTGCGTGATCGCTGAACATTGGACGAACGTCTCTGCGCTGCCAGGGGCTGATCAGGAAGATGCCATCAGGTGGACCGGCCCCGTCTGCCTCCCGGCCTGAACCTGAACACGCCGTACGGCCGCTTGCGGGTGCTCTTCCCTTGGTTGTAGGTCGCCGAGTGGTTGATGTGCGACGTCGTCACGTACATGGCACCGTCCGGACCTTCGGCGAACGTGTCCGGCCACTGAAGCCGACTGTCGAAGATCAACCGTTCGATCGTACGGTCCGGAAGCAGGCGCGACACCGCCGTGTGGGTGATGTCGGTCAGGTAAATCCGATCCTGCGCATCGATCCACAGTCCATCGACCGGGAACGTATCGGCGTAGCGTTCGACCGCCGCTCCGACGATCGCGGCCGATGCGTTCGCATCGCGGAGAATCTCCGTGCCTACGCGGTACATGGCGGTGGCGGTGATCGGCTGGTAGTACAGCCACGAACCGTCCCTCGATAATGCGATGCCGTCCGAGTTGAATCTTGGCGGCTGGCCCTGCGCGTCGCGCACCGGCCTGCCGTGGATGGCGATCTCCACGCCGTCCTCTGCCATGACGGAGGGATGGCCGTCCAGCGTGCGTCGTGCACGTCCTGAGCTGAGGTCGACGACGACGATCCCGCCGGACCCGCTATCGGTGATGTAGGCCGTCTGGGCGTTCACATCAATGCGGACGTCATTCAAGTAGGAATCGGCGCGAACCACATCGGTTCCGAAGCCGATCACCTGGACGACGCGATCGGTGCGCAGATCGATCTTCACGAGCTTCGCGCCGTTCGGCACTGGTGATGCCAGCATCGGAGCGGCCGGATCGAGGACCCACAGCGCATCCTGCTCGTCGACGAACACGCTTTGTACGCAGACGAAATGCACACCGGCGGTGTGCGGCTTCCGATCCCAGCCATTCCAGCGTTCATCGGGAAACGCGCGTGTCGAGCCATCCGGCAGCACTTCTGCCACTGCGTTGAGATAGAGATCCGACCAGCGCGGATAATTGACGAAGAGACGATTCTGCTTCGAGACCGCGACCCCGGTGATCTGGAAGTCATCGTCAGCGAACACCTTTTCGAGCGCACCGCGGCGGGCTGTTCGCGTAAGCACGACAGCTCCGGCGACGGTCAGCACGGCCGATGTAGCGAACCAGTTCTTCATGTCGCCCGCGCACGCAATTCGCGATCCTGCATATGTCAAGCGTGACGGACGCGCCTGGAACGATGGAGGTGAGCCAGATGTCTCAATGCAACGTCGATGCGGATTGTGTCTGGATGGGCGACTGAACCGCGCGAATCCACACGACGATCGCGTCCAGTGCGAGGACGCGAATCGAACCGTCTTTCACCCCGACTCCATCCGACAGCGAAGTCGCATGTCGGCCGCGATCGCGCGTTCTACTGTGGGTTGCCGCGGCGGTGGGCACCCTCGCGCGCGTAGCGACCAGGAGGGAGGCCCACGTGCCGACTGAACGCGGTGCTGAACGTGCTCGCCGATCCATAGCCGACGCGTTCGGCCACGTCGGCAAGGGCCAGGTCCTGCCGGTGCAGCAGATCCTTCGCGACCGCCATTCGCCAGGCGAGCAGGTACTCCATCGGCGGCAGGCCCACCGTTCTCGTAAAGCGTTCGAAGAAGGCCGATCGCGAAAGCGCGGCGGTCTTTGCGAGTTTAGCGACCGTCCATGAGCGGCCGAGTTGGCCGTGCATCTGTCGCATCGCTGAGCCGAGGTGAGCATCGGCCAACCCGCGCAGCAGGCCAGGAGGCGCGTCCTCACCGGGCATCGCCCTCAGCGCTTCGATGAGCAGCACCTCCACCAGTCGAGTGAGCACGAGGTCGCGGCCCGCTCGCCGTTCGCTGGCTTCCTCGCCGACGAGGCGCACCAACGTCGACAGGCGTTCGACGCCGCGCACGTGCACGAGCGACGGCAGCAGCGACACGAGCAACGCGGTATCGGGCGAGTCGAAGGCGAACCAACCGCCGAGCAATCGCACATCAGGCTTGCCACCGCGCGTGCCATGGCGGACTTCACCCAGGACCTTCGACGTGACGTTCGGGTCGAAGCGCTCCAATCGGACCGGTTCGAAGCCCGACATCGCAAACCCCGGCGTCGCCGGTAGGAGTACGAAGTCGCCAGCCTCGAGTGTCAGAGGACGATGGCCATCGACCGTCAAACGACAGCTGCCTTCGAGCACCGCACAGAAACTCGGCTGGCCGAAGGCGGAATACCGAACGCCCCAGCGGCCCGCCCCGCTGATGCGCCTCGAGAACACCGCACGCGGCTGCAGCAATGTGATGACTTCGGAGAGGGGGTCGTTCATGGGGCTGGGCAAGTCGCAGCTCGAGCCTGATTGGCGGTGAGGTCCGCCTTCGCGGCTGCGCCGTTTCGGCGAGACAGCCTTCGCCTCCTGGACGATGGCCAATGAAATACGGACTCCACGTAGTAGAAGGTCCGGATCGCCGGGGTCATAGTAAGCGGCGACACGATGACGGGTCCAGCGAGGCTGGAGCCCGAAAAGGAGTCGTCATGAAGACCGTGCTTATTACCGGGTGCTCTTCCGGCTATGGCCTCGAGACCGCGCGCCACTTTCACGCGCACGGCTGGAATGTGATCGCAACGATGCGAACGCCGCGCGAAGAGATCCTGCCCCGATCCGATCGCCTCCGCGTGCTGCCGCTCGATGTGACCAAGTCCGAGAGCATCGCCGCTGCGATCGAAGCGGGTGGGGCCATCGACGTCCTCGTCAACAACGCCGGCATCGGGCTCATCGGTGTGTTCGAGGCGACGCCGATGTCGACTGTGCGCGACGTGTTCGAGACCAACACCTTTGGCGTGATGGCGATGACGCAGGCGGTGCTGCCGCAGTTCCGCTCGCGAAGGTCCGGTGTCGTGGTGAATGTGACGTCGAGCGTGACGCTGACACCGATGCCATTGGCGGCGGCGTACACCGCGAGCAAGATGGCGATCGAAGGGTTCACCGGATCCCTCGCGCACGAACTCGAGCCGTTCAACGTGCGGGTCAAACTGGTGGAACCGGGTTACGGCCCGACCACTCGCTTCACCAGCAACGGAGGATCCCGCATGGAAGGCCTGTTCCCCGAGACCTACGCGGCTTTCGCACAACCGATCCTCTCCGCGTTTGCTCACGTCACCACGGTGACGACAGAGGCCGACGTCGCCGAGGCGGTGTACCGCGCCGCCAACGATTCGTCAGGGCAGCTTCGCTTTCCAGCGGGTGCCGACGCTGTCGCGTTGGCCCAGTCCAGATAGGTCGAACAGGTCTCTACACAATCGATCGAACGACACCGCCATCGACACGCAGCGCTGCGCCTGTCGTTCCCGACGCGCGGCCGCTGCACACGTACGCAATCAGCGATGCGACCTCCTCCGGACGTTCGAATCGCTTGAGCAGCGACGAGGGTCGGGCGGTCGCGAAGAAGTCGCGCTCGACCGTCGCAGCGTCGACGCGACGAGCGCGGGCCATGTCGGCGACGAAGGCGCCGACGCCTTCCGATGCGTTCTGCAAGGCAGATTCGCTCGAGACGAACACGAGGTTCATGCACGGACCGGCCGCTGCGCCGCCGCGAGATCCCGACGCAGTTCGTCGGCGCTTCGGCGCGGCCCGTAACCCGGCGTGTCGCGCTGAATGCGCCAGCTCTCACGGAGAGGACCGACATCCACCACGTCGAAGCCGAACCGATCGATCAGCTGTGCGACGACGCGCCTGGCCTCCGCATCATTGCTCGCAATCGCGAGTGCCCGCCGGTTCGGCGTGCCCGCAGGCTGCACGTCGGTGGTGAGCGCCGCCGCGTAGATGTGATTGAACGCTTTCACGATCTTCGAGGCTGGCAGATGCCGTTGCACCAGCTCCGACGTCGTCGTCTCCTCGTTGTCGAGCTCGCGGATGTGTCCATCGCGCTGCGGATAGTAATTGTTGGTGTCGATCACGATCTTGCCCGCCAGTGGCGCGACCGGTACGTCACTGATGTTCTTCAGCGGAATTGTCACCACGATGATGTCGCCGGCTTCGGCCGCTTGTGCCGAGGTGCTGGCACGCGCCCGCGGTCCCAACTCTCGGACGAGGTCCTTCAACGTTTCCGCTCCGCGCGAGTTGCTGACGACGACGTCGTAGCCGTGCTGCACGGCCAGCCGCGCCAGCTGACTCCCGATATGCCCTGCGCCAATGAGTCCAATCGTCTTCACCGTCACGTCAGCCTCCTTCACTTGTTCTCGCCGGTTGTCGCACTTTGGTCTTGAGATACTCCTGCAGCGCAACGGCGTTGTTGTGCTCGGTGTCGTGCGAGCTGTAGACGAGCGTGACCCGACCCCGGCGGGCGGCGGACACGATTGGTTTCCACGCTTGAGGGTGCGCGTCGAGCTCGCGCCGGTACCGTTTGCGAAAGTCGTCCCATTTCTCCGGATCGTGGCTGAACCACTTGCGCAGTTCTGTGGTCGGGCTGACATCTTTCAGCCATGCTTCAATCCGCAGCTTCGCCTTTGACACACCGCGAGGCCACAGCCGCTCGACAAGGAAGCGTGTCCCGTCGGCTCGCGAGACTGGTTCGTAAGCGCGCTTCACGCTGATCATTGACAATCTCCATCACCTTCCGCTGGAAGTCTGTTCGGCGGTGTGGTCAATGCGCGCTTGATCCTTATCAGCGAAAGCTGAATGAGTCGCAGACGAAGGCTACGATTGAATTCGGTTCGCAGGGCTCGGTGCGCCAGCGAGAGTCGCGCCGGTCGAGACGATGCCAAACTCGCGCAGCTGCTCCGCATACTCGCGCAACCGATCCTGGACCAGCCGGTGCACCGTCCCCTCTGGAAACGTCCCGTCCGCTGCCCGTTCGCCGGCCACACAGTCCATCAACAACTCGATTCCCTCGTCGATGTGGCTGACTGCCCAGACGTGGAAACGCCCCGCCCGCACCGCGTCGACGACCTCCTGCTTCAGCATCAGGTTCTTGACGTTTGCCGTCGGCACCATTACCCCTTGCTTGCCCGTCAGTCCCCGTTCGCGGCAGACATCGTAGAAGCCTTCGATCTTGCGCGTCACGCCCCCGACCGCCTGCACCTCGCCGTGCTGGTTCACCGCGCCGGTCACGGCGATTCCCTGGTTCAACGGTAGACCGGAAAGGGCCGACAGCAAGGCGTAGAGCTCGGTCGTCGATGCCGAGTCGCCATCGATCCCACCATACGACTGCTCGAAGGTGATCGTCGCTCCCAGCGAGAGCGGCCAGTCCTGCGCGTACTGCGCTTGCAGATACCCGGTCAGGATCAAAAACCCCTTCGAGTGGATCGGGCCGGAAAGCTCGATCTCCCGCTCGATGCTTTGCACCGTTCCCCGTCCGACCGAGACCCGTGCGGTCACCCGTGACGGCCGCCCGAAGTCGTAGTCTCCGAGGTCGAGCACCGACAGTCCGTTGACCTGCGCTACCCGGGCGCCGTCGGTATCGATCATCACCGTTCCGTCGAGGATCATCTCTCGTGTCCGCTCCTCGACCAGATTGCGACGCGCTTCCTGCTTCGCGATCGCCGTGTCGACATCCTCCGCCAGCACGACGTCGTGATCCGCCTTGCCCGCCCAGTGGCTGGCCTCGACTGCGAGCCTGGCGACGTCGAGGAAGCGGGCGGTCAGTTTGCGCTGGTGATCACGCAACCGCGCGCCGTGCTCCGCGACTCGGGCGACGGCCGAACGATCGAAGTGGCGCAGCCCGCGATCGTGAACGATCTTGCTGAGAAAGGCGGAGTAACTTGCAAGGCTCTCCTCGCTCCAGTCCATGTCCGGCGCGAAATCCGCCTTCACCCCGAACAACTCCGGGAAGTCCACGTCGACCTGATGTAGGGTTTGATAGAGCGCGGCCGGTCCGATCAGGATCACCTTCAGGTCGAGCGGAATCGGTTCCGGCCGCGGACGAGCCGTCGGCAGCGGCGCCACCTGTTCGCCCGGATTCTCGATCCGCACCTCGCCGGAGACCAACGCGCGCTTCAGCCCCTCCCAGGCGAAGGGGCTGAGCATGACGTCGAGGGCGTGCAGCACCAGGAAGCCGCCGTTGGCGCGGTGCAGCGCGCCCGGCTTAATCAGCCGGAAATCGGTCAGCATCGTGCCCATCACGGCCCGATAGTCGAGCCGGCCGATCAGGTTGTAGTAGGTCG
>DATFRP010000214.1:0-6900 GCA_035263125.1 Vicinamibacterales bacterium
CTTTACGAGGTTGGGCTCTCCAAACTCGACGAAACGTGACGGCTCGATCGCGCGAAAGGTCAGGTTCTTCTGCCACGGCCGGGCCGCCGCACCCATGACAATCATGCGACCGGGTGCGTAGTCGAGGACGCCCCATCCCAGACTCTGCGTCTCGGCGACGATGCCCTGCGGAACGCGCTCGACCGGCGTGTCTCCAATCAACCTCGAGCGAAGCCAGAAGATGGCACGGACGATCGGCAGCGCTCCCAAATCGATGTTCGCCGCGGAGTCGAAGACGACGTTCGCTGGCGTGCGGATGACGATGTCATGCGCGTCGTACGCATCGGGTTCGGGCATGAATCGAGCCGCCGGTGAGTGCTCGCGCATCGGCCGCAGACGGCGCTCCATGATCACGAGCGACGCGATCGCCGACAACGAGAACGGGAAGCCCGATCCGACACCGAGCGGTGCGATCGCGAGCAGGAAGATCGTGGCGCCCAGCACGCCGAGCTGCCGCGCGCGGCGCCGGCGAGACAGCAGGATCGCAATCGTCAGCTGTCCGGCCGCGATCGACGTCACGACCCCTGGAATGTGCCGGCTGAACCAGCCGGCGATGAAATCCTGGTACCACTGCGACGGAGTCAACGCACCGTACTCGAGATAGACCCACGGCTCGACGGCTGCGGTGATGGTGTTGACAGCAGCGGCCCAGACGAAGATCCCGATCCACGCCCAGCGCGCGACCCGCGGCGTGAAGTAGCCGAGCTCGAGCAGCACCAGGCCGATGGCGTTGGCAACGAGGTACATCACGAGATATTCCTGCGGAATCATGTGAGACCTGCCCTTCGAACTCCCGAGAGGCAAGGCTCGCGCCGAATCAGTGCCGCTGAACTGTCGGGAAGATCGAAGGCGACGCGTCACACGGCCGCGAAAGATTCCGCGGTGCTGGGGAGTTATCGGGTCGCCGGCATCGGCCGCACGCCGACGTCGTTTCCCCAGAGCGTGGTGATCACCGCGCGCGATCGATCGGGAGCGCCGGTGACCCAGATGCCCTCGGTCCCCTGATGCGAATCCGGCGACAACACACCGGCGGCCGTCAGACGACGGCGAAGCTCACGGGCAACGGCAACGGCCGGATCGACGATCGTCACCGCCGGTCCCGCGATCTCCTCGAAGACCGATCGCAGAAATGGATAATGCGTGCAGCCCAGCACGATCGCATCGGCACCCTGCTCCAGGAGCGGCCGCAGGTACTCGGCGACGAGCGCACGGGTCTGCGGCCCGGAGAGATCGCCTGCCTCCACCTGCGTCACGAGCCCGGGGCACGCCTGCACCAGCACCTTTACTCCCGACGCATGCGCGTCGACCAGTTTCGAGAAGCGCGTGCTCGCGAGCGTTTGCGTGGTCGCCAGCACACCGATCACCCCCGACCGCGTTTGCAATGCGGCAGGCTTGACCGCCGGCTCGATCGCCACGATCGGAAGCGCGTAGCGCTCCCGCAGCGCATCCACGGCAAGGCCGGTGGCCGTGTTGCATGCGACGACTACGGCCTTGACGTCTTCGTCTGCCAGACGGGCCACGATCGCCAGCGCCCGCTCGCGAATGAACTCCGCGTCGCGATCGCCGTACGGCGCGTGCGCGGTGTCGGCGACGTACAGCAGATCCTCGGCCGGCAGCTCGCGTCGAATCTCCCGCAACACGGAGAGGCCACCGACGCCAGAGTCGAACACGCCGATAGGACGGATGCTGCTCACTGCGCCACCGAGAACACGGAGATGATGGCCACAGGGACCACAGAGTTATTGGCCACGGAGATCACGGAGAGTACAGAGTTATTGGCCACGGAGAGCACGGAGAGCACGGAGTTATTGGCCACGAAGATCACAAAGAGCACGAAGCTAGAGAATCGGAGGCCGTGAAACTCGTGATCTCCGTGGCCACACCTCCGTGACCTTCGTGATCTCCGTGGCCAAGCAACAAAGTGATCTCCGTGATCTCCGTGGCCAAGCAACTCCGTGATCTCCGTGATCTCCGTGGCCCAATCCTCTGTGTTCTCCGTGGCTATGCCTTACTGATCTCGAAGACACAATGTTCGAAGCCATGGAACTGCACCCGCCGCCGTTCGACCATGCCAAGGCGGAGAGCGACGCGCTGCGAGGCCAGATTCACCGGTCGGATGAGCGAGATGAGCAGGCTGTGCCCCCACTCGTTGAACGCGGAGTCGCGGACGGCTGCGCCGGCCTCGGTTGCATAGCCCTTGCCCCAGTAGGGTCGATGCAGAAGCCATCCGATTTCGGGCAGACGTCGGCCTTCGACTTGCTGCATCGCGAGTCCGACCTGGCCGATCGGATCGCGCGTGATGCGGTCGAGCGCCAGCCACAGGCCGGTACCGTCGCGGCGATACCGCTCGATCTGGCGTTCGAGCCAGATCTCGGATTCTTCGCGAGTGAAGCGTCGCTCGTAGAAGAAGTTCACCTCGGGGTGCGCCATCATCTTGGCGATGAAGTCGATGTCATCGGGAGTCATCTCCCGGAGAATCAAGCGAGCGGTCCCGAGTACGACGCGGCTCATCTCTGACCCGCCTCGCCGTCCTAGCGGACGGCGGCTGTCGCGCGTGTGGCCTGCACCGATTCTGCCAGCCGTCGCACACCATCGTCGATTTCCGTCGGCGACAACGCGCAGAATGGCAGACGGAGGAAGCGTTCGCCTCCACCTTCCGGAAAGAACGCGAGCCCGTCCGCCAGATTCAGCGCCCTGGTCGCCGCGTTCGTACGTACCGCCGTCGTGCTCACGCCTTCAGGCAAGGTCACCGAAATGAAAAACCCGCCGTCGGGTCGCGTGGCCTGCGCGTCCGGCATGTACTTGTCGATGCCAGCCAGACACGCGTCGAGACGCGGCGCGTAAAGCGCTTTCAGGCGTTCGATCTGCGGAGGCAGTAGGCCGCGACGGCACCACTCGTATGTGATCGCCTGAGCGACGTAGCCAGGCGAGATGTACGTGTCCTCGGCAATCTTCGCGAGCTTGCCGATGATCCCCGGCTCGCCAATCATGAATCCGGTGCGCACGCCGGGGGCGATCAGCTTCGTGAACGAGCTCATATGCAGTGTGCGATCGGGCGCGAGCTCGTACAACGTCGGCTTCTCCCGTCCGCGGTAGCGCAGGAGCCGATACGGCGCATCCTCGACCAGCAGCACGTCGTGTCGATTCGCCAGCTCCACGATCTGACGCCGCTTCGTGCCCGAGCACGTCGACCCGGCAGGATTCTGGAAATCGGGAATCAGATAGAAGAACCTGGGTGAGTGTTTCTCGAGCGCCTGCTCGAGGGCATCGATATTCGGTCCATCGGCCTCGACTGGAATGCCGACGACGCGCGCGCCGTGCCGGCGCAGCAGCCCGATTGTGCGGTCGTAGCTGGGCGACTCAGTGAAGACCACGTCGCCGGGCTTGAGCAAGTGCAGGCACAGAAACTCGATGATCTGCAGCGAGCCGTTGCTCGTCAGCACGCGATCGACCGGCACGCGCTGCCACTCGGCCAGCCACTGCCGCAGCGGCTCGAAGCCACGCGAGGGACCGTACTGCAGCATCTGCGCGCCGTGCGATTTGAGGACGGCGGTCGCCGCGTCGATGAGTTCTGCGGTGGGAAACGATTCGTTTGCGGGTACACCGCGAGTGAAATTGATTGTGTCCATGTGCGAATCTGTATTTTATCAAGGCCCGGCCGGAGGCCGCCTGAAGGCGGCCTCTACGTACTCAGTACCTGGGGGGCCGCATTCAGGCGGCCCACTACCAATCGACTGATCGGTAGTCCTTCAAGAACTGCCCCCACATGTGCGTGCCGGTATTGAATCCACTGATGATCGGATCGACGATCCGCGCCGCGCCGTCGACGATGTCGAGCGGCGGATGGAAACGCTGTTCGTGCGTCTTCCGGGCGGCGATGTCGACAGGGTCTTCGTCGGTCACCCAGCCGGTGTCGACGCTGTTCATGTGGATGCCGTCGGCGTGATAGTCGGTGGCCGCCGTCCGCGTCATCATGTTGAGCGCGGCCTTCGCCATGTTCGTGTGCGGATGCCTCGTCGTCTTGAAGTTGCGATAGAACTGGCCTTCCACCGCCGACACATTCACGATGTGCTTGTCACGTTCGGGTGTGCGGAGCATGAGCGGCTTGAGCCGCGCGTTGAACACGAACGGCGCGACCGCGTTGACCAGATGCACCTCGAGGAGCTCCACGGTCGATACTTCCGCCAGCAGCAGCCGCCACGAATTCCGCCCGCGCAGATCGACCTGCTGCAGATCCTGATCGAGCTTTCCTGCTGGAAAGAGCTCCTCACCCACCAAATCCTCCGGGATCAGTGGAATCTGCGACAACTCTGCGGAACCGGTCGGGGCGAGCCGCCTCTGCTCATTGTGTGAGAGGCGGCGAGTCTCGCCGTAGCCGAAGGCGGAGGCGGACAACAGAGCGTGGGAATCAACCGACTGTTCGACCGCGCGCAGCAGCTTCTGAGCGTCGTCCGGCATTGTCTCGATCGCCGTCCTCTCAGCCTCCATCATGTGCTTGTAGAACTCCGGCGGACGCCGGACGGTCTGGCACGCGTTGTTGATGATGAAGTCCAATCGGTTTCGCGTCGTGAGCAGATCGTGACAGAAGGCTTCGACGCTCGGCGTGTGCCGTAGATCGAGTCCGAAGATCTCGAGACGATCGGCCCAGTCGACAAAGTCTGTCTCGCGCGCGTAGCGTGCCGCGGCATCACGCGGGAAGCGCGTGGTCACGATCAGGTGCGCGCCCGCGCGAAGCAGCTTCATACCGGCTTGATATCCGATCTTCACGCGACCGCCGGTCAGCAGCGCCACGCGGCCGCGCAGATCGGCAAGCTCGCCCCGCTTGGCGTAGTTCAACGCGGCGCACGGCGGGCAGAGCTGATCGTAGAAGTGGTGAATCGTCGTGTATTTCTCTTTGCAGACGTAGCAGTGCTGGAGCTCGGTCGACTCTGGGCTTTGGGCGTCAGGCGCGGGGCGCGAGGGATCGGCGTGCACGTCACGCGGCTGGAAGCCATCGCCGATCGACACCGTCGGGAACACGTTCGGGGTGTGAAACACCGGCTTGCGCCGCAAGGTTCGGATGCCGGTCTCGTGCAGCACGTCCTGATCTCCGCGCACGCGTGCGGCTTTCCGCTGGCGCGCGGCGATCTTCGACATGCGGCGGCGCTCGACCCGATCGGGGCTGTACACCAGCGCGACGGCTTGAAGCAGCCGTTTCCGCTCTGCATCCGGAACACCCGTGAGGACGGTGTGGTCGGCGGCGATCGCTTCGAGCAGTTCGATCGCGTCGCGAAGGCGAGCGGTACTGTCTTTCGGCGGGGCCGGGCTGGACATGGCTTCAGCGTACCCCGTCGGCGGGTCTACAAAGCAAGGCCTGCCGGGTCTACAAGGCAAGACCCGGCCTACAATGAGGGCCCATGACACGCACCGCACTCGCATTCACGGTCGCGTGGGTGCACCTGGCCGCCAGCGCGAACGCACAATCAGCCGACAAGATCGTCGACCGTTACATCAGTGCGGTCGGCGGGAAGAACGCGCTCGAAAAGATCGTCAGCGCCTCCATCACCGGCACGGTCACGTTGGCTGACGGACGATCGGGAACGTTCGTTCAGGAGACGAAGCGGCCGAATCGTTTCCACATCAGCATGACGTGGGGCGACGGTCGCTGGAGCATCGGCTTCAACGGCCGATCGGTCTGGCAGGACGATCAGCGCGAGGGGCTGCGCACGTTGATAGGACGTCCCGCAGCAAGCGTACGCGCCGAAGCGGCCTACGCAAACCGTGACGTCCTGACGACAGAGGCGAACCGGCAATTGACGCTCGTGGGCAAGGACCAGGTGCGCGGCCGCCAGGTGTTCGTCGTGGACGCGATGACGCACGATGTCTTCAAACGAACGCTCTTCTTCGACGCCGACACCTACCTGCTTCTCAAAGAGCAGTACGAGACGGGGGCCGGATCGGAGATCCGCCTCTTCGACGACTACCGCCGCGTCGGCCAGGTGATGGAGCCGCACCGGATCGAATGGAGCCGCGGAGGTGATCACGTCGTGATCACTGTCGGGAAGGTCGCTCACAACGTCACGATCGATGAGCGTGTGCTCGACTTCCCTCAGTCTCCGACCGCGACGTCAATCGATGTCATCGAGCTCATGAAATCGGTTGCGAGAAATCAGCAGGAGCGCGAGAAGTTGCTCGCCTCCTACGCGTACACCGAGACCATGACCACCAAAGACTTCGATCAGACCGGCCGGGAGTTGAAGGAGACCTCGTTCGTCTATGAGGTCTTCTATGCCGGCGGCCGCATCGTGCGAAAGCTGGTGAAAAGAGACGGCCAGGAACTGTCGGACGAGGAGAAGCGACGTGAGCAGAAGCGTGTCGACGCGCTCGTGCGGGCGTACCTGCAACATCCGACCAGGAACACCATCGGCCGCGGAGCCCTGTCGGGAGACGTCTGGATACCAGCCTATTTCCGCATGCTGGACTTCTCGAGCCCGCGACGTGAACAGATGCGTGGCGCAACGGCCGTCGTGTTCGATGTTCAACCGAAACGCGGCGTTCAGCCCGGGGATGAAGTCGAGCTCTCAGTAAGCAAGTTGGCGGGAACGTACTGGATCGACGAGCGCGCTCAGCAAATCATCCGAACGGACAGCTACTACGCTGATACCTACAAAACGTTCATGCTCGCCGGCTCATGGTTCACCAGCGAACAGACGTTCGTCAACAACGAGATTTGGTTGCCCTCGTCCAACGAGATGCAACGCTCGGCCGCTTTCGGCCTGAAGTTCGTCGACAAACGCTGGTACCACCGGCAGACGATTCGGTACAGCGACTACAGGAAGTTCAACGTCGAGTCCGACTACAAGGTCACGCTGCCGGAGGTCA
>DATFRP010000215.1:0-4155 GCA_035263125.1 Vicinamibacterales bacterium
GGGAGGTTGATGAAGAAGATCCACCGCCACGAGTAGTTGAACGTGATCCATCCGCCAAGCGTCGGTCCGAGTGTCGGTGCGAGGATGGCGGTGATCGCGAACAGGGCGAATGCGAGCCCGCGCTGCTCCGGTGGAAAGGTATCCGCCAGGATCGCTTGCGCCATCGGTTGCAGGCCCCCTCCTCCGACGCCTTGCATGATGCGGAACACCAGCAGCAGCGTGAGACTCGTCGCGAAACCACACAGCAGCGAACTCAGCGTGAACACCGTCAGACACGCGAGGAAGAACCGTTTGCGTCCGAACCTGACCGCGAGCCAGCCGCTGATTGGAAGGACGATGGCGTTGGAGACGAGATAGGAGGTGAGCACCCACGTGCTCTCCTCGTAACTCGAGCCCATACTGCCGCCGATGTAGGGGAGCGCCACGTTGGCGATGCTGGTATCGAGCACCTCCATGAAGGCGGCCAATGCCACGACGACCGCAATCAGCCACGGGTTGTGCTGTGGCCGCCAGATGGCGCCGTTCGCGACGTCGCCGGCGGACGCGGCGCTCATCGCAGGAACACTCGTGGAACGACGCTCATGCCCGGTCGAAGCTGGCGGTCGTTGTTCTGTCCGGGCTCGAGCACGATCTTCACCGGAATGCGCTGGACGATCTTGACGTAGTTGCCGGTCGCGTTCTCGGGCGGCAGCAGGCTGAAGAGCGGCCCGGTGGCGCCGCCGATGCTGTCGATGCGCCCCCGATACGTGCGGCCGTTGGCATCCACCGTAACGTCCGCGCGCTGCCCGGCACGCATCGACTCGAGCTGCGTCTCCTTGAAGTTGGCGGTGACCCAGACGTCGTCGATTGGAACGATCGTGAGCAGTTGCTGGCCAGGCAGAATGTTCATTCCGACGACGACCGTCTTGTTCACCAGCCCGTCGACTGGCGCCACGACCTTCGTGTACTGGAGATTCAACTCGGCCTGCTCGAGGAGCGCCTGCTTCTGTTTGACGTCGGCAGCGGCAGACATCGCACGCGCGCGCGTTGATGCGACCTGCTGCGGTCCGGTTCCAGCCGCCCGATGGTTGGCTTCAGCCTGCGTGAGGCGGGACTTGGCCTGTGCCACGGTCTGCTGCGCGGCCGCCGCGTTCGCGCGTGCCGCGGCAACGCTCGCCGTCGATGCTTTGGCAGCGGCGACCGCCTGATCGTAGGTCTGCTCCGAGACGTTCTGTGCCTCGACCAGCTGCTTGTATCGCTTGAGGTCGTCCTGCGCCTTCACATCGTTCGCCTCTGCCTCGGTGGTTTGCGCCTCCGCGGCAGCGAGTTGCTTCTCGGCCGCGACGATTCCAGCGGCCGCGTTGCTGACATCGGACTCTGTGGAGGCCAGCTGACTCGAGGTGCTGACCGTGGTGACAGGCACCGTGATGTCGAGTGAGCTGGCGGTTGCCTCCGCGTTGGCGAGATCGGCGCGGGCCTTGTCGAGGGCCACCTCGTAATCTTTCGGATCGATCTCGACGAGCACCGTTCCCGCTTTGACGTACTCGTTATCGCCGACGTTGACATTGTTGACGTATCCGGAGACGCGCGCGCTCACCGGGTGCAGATGCGCATCCACCTGCGCATCGTCGGTCGTCTCGTAGCTGCCGAAGTAGCGCCACAACAACGAACCGACAATCGCGATGAGCAGCAGACCGATGATGAGAGCGGGTATGAGCAGCTTCTTCCGGCCCCGTTGCCGCAGGAACGATCGTCGGGGCGGCGCGTCTCGTCGCGTCGTCGTGGGGGTGGCAGCCGGATCGTCGAGCGCCGACGCGTTGTTCTGGAGGGTCGAAGCGGAGTGATCGTGTTCACCACTCATGGCAACGCTCGCTCGGGGCGACCAGTGAGGTACTGATCGTAGCTGGTACGCGCGACGCCGATCGCGCGAGCGAACTGCAGCTTGGCCAGATTGTGACTGTATGTGCCTGAGATGTATTGATCGTTCGCGTTCGACAGTGCCTGCTGAGCCTGCACGACCTCAACGCTGTCGGTCACGCCGGCGGCAAACCGGTCCTGCGAACGGGAGAGGTTCTCATTGGCAAGGTCGACGTTTTCACGCGCGACCGCGACTTGTTCTTTCGCGGCCTGCAGATTCAGCAGTGCCGTGCGGACGTCGTAGTCGATTTGTCCGCGCAGGTCTTCGCGTTCGGCCTCGCGCTGCCGCAGCGCGGCCTCGTTCTGTGTCTGCTCACTCGAGATACGGCCGCCAGTGAAGATCGGTACGTTCACCGCCGCCAGCACGTTGAAGATGTGCTGGGACGTGTCGAACGTTCGGCCCTGCCATCCCCAGTCGCCGTTCACGGCAAACGCCGGATAGCGCTGCGCCCGGGTGGCAGAGACCTGGTGCTGCGCAGTCTCGACGTTCTGCTGCGACGCCCGCAGGTCAGCGCGCGAGTTGTAGGCCGAGCGAAGCGCTTCATCGACGCTCTGCGGCTCGATGTCGGCGTAGGGAAGGGAATCGGCCAGTTCGAACTGCTGCCCGAGAGGCAGTCCGATCGCGCGTGCCAACGTGAGCTTCGCGATCGCGAGGTTGTTGCGAGCGATTGTCAAGTTGTATTGCTCGGTATGCAGCTCGACTGAGGTTCGCGTGACGTCGATCTTCGGGCTCGTTCCCGCCGCAAAGGCGGCGGCCGCGCGATCGTTAAGGGCCTGTGCCTGGCGGACCTGCGCTTCCGTCGCCTCGATTCGTGAGGCGGCCTCGATGCCGCGGAGATAGGCATTGCCGACGCTGAGCGTGACCAGGTCGAGCGTATCGTCGTGACTGAGCAGTGCTGCCTGTTCGGCTGTCTGCGCGGCACGAAGGCGTTGAATCGATTCGATGTTGAAGACAACCTGATTCACGCTGGCCGAGGCGGTGCTGAAGCCAAACGGTCCGATGACCGACGGTACGGGGAAACCCGGGAGCCCCGAGAATCCAAATGACGCGCTGGTCACGCGTTCTCTGTTGTGCAGCGCACCGAAGCTCACCTGAGGCAGGAGTGTGCTCAAGGCCTGGAGTCGCTGCCCGCGAGCCGCGCGACTGTTCTCTGCGCTCTCGACCGCGCCGAGGTTGTACGCGAGCGCCATGCCGATCGCGTCGCGCAGTGTGAGCCGCCGCACATCCGCTGTCGCCGTACCAGTCGGTACGCTGCCCGATGTCTGCGAGATTGGCGGTTGAGTTGTTTGCGCCTGCGCGGCGGTCACGCTCGTCAGCACCAGCAGTACCGATGCCGCGAGCCGGTGTGTGCCAGCCATGAGTCACTCTCCTTCGAGGAGAGCGTCTTCAAACGCGAAGCCACCGGCTGCAATCGGGCCACGAATTCTGGTGGGTCGCCGCGCGTTCTATTTCACCGAAAATCGCGTCACACTTGTCACTCCCATCGCTTCATCGAACCACGCTCACAGTAGCGATGACGGTCCACACATGAGACCGACCATAGGGAGGCAGAGATGGAAAGGAACCAGAAGAGAGACAGCGGACTCTCCACGAGCACGCCGCCGATCGTGTCGCCGCAGGAATGGGAAGCCGCGCGCCAGCGGCTCCTGGTAACGGAGAAGGCGGTGACGCACGCCCGGGATGCGCTGGCGGCAGAGCGCCGACGGATGCCCCGGATGCTGGTAGAGAAGAGCTACGCGTTCGATGGCCCCAAGGGAAAGGTCGGTCTACTCGACCTGTTCGAAGGTCGCCGTCAACTGATCGTCTATCGCGCCTTCTTCGAACCCGGCGTGTACGGCTGGCCGGACAATGCCTGTCGCGGCTGCTCTCTGGGCGCCGACCAGGTCTCTCACCTCGCCCACTTGAACGCCCGGGATACCACGCTGGTCTACGCATCGCGTGCGCCGCAGGCGGATATCCAGCGCCTGAAGAGGCGCATGGGTTGGGAGATGCCGTGGTACACGATCACCGACAGCTTCGATAAAGACTTCGGCGTCGACGAGTGGCACGGACACAACTCGTTCATCCGTGACGGCAACGAGGTGCTCCGCACCTATTTCATCAACAGCCGCGGCGACGAGGCAATGGGCACCACGTGGAGCTATCTCGACATGACAGCGCTCGGTCGCCAGGAGAAATGGGAAGACTCGCCCGAGGGCTACCCGCAAACGGAGCCGTACAAGTGGTGGAACTGGCACGATAACTACGACGCCGGGTCC
>DATFRP010000216.1:0-2969 GCA_035263125.1 Vicinamibacterales bacterium
GCGACCCTCAGCCAGGCGCTGCATGACGAAGCAAAGAAGAACAGCGGGACGTCACTGCAGCGGTCGCGACATCCAGTGATCCTCACGGAAGTTTGTGACGGTTTGCGGAGCCGACTCGGCGCATCGCACTGTCTGCAAAGAAATCTGCGCGACGCGTCGATGTCATCGCGGCACCCCGCTTGCTGGACGGCGGATTTGAATAGCCACCGTCGCACGCCGCAGAGCCGGAGGGACTGAGCATGACAACCGCAGGCCAGGTCAAAAGCACTACAACCCAGACCAGTCGGGCAACCGGCTATGAGTTCACCGTGAACGGCAAGGCCGTCACGATCCAGGGGGAGAGCCATTACCCGCTGTTGTGGGCGCTGCGAGACGATCTGAAACTCACCGGTACGAAGTTCGGCTGCGGCATCGGCGAATGCGCGGTGTGCCTCGTGCACGTGGATGGCAAGCCTGCCCACTCGTGCATCACGACAGTGAGCCAGGTCGCCGGGAAGAAGGTCACCACGATCGAAGGTCTCGCCGAGAACGGCAAGCTCACCGCCCTTCAACAGGCATGGATCGACGAACAAGTGCCCCAATGCGGCTGGTGCCAGTCGGGCCAGCTCATGATGGCTGAGGCGTTGCTGCGTGAACATCCGAAGCCAACGGTCAAGGAGATGGACGGCGCGATGTTCCAGGTGTTATGCCGATGCGGCACCTATCCGCGCATCAAAAACGCCATCAATCGCGCGTCGGGCCAGTCGACCACCACTGGAGCCGTGGAGCCCATCAGCAAGCAACCTGTCGCCAAGGTCGCGAAGCGAAAGGCGGAAGCGGCGCAGGTGTTGGATGGTCTTCGACTCGGGACGCTCTATCGAACGACTGGTCAGCCAGGGCATCTCGCTCGTAAAACACCAAACGCGGCGGCGAACGTGGCACAACACCTGGCTACCCACGCGATCTTCAAGCAATCCGCAGACGCGCCGACGGCGCAAGCGCAGGCGGCGCAACTCACGCCGAACTGCTGGGTGACGATTCGGCGCGATGGCACCACGGTGATCGAGTCGTCCCACAGCGAACAGGGTCAGGGGATCCTGACTGGCATCGTATCCGTGCTCGTCGATGAAGCGGATTCCGATTGGGACAAGGTCGAGATCTACGAGGCGGGCCTCTCGAGCGAAGCGCCGTACATCTCGCATTCCCTCACCGGCGGGTTCGTGTGGAAGGACGACTTGACGCGGCTCCGTCACGCCGGTGCGACCGTTCGCGCCCTGATCAAGGCGGCCGCGGCCAGTCTTTGGAAGGTACCGGTAGACGAGATCGAGACGTACAAGGGCGTCGCGAGCCACCTGGCCAGTGGCAAAACCGCAAACTACGGCGACCTCGTGAAGACAGCGCGCGACCTGCCCGTGCCGAGCGAGAGCGACGTCAAACTCAAATCGCCATCCGAATGGCAGCTCATAGGCAAGTTGGTGCCGCGAGTCGACATCCCCGAGAAGGTGAACGGCTCGGCGATCTATCCGATGGATATGGAACTGCCGGGAATGTTGGTGGGCGTCCCAGTGATCGGCTACACGTGGGGATCGACGATCCGCTGGTACGACGATTCGACGACCCTGAAAGTGCCGGGCGTCAAGAAGGTCGTCAAAGTGCCGGTCTTCGGGAGTGGCTACCCAGAGGCGTTGCTGGTCGTGGCGGAGGACTACTACGCCGCGACCCTGGGAGCGCAGGAACTGCGCGTCGTCTGGAACGACTATCCCAGGAATCAACTGAATAGCCGCGACATCAGGGGCAATCTACGGGCGCTCTCCGAGCAGCCGGGCACCCGCACGCTCGTCAATGACGGTGACGTCAAGGACGCCTTCGCGAAAGCCGCCCACGTGCTCGAGCGGTACTTCGAGACGCCGTATCTGGCCGCTCTACCGATGGCCACCAACAACGCCGTGGCGAGCGTGCACGATGGCAAGATCGATGTCTGGGCGGGCCTCCCCACTCCAATTCTGCCTTTCGCGGACATCGTGGTCGAGATGGGCTTGATGGAGCACCCGGAAAACCTGGTGATCCACCAGCCGTATGTCGGAGGCCAGTTCGGACGCCAGAACGACTGGGATTTCGTGCTCTGTGCCGTTTACGGGTCGATGCAAGCCGGTGCGCCCGTGAAGGTGATCTACGACCGCGTCACGGACACCCGCGTCCCTCTGTACTGGCCCGCGTATGGAACCAAGATCAAGGTCGGCGTGGACAAAGCCGGTACGCCCGTCGCCTGGCAGTTCAATATGGTCTTCCAGGAGCTGGCGGATTTCCCGAAGTGGGCGACTTTCGGAGCGTTTGAGAAGACACCGGCCGGTGTGCCCTACGACCCATTCATGTTCCGAACGATTGTCGACTCGTTTGCGTATCCGGCCCCGGCGTTCAACGTGCAGCAAAGGAACCCCGACGTGAAAATAAACGGCGGCGCGGTTCGCGGCGTGGGCGCGACGGTCAACACCTTCGCGGTGGAACGCATGATCGACGAGCTCGCGAAGCGCGCCAACATCGATGCGCTCGCGTATCGCAAATCGCTCATCAAAGACGCGCGGTTGATGACGGTGCTCGACGAGGTCGCGAAGCGTGCGAACTGGGGCAAGAAGCTCCCGGCTGGCTCCGCGCAGGGGATTTCCACCGCCATCTACGACGACACCAGGTTCGCCTGTATCGCCGAGGCCAGCGTCACTGCCGCCGGCAAGATCACCGTCAACAAGGTCACGGTGGTCGTGGATCCCGGCATCGTCGTCGATCCCGGCTCAGTGAGAAGTCAGATCGAGGGCGGCGTGATCTTCGGGCTGAGCAATCTGCTGCACGGCGGCATCGACATCGTCGGTGGGGGCACAGCCCAGGCGAACCTCGACACCACCCACTTCCTGCGCTTCAACGAGGTGCCCGAGATCGACGTCGCGCTGATTTCGACGGACAACAATCCCGGAGCGCTGGGTGAGATCGGAGTCATC
>DATFRP010000217.1:0-17110 GCA_035263125.1 Vicinamibacterales bacterium
CGAGGCATAGAGCAGCAGCAATCGAGTGAGCAGCTGCGCGAGCAGAAAGCCGAACACCCCACCGGCTGCGCCGATGACCGCGCCCTCGACGAGCACCTGCTGCAGCAGCCGGCCGCGGCTGGCCCCGAGCGCAAGACGCAACGACAGTTCCGGCCGCCGTGCGGCCGCGCGCGCCAGCAACAAGTTCGCCGTGTTCGCACATCCGACGAGCAGCACGGTGCCGACGATGCCAAGGAGGATGAAGAGCGAGCTCGAGAATTGCGTCCGAAGATCGGAGAGTCCTGTCGCCGCGGGCGTAAAGACAAGCTTGTCCTCGAAGCCGGCTCGCGCACCGCGCAGCACCGGCGGGAGATTCGCGCGGTACACCGGCTCGAGCTGCGCCGCGATCTGCTCGGGTCTTGCGCCTCGATCGAGCCGCCCGAAGAGCTGTACCCACGTGCGATTGACGTTAGGTTTGACGATGAGATCGCCGACGACCGGCATCACGGCGGCCTGCATCATCACCGGGATGAACACGTCGGGCGCGAGCCCGACTTCCACGCCGAAGAATTCCGGCGGCGTGACGCCGATGATTTCAAACGGAGTGCCCGAGAGCGACAGTCGTGTACCAACCACCGCAGGATCGCCCGCAAAACGGCGACGCCAGTATCCGTCGCTGATCACGGCCACCGGGTGGCCGTTGGGGACGCGATCATCCGCGACGCCGATCAAGCGGCCGCGCTGCGGTACGATGCCGAGCAGGTTGAAGTAGCTGCCGGTCACGAGTTGCCCACTGATCGGCGGCTCCAGCGAACCGGTCGTCGTGACGGACAGGAGCAACGGAAAGGCGGCGGACGAATACCCGGCCAACTGCGCGCCGTGGATCTGAGCGCGCAATGCCGCGGCCTGCGGATAGGTAAAGCCGGTCTCGGTGCGCCCCAGCCGGATGCGTCTCACGAGCCGCAGTGAATCCGGATCGCGGACCGGCAGGTTCTGCCAGCTGAGCGCGTCGATCAGCGTGAACACCGCCGTGTTCGCACCAATCCCCAGGGCAAGCGTCAGAACGACGGCCGCGGTGAAGCCCGGGCTCTTGCGGAGCGCTCGGCAGACAAACAGCACGTCACGCCAGAGATGCTCGCCGGCGCGAAGACTTCTGACATCCCGATGGATCTCTTTGATCTGCTCGACGCCGCCGAAGTCGCGTCGCGCCGCGATCCGCGCCTGCTCACGCGTGAGCCCACGCCGCTCATAGTCGGAGGCGAGCAGATCGAGGTGCGCGCGGATCTCATCATCGAGATCGCGATCGAGACGCCGCCGCGAGAAGATCGCCCACGCGCGCGTCAACCAGATCGGCATCACCCCGTCACCCCATTAGAAAGGGCAGGTAGGGCGGGTGGGGCTGGTAGGGCGGGTGGGGCTGGTAGGGTGGATGGGTATTTTCTCCGCCGGCCCGAGCTACCCTCACCAGCCCCATCCACCCTCCTCGCCGCATCTACCCCCTACTCGCCCTACCAGCCCCATCCACCCTACGCGCCCCACCTGCCCCATCCACCCCACCCGCCCCACCAGCCTTACCCGCCCTTCTACCCTTCCTCGAGCAGCCGCTTCATGATCGCGACAGTCTGCTGCCAGATGTCCGCTTCGACCGCGAGCTGCTTCTTCCCTTTCCGCGTGATCGCGTAGAAACGCGCGCGCCGGTTGTTCTCGCTCGTGCCCCATTCGCTCGTGATCCATCCCTTCTGCTGGAGCCGCAGGAGGGCCGGATAGATCGTCCCCTGATTGAGCGCGAGCGCGCCTTCGGCGACCTGCTCGATGCGTCGCGCGATGCCGTAGCCATGCTGCGGACCGAGGCCGTCGAGCGTCTTGAGGATCATCAAATCGAGCGAACCGTAAGGGACTTCATCCATGGGGCGTCATGTTGATAGGCAACATGAGAAGAGCACAGTACGTGTGGATAGTCAACAGGAACCGCGGATTTCAGCCACAAAGAGACACGGAGATTCGCGCCACTCAGATCACAAAGAACACGAAGTTGAGGAACGACACCGGACACGGAGACTGCGGAGGAAACGGAGACGAGCATCAACACGGGGCTAACGGGGGTAACGGAGAAGAACGGTTCATACTCCGTTTGCTCCGTTAACTACGTGTTGAACATTCTCCGGTTCTGTCCGCAATCCTCCGTGTCCTTGGTGGCTCAAGCAACGACGTAGCGGCCACGGAGTTCACGGAGATTCCAGGAGAGAAGACACGGAGATCTAAGGCCACAAAGAGCACAAAGTACACAAGGCCGTGGAACGGCGGCCCTTCTCCGTTTCTTCCTTTGTGATCTTCGTGATCTTCGTGGCCTATCTATCTCCGTTTCTCTCCGTGTCCGGCTACTTGAACCGTGACACCAGATACGCGTCTGTCTGAGCCGTCCCTCTCGAGAGGATCAGACCGCGTCCGTCGGGCGTGCGCTTGCCTCTCACGATCGCGAGGTCGGTGAGGTTCGTGACTTTCGTCGGGGCGCTGCCGTCGAGACGCTGCATCCACACGTTGGCGCGCTCGACGGTCGAGAACAGGATGCCCTGTCCATCGGCGGTCCACTCCATCACGCCGTTGGCGGTCGCGGGGGCGATCGTGCCGAGCGTGCGGGCCGGGGCCGATCCGTCCATCGGCATCGTGACGAGCAGCAGCACGCCGTTGGCTCCCATGTTGATACCGGCCAGCATCCGCCCGCTGGGAGACACCGCAGGACGATCCATGCCTGGTGCGAGGAGTGCAGGCTGTCCGCCCTGAATCGGGATCCGCCAGGTGGAGGGATTGGTCTGGTCGAGCGAGGCGCACACGACGAACTGGCCGTCAGGGGTCACCGACAGCCAGGTCGGTCCGGGCAGATGCGCCAGCAGGTGCGGCTCGCTGCCATCGGCCTTCATCGCCCAGATGCCGCTCTGGCCATCACGGTTCGAGACGAAGACGATCGACGCTCCGTCTGGCGTCACCGCAGGCCAGGTGTTGGTACCCTCTTTCGTCAGGATCTGCCGGCCCGTTCCGGCGCGATCGAGCATCGCCAACTGTGCGTTACCACGCTCGCCGGTCGTGACCACCAGGCGGCCGTCCTTCAGCGGTGCGACGCCGAGGAGGCCGTCGTAGCGTTCCGAGGCAAGGCGCACGGGATCGCCACCGGTCAACGGGACTCGCCACAACGTGTAGGCCGCATCGAGCCCGACCGACGCGAACGCCGACCCATCGGCTCGAAGCGAGATGTTCCGGTACTCGACGAGATCGGGCGTCACCCGATGCGGCGCCCCGCTTGGTAACGGCTGCAGCCAGATCTTCCTCGGGAACTCCCGCTGCCCATCGTTCTGATTGGCGACAAACAGAATGCCTGACCCGTCTCTCAACCATGCAGTGAACGTGACGTCCGCGAAGCGGGTCGCAAACGCCTGACGCTCGCCGCTCGACACGTCGACGGTCGCGAGCACGGCGTCGCCGCTCGTCGAGTTGTGAATCGCGGCGGCGATCCGCGATCCGTCAGGCGACCACGATGGGGCCGCGAAGAACGCGGGGACGAAGAACTCGGGCGCGCGTGTGACGGTGACCACGCGCGTGTCGGTACCGTCGATGCTCGCATTGACGAGCGCCGTCGATCCACGTTCGGGATGATTGGCACGATAGAACGCGAAGCGACGTCCATCCGGTGAGAAGGTAATCGTGCTGTCGATTCCTTCGATCAGCGGCTGCGGTGACCCGCCGAGCACGTTCACGGCGTAAAGCCGTCCGTTCGGTTCCTTCGTGCTCTTGATCGCGTAATAGACACGCGACCCGTCTGGGGAAAACGCGATGCCCCAGTACCCCACCTGCGCGGCCGGCACCAGCTCCACGCTGCGATCCTCTCCGAGCTGGCGGACCTTGAGCCCCTGCATGCCTCCGATCGAATCGACCCACGCAAGATATCGTCCGTCCGAAGAGAGCGCCGAGTCGATCGCCGTTCCACTGGTCGTGAGACGCTCGATCGTCATCCGCGGGGGCGGCGCCGCGCTACCGCGGGGCAGGCCCCACACGATCGCGAGCGCAAGTGCGGTGAGGGCGACAGCGCCTGCGAGGATGCCGCCGCGTCGTGATGCAACCGCGAGGATTCCGCTGCGTCGTGACGCGGCCGCGAGGCTCTCCTCGCGTGGTGATGCGCCCGTGAGGATCCCGTCGGGTCGTGATACGACCGTGAGGTTCCCGTCGCGCGCTGATGCCGCCGCGGGCTTCCGGTCGCGTGGTGGTGCGGCTGCGGGCTTCACGTCTTGTGGTGGTGCGGCCGCGGGCTTCACGTCCCGTGATGGTGCGGCCGCGGGCTTCGCGTCCCGTGGTGGTGCGGCCGCGGGCTTCGCGTCCCGTGGTGGTGCGGCCGCGGGCTTCGCGTCCCGTGGTGGTGCGGCCGCGGGCTTCACGTCCCGTGGTGGTGCGGCCACGGGCTTCAGGTCCCGTGGTGGTGCGGCCGTGAGCTTCCCGTCGCGTGGTGACGCGGCCGCGAGGCTCCCGTCGCGTGGTGATGCGGCTGCGGGCTTCCCTTCACGTGGTGATGCGGCGGCGGGCTTCCCTTCGCGTGGTGATGCCGCCGGGAGGTTCCCGGCGCGTGGTGGTGCCGCCGCGGGCTTCGCGTCGCGTGGTAGTGCGGGCGCGGGCTTCCCTTCGCGTGGTGATGTCGCCGCGAGGTTCTCGGCACGTGGTGATGCCGCCGCGAAGAACCCGCCGCGTCGTGATTTGGGTGGTGCGGGCTCGGCCTTGGCCCGCGGGTCTGGCGACAGACCAGCGCGCCGCAGATCCGCCGCCACATCGTTCATCGACGCGTACCGATCGTCGGGTGCCTTGGCCAGACATCGCGAGACGATCGACTGGAGCTCCAGAGGCGCGTCGGCCACGAACGTCGACAACGGCGGCGGCTGTTCGTCGACGATCTTTCTCAAGATCGTAAAGGCCGACGCCCCGTCGAACGCGCGCTGGCGGGTGATCGCCTCGTACAAGACGCAGCCGAACGAGAACACATCGGTCCTGTGATCGGTCGCCCGCCCCAACGCCTGTTCAGGCGACATGTACCCGACGGTCCCGGTCACGACGCCGCGACTGTCGGACGTGTCGTGCGCCGCGTCCTCTTTGCGAAAGAGGTCGCCCCTGAGTTTGGCCACGCCGAAGTCGAGGACCTTCGCGTAACCGCCCTCCGCGATCATGAGGTTCTCGGGCTTGAGATCGCGATGCGTCACGCCCGCGGCGTGCGCGGCTGCCAGCGCATCGGCGACCTGCGCCAGATACTCCATTGTGCGATCGAGCCCGAGGCGCCTGCCCTCGATCGCCGCACGCAGCGTCTCGCCCGAGACGAGCTCCATTGCGATGAACAGAACGGGCGCACCCACCGCAACGCCATTGCGTTTCGGCGCACTTTCGCCGATGTCGTAGATGGTAATGAGATGGGGGTGGTGGAGTGCCGACGCGGCACGTGCTTCCAGGACGAAACGCTCGAGCCGATTGGGGTCGCGGGTCAGGTCCTGGCGCAGGATCTTCAGCGCGAGATCGCGGCCGAGGACGGCGTCCCGGGCAAGGTACACCTCACCCATGCCGCCGCGCGCTATCAAGCTCTTAATGCCGTAGCGCCTGACGGTTGTCTCCGACAAGTCCCCAAAAGACGATGTCATCGGCTCATGCATTCTACCGTGTGCCACTGGTGAACACATCGTCCCACCCGCGGACAGGGAATAGGGGTCGGGAGTCATTTTCCGCCCTGGTCCTCAGAAAATGACTCCCGACCCCTTCGCAGGGCGTCTGCGCGCCAGTCGTCGATCGAACACGAGTCAAGCGACATCCGTCTTTCTGGTACGCGACTTGATTGCGGTCAAGGCGTGGCTATGACCCCGAGTCCTCGCGTCCTGGTCGCCGACGATCAACCCGATGTGATTGCAGCACTGCGACTGCTGCTGCGGGGCGCCGGGCTCGAGGCCGACGCGGCGAGTTCGATTCAGGATGTGCGCGATCGCTTGAACAACCGGGCATACGATCTGCTGCTCATGGATCTGAACTACGCGCGCGATACGACATCGGGCGCAGAGGGTCTCGAGCTTCTCACCGAAGTCCACGCCCGCGATCGCCATCTTCCGATTGTCGTCATGACCGGTTGGGGCAGCATCGATACGGCGGTCGAAGCGATGCGTCGCGGCGCCAGGGCGTTCGTCCCCAAACCGTGGGAAAACGCGGTGCTCACGCAGACGATCACGCGTGAAGTGCACGAAGGTCTTGCGATGCGCAAGGCCGATGCGTCGGCGGCACGCGAGCTCGAAGACGCGCAGGACATTCAACGCGCGCTGCTGCCCTCGTCCATGCCGGTGATGGCGGATTGCGAGATGGCGGCCGTGTGGCGCCCTGCATCGGCGTTTGGCGGCGACTGCTACGATGTGCTCCCCTTCTCGACCACGCGCGCGGCGATCTCCATTGGCGATGTCGCCGGCAAGGGACTGCCGGCGGCCTTCCTGATGTCGAACCTGCAGGCCTCGGTGCGCGCGTTCGCAGGAGACGAGGCCGCGCCAGCACTCGTGGTCGAGCGAGCCAACCGCGCGCTCTGCCGGCACACTCCGCTCGATCGGTTCGTGACGTTTTTCTACGGCGTGATCGATACGGATGCCCGCACCCTCCACTACAGCAACGCGGGCCACAACTTCCCGATCCTCGTCCGAGCCAACGGTTCCATCCTTCGTCTCGGCATGGGCGGCATGGTCCTCGGCGTGTCGGCGGCCGCGTCCTACGCAGAGGAAGCGGTCACGCTCGAACCCGGCGACCGCATCCTCCTGTTCACCGATGGCATCACCGAGGCTGAAGGACGCGCCGGCGATGAGTTCGGCGACGATCGCCTCATGGAAACCGTGGTCTCCCTCCGTCACGAGTCGCCCTGGCGCATGGTCGACGCAATCGTGAACCGAGTCGCCGCCTTCACCGGTGGTCTCTTCCGTGATGATGCGACGTTACTCGCCGTTTCTCTTCGCTGAAGGAGGCAACGGAGGTTACGGAGAAACGGAGATCTCGGAGGAACGGATTGACAGGAGCAACGGAGGAACGGAGATCGGACGGAGTTCGATTGGTCAGGCCGGCCTTCGGCCGGCCGATGGATAGAGCATCGCTCTTTCCCTTGCCATCCCTTAACGCGCGAAGCGCGGAATCCTAATCAGCCCTCCTCCTTCTGATCTCCGTTCCTCCGTTGCTCCTGTTAATCCGTTTCCTCCGCAACCTCCGTTCCCTTCCCTTCGTCGAACTCCGTTCCCTTCCCTCGGTCGAACATATCCGTCCCACAACCGAACAGCAGCCACTGGTCCTGCTGGCAGAATTGCGGCTGAACGCCAACAAACAAAGTACTTACCCCCCTCGCGAATGTGGCATAGGCTTTGAGCCAAGAGGCCCCTGGCAATCAGGCCTCTGGCCCCAGGGCGGCCGGGAAAAGTGCCTGAGGCCTAACACCACCGAGGCCTGTGGCCTGGGCCCTGAGGCCTGAGAGATTTCGATGCCCGACATCGTTCGTGACCCCGCGATTCTGAAACGCAAGCGGCTCCGCCAGGCGCTCTACATTGCCGTGGGCGTCCTCATCGTGATTGCGGTGACCATCACGCTCGCGCGGATGGAACCGGCCGCCCCCACCGTTGAGCGAGCCACTGTTCTCGTCGACACGGTCAAGCGCGGATCGATCGTGCGACAGGTACGCGGCCTCGGCACGCTCGTCCCCGAAGACACGCGATGGCTGCCGTCGACCACAGACGGTCGTGTCGAACGAATCCTGTTGAGACCAGGCGCGCAGGTTGCGCCCAACTCGGTCATCCTCGAGCTGAGCAACCCGCAGGTGGAACAGGAAGCGATCAACGCAAAGCTCTCCCTGCAGTCGGCGCGGGCCGCGCTCGAGAACCTGAAGGTTCAAGTCGAAAGCGAATACCTCACCCAACAATCGGCCACCGCAGCGCTCGACGCCGATTATCAGCAGGCGAGGCTGCAGGCCGACGCCGACGAGGAGCTCGCCAAGGAAAAACTGGTCTCGGAAATCACGCGCCGGCAGTCGTCGCTCAAGGCGGAAACGCTCCAGAAGCGGCTCAAGATGGAAAACCAGCGTCTCGCCACGGCTCGGCAGTCGATCGACGCGCGCCTTCGGGTGCAGCAGGCGGCGGTCGATCAGGCCCAGGCTGTCTCAACGCTTCAGGACAGCCGCATGACGGCGCTGAAGGTGACCCCTGGTTTCGCGGGCGTGCTGCAACAGGTCCCGGTCGAAGTCGGTCAGCGCGTCGGCCCAGGCGTCAATCTCGCACGCGTCGCCGATCCGGGGCACTTGAAAGCCGAGCTGAAGATCGCTGAGACACAGGCCAAGGATATCGAGATCGGCCAGAGCGCAGAGATCGATACGCGGAACGGGATCATCGCGGGTAAAGTCAGCCGGAAAGATCCGGCGGCTGCCAACGGAACGGTGACCGTGGACGTGTCTTTGACCGAAGATCTCCCGCGCGGGGCGGTGCCCGATCTCAGCGTCGACGGGACGATTCAGCTGGAACGTCTGGAAAACATCCTCTACGTGGGACGCCCGTCTCTCGGTCAGGAGCAAAGCACCGTAGGCCTGTTCAAGCTGACCAACGCCAACGGCGACGCGTCACGCGTGCAAGTCGCGCTGGGCAAGAGCTCGGTCAACGCAATTGAGGTGAAGTCCGGGCTGAATGTCGGCGATCAGGTCGTCCTGTCCGACATGTCCGCATGGGATGCGTTCGACCGGGTAAGACTGCGATAGGCCGATACGGCTCGATCTCTCGTCTAACGACTCGACGTCACGCGCAATGGACCAGCTCCTGAACGACGTTCGACACGGCGCTCGAATCCTGACGAAATCGCCAGGGCTCAGTGCGACTGCCGCAGTCCTGATCGCGCTGGTCATCGGCGGCAACGCCACCATCTATTCGATGGTGAACAGCATAGTCAGCCGTCCGGCTCCAGGAGTGACGGCCGACGATCTCGTGTCGTTCGGTATCGTCGGCCGCGCAGGTGCGCCCTACCACCGCTACGGGGACATCCGGTATTACGCGGAACACTCCAGAACGCTTCGATCGCTCACGGCCTTCGGATACATCCGCGCGTCGGTCGCCACGCCAAGAGGCACGCATGTCATCCCGACGATTCCCGCGTCGGCGAATTACTTCGAGACGCTCGGTATCGCTCCCGTCAAGGGCCGCACGTTTCGACCCGATGAAGGCCGCACTGGGGCACCGCTCGTAGCCGTGATCAGCGATCGCGTCTGGCGCGAGTACTACCAGGGCGCCGACGATGTCGTTGGTAAGCCGATATCGATCAACGGTCAGCCCGCGACGATCATCGGTGTCACGCCACCGAGGTTTGCGGGTGCCGTGCTCTCCGAAACATCTGACATCTGGATCCCTCTGGGCGCCCGGCGGCCAATCGAGGACGACAACTCGATGGTGATGATGGGGCGGCTTGCTGAGGGTTCGTCCATCGCACGAGCACGCGCCGAGTTCTTGACGCTTCAATCACAGCTCCGAACCGCATCGCCCGGTGTCGAGAGAGCGCCGTTGCTCGTCACGCCGTACGCCGCAGCCGCTGGCGGTGTCATCGCGATGTTCGAGCGGGAGATTCTCGCGCTCTTCTCGATCGTGACTCTGCTGACGTTGATGGTGGTGTGCGCGAACGTGGCCAACCTGATGCTCGCGCGTGCCGTCGCGCGTCAGCGTGAAACGGCTGTTCGTCAGTCACTGGGCGCGTCGAGTTTCCGCATTGTGCGCTTGTTGATCGTTGAAGGGCTGGTCATCGCGTCGGTCGCGGCTGCCGCAGCGTACGCCGTGGCGACGTGGGCCGCCGCGCTCGTCCCTCGCGCGCTTCCGCGGACGAATCTCACGGCGACGATGCCGACGGATTTCGCGCCCGACTGGCACGTAGCCGTCTATGCGGTCGTGCTCGCGCTCATCGGAACTGCGATCTTCAGCGTGCCGCCTGCGCTGCGGGCGTCCCGGCAGGATCCGCTCCCAGTGCTCAAGGAAGGTGGCCTCGGCACGATCGCAGGGCGCTCACGATTGTCGAATGCGCTCGTCGTCCTGCAGCTGTCGTTCTCGGTGCTGCTGCTGACGATCGCCGCGCTGTCCTATCGATCGACGTCGCTGCTCAATCTCGACCTCGGTTACGATGCGACGCGACTCATGATCGTCGGGATCGGCACTGACGCTGCGGCGCAGTCGCGCGAAGCGAACATCGTGGTGCACGACCGGATCCGCGAACGCCTGCGCACGCTGCCCGGCGTGACCGCCGTGTCCTACACAGCGGTCCGGCCACCGTTCAACTGGACTCGTGATCCGGTACGCGTGCTTGGCTCGAGCCAGTCGGTCGCCGCGAGCATCAACGTCGTCGGGCCGGGCTATCTCGACACGTTCAACGTCCAGCCGATCGCGGGGCGCTCGCTCGTCGGCGAGGACCGCAGTCGTGCGGGCATCGTCGCCGTCATCAACCAGAACCTCGCCCAGACGTTATTTCCGGATCGCTCGGCGGTCGGACAAATCGTGCAGATCGGGAGCGACGCCGAACCGGTATGGCCGAGACTCGTGCGTGGGCGGGTGCTCACGGCCGAAGTCGTCGGTGTCGCACCGAACGCGTACTATTCCGGCTTCAACATCGACCGCGGCGATACCAAGCCCAACCATGTCTTGTTGACCGACCAGCGCGCCGTGGTGGGGGACACCGGATTCAATCCAGGCGTCACCGGGAGAACGAGCGCTCTCCTGCTTCGTTTCACCGGAGATTTCGCCGCGCTGGCCGCCGCCGTTCCATCGATCCTGAGCGACGTCGATCCCCGCGTTGCAATCGAGTTCAGGGAGACAATGCAGACGCGCCTCGACGAGCAGAATGCGGGCTCGCGCCTGCTGCCGAAGATGCTGCTGATCTTCGCGGGGCTTTCCCTGCTGATCGCCGCCATCGGTCAATACGCCGTGGCCGCGTTCAACATGCGCCGGCGTGTGCGAGACTTCGGCATCAGGATCGCCCTGGGTGCTTCGTCCCGAATCGTGCTTGGATCGGTGCTCCGTGAAGGCGCCGGCGTGACGTTGATTGGCCTGGCTATCGGCACGGTGCTCAGCGTCGGTGTCGCGATGGCCATGCGCGGTGTACTCTACGGCGTCACGCCGACCGATCCGCAGACCTACGTCGGTGTGTTCGTGCTTCTTGGATGTGTCTCGTTGATCGCGTGCTATCTCCCTGCCCGGCGCGCCGCGAGCGTCGACCCGGTGCAGGCTCTTCGACAGGAGTAGAAGTGAAATGACCCAGCCACTCATCAAGCTGGAAGCCGTCCGCAAGGTGTTCTACACGGACGAAGTCGAGACGCACGCGCTCGACAACATCAACATCGAGATCAGCAAGGGCGAGTACGTCTCGATCGCCGGACCGTCCGGCTGCGGGAAGTCGACGCTCCTGTCGATTCTCGGTCTGCTCGACACCCCGACCGACGGGAAGTACGTCCTCAACGAGCGGCCGGCAACCGCCCTCTCGCTGTCGGAGCGTGCGCGTGTGCGCAACCGCGAGGTCGGTTTCATCTTCCAGAGTTTCAATCTGATTGGCGACCTCACGGTCTACGAGAACGTCGAGCTGCCGCTCACCTATCGCGGCATGCGATCGGCGGAGCGCAAGCAGCGCGTGACCGCGGCGCTCGAACGCGTCGGCATGGCCCATCGCGCCAAGCATCTCCCCAGTCAGCTATCTGGCGGTCAGCAGCAGCGCGTCGCCGTCGCGCGCGCCGTCTGTGGCGAGCCGTCAATCCTGCTCGCCGACGAGCCAACGGGTAACCTCGACTCGAAGAACGGTGAAGCCGTGATGGAGCTGCTCGCCGAGCTGCACAAGAGCGGCGCCACCATCTGCATGGTCACGCACGACGCGCGGTATGCGTCACATGCCGAGCGCACCATTCACCTGTTCGACGGACGCGTCGTTGAGGAATCGCTGTCGACTCACTAAACGGTACTGAACCGCAGTTCAGAGTTCACGAGTTCAGGGTTCCGGTGCCGGGTTCCGGTTCACGGTTCTGAGTTCAAGGTTCGCGGCGACCGGGACCCCTCGGACGTCTCGAGGCACGAGTCCAGTTCAAGTGCTCCGGGGTGACTGAAGAGGACGGCTGATGCTTGCCACACGTGTGCACGATCTTCGTCATGCCGGCCGATCGTTGTGGCGCACGCCAGGGTTCACGGCCGCCGCGGTGCTCACGCTGGCGGTTGGCATCGGCGCGAACACCGCGATCTTCAGCGTCTTCGAGGCGGCGCTCCTCCGTCCGCTCCCCTACGCCGACAGTGATCGTCTCGTCGCGATCCACGAGACCGGCCGGAATGACACGCCCATTCCGGTCAACGCGCTGCACTTCGAGGAATGGCGCGCCAACCTGAAATCGTTCGACAGTCTTGCCCTGCTCGGCCCTGTCGAACACACGCTCACCGGGTCGGGCGATCCTGTTCGCCTCGACGGCGTTCGAGTCACCCCGAGCGTATTCCCAACACTCGCGATAGTACCGGCGCTCGGCCGCGCGTTCCTCGACGAGGAGAACATTCCCGGACGCGACGACGTCGTCATTCTGACTCACGAGTTGTGGACGGCACGCTTCAACGGCGACCCATCGATCGTCGGCCGCTCGATCACGCTCGACGGCCTGCCGCACGTCGTCGTCGGCGTGCTCCCCGCGAACCGTAGCATTCCAAAGCTCGGTGACTTGTACGGTCTCGATGTCGAGTTCGGACGCGCGCAATTCTTCAAGCCCTTCGCCGCTACGGAGAACGATCTCCGAATGCTCGGCTCGTTCAACTACGCCGCGATCGGGCGTATCAGAGCCGGCGTCTCCGCGAGTCAGGCGCTCGCGGAGCTGAACGCGGTGCAACAGGACCTCGCGCGACGCGCGCCGGAACCAGCGCGGTTCGGCGCGATCGTCATCCCCTTGGCCGACCAGATCGCGGACCGATCGAGACTCGCGCTGCAACTGGTGCTCGGCACCGTGGTGTTGGTGCTGCTCATCGCGTGCGTCAACATCGCCAACCTTCTGCTCGCGCGCGGCGGGCGGCGCGCCCGCGAGTTCGCGATTCGACGAGCGGCAGGCGCGGAGCGGAGAGATTTGATTCTCCACGTCCTCGCCGAGAGCCTCGTGCTGTCGCTCGCCGCTGGCGTCGCCGGCCTCGCGATCGGCAGTGCACTCATCGAGCTCATTCGTCAGTACGCGCCTCCCACCGTGCCACGGCTCGATGAGGCCGCCGTGAATGTGAGCGCTTTAGCGTTCACGTTTGCAGTGACCCTCGTCAGCGGGATCTCGATCGGGATCGTACCGGCGTTTCGTTCGACTGCGCTCCTGCCGGTCGACGTGCTGCGGTCGTCGGCGGCCACATCGGCAAGCGGCGTCCCGGCCGCGCGCCTCCGCTCGACCCTGGTCGCAGTCGAAGTCGCAGTCAGCACGGCGTGCGTCGTCGCTGCCGCATTGCTGCTCAGCAGCTTCGTGAACCTCCTCAACGTCGATCGCGGATTCGACACCAGCCGCATCGTCACCGTCACCTTTTCGCTCGCCGGGCCACGGTACGACACGCCTGCCAAAGGCCTGCAGTTCATGACGACGCTCGCAGACCGGATGCGGCAGCTGCCCGGCGTCACCTCGGTCGGCGTGACCGATGCGTTGCCGCTGAACGGAGTCGCGAACAGCGCCATCATGATCGAAGGCTCGACGCTGCCCCGGCAGCAGCGCCCGACCGCGACCGTTCGAGTGGCCGATCGTGACTACTTCAGGACGATGGGTATTCCGCTCCACGCTGGCCGCGTGCTCGAAGACGCCGATGCCGATCGGCGTGTTGCGGTCATCTCCGAGCTGGCGGCCCAACGCTTGTGGCCCGGTCAGAATCCGCTCGGAAAGAAGTTCCGCCACGGTCCGGACACGTCACCGCTGATCGAGGTCGTCGGCGTCGTCGGCAACGTGAGGTCGATCAGTCTGAGCGCGAACCCGCCGCTGCACATCTACCGACCCGGCGCCCAGTACCTCTCTGGCGGAGGCTCGATCGCCGCGCGTACGACGTCAGATCCGACGGCACTCGCGCCGGCCATTGGTCGGATCGTCAGACAGCTCGATCCGGAGCTGCCCGTGCCTGCGCCACGGACGATGGACGATATCGTCGCGGAGTCGGTGGCGCAGCGCCGGTTCCAGATGAATCTCATGCTGCTGCTCGGCGCCGCTGCGGTCCTGCTCGCCGGTCTCGGCATCTATGCGGTCGTGTCGCAGTCGGTTTCGCAGCGGACGAGTGAGTTCGGTATTCGTATGGCCCTCGGCGCAGACGCGAGCCGGATTGGTCGACTGGTGCTGCGGCAAGGGCTGCTTCCAGTCGTGTTCGGTCTGATCGCGGGTATCGGTGTGTCGCTTGCCGGGGGCCGGCTTCTGAAGGATCTGCTCTTCGGCGTATCGGCGACCGATGCCGTTCCTCTCGTATTGGCAGCCATGTTCCTCTTCTCCGTTGCCGTTACTGCGAGTCTCGCGCCTGCGTGGCGCGCGTCGCGGCTGGATCCAAACACTGCGCTCAGAGCGGAGTGATCAAGATGCTCCCTCGAATTGGCTGGCTCGCATTGCTCACGCTGGTCGGCTCTGCTGCAACGTCGAGCCGCATACATGGTCAGGCCGCTGCGAGCTGGACTCAGTGGGGCGGGCCATCACGCAATTTCATATCCGACTCGAAGGGGCTCGCATCGAGCTGGCCTTCAGGCGGACCGAAGAAGCTGTGGACGCGCGCCCTGGGTGAAGGGCACTCGTCGATCCTCGTCGAGAACGGCCGTCTCTACACGATGTATCGCCAGATCACTCGCCAGCCTCAAACGACACACGAGGAGGTCGTAACCGCGCTCGACGCTGCAACCGGCAAAACGATCTGGGAGTTCAAGTACCCGGCGCCGATCGAAGGCATCCAGTGGGATCAGGGGTGGGGTCCGCACAGCACGCCGCTCATCGCCGGCAACATGCTGTTCGCGACTAGTTCGCGCAGCGAGCTCTTCGCGCTCGACAAAGCGACGGGCCAGCGACTCTGGTCGCACGATTTCGTCAAGGAGTACGGCGCGCCGCTCACGAGCCGCGGCTACAGCTGCAGTCCCATCCTCTATAAGGGCAGCATCATCGTGACGATGGGCGGCCCGAATCAGGCGGTGGCCGCTTTCGATCAACAGACGGGCAAGCTGCTGTGGAAGGGCGGCTACTTCGTCTGGGCGCCGGCCTCGCCGATCTTGATCGACGTCGACGGGCAGCAGCAGCTGGTCGTGTTCGGCGGCGACATCATCACGGGCATGGACCCCGCAAGCGGACGTCAGTTGTGGAGTCATCCGCATAAAACGGATTGGGGGCTCAACATCAGCACGCCCGTGTGGGCGCCCGAGAGTCACGTGCTCTTCGCCTCATCCGCATATGGCACGGGCAGTCGAGCGATCGAACTGCATCAGGCCTCGGGCAAGACGATGGTCACCGAGAAATGGGAAAGCAGACGGATGCGTGTGCACATCGGCACGGTCATTCGACTGGGTGACTACGCCTACGGATCGAGTGGCGACTTCGGCCCCGCCTTCATCTCCGCGATCGATCTGAAGAGCGGCAACATCACCTGGCAGGATCGCTCGTTCGCGCGCGCCCAACTCCTCTATGCCGACGGTAAGTTGATCATCCTCGACGAGGATGGCGCACTCGGTCTTGCAACCGTGTCACCACAGGGGATCAAGGTGCTCGCACGCGCAAATGTCCTGACGCACCTGTCATGGACGCCGCCCACGCTCGTCGGCACCACCCTCTACATACGCGATCGCCGCAACCTCGCGGCGTTCGAGCTCGGCCCGAATCAGAGCTGACGATATGACTGACCGACACTCGATCGATGCAATCGCGTACGATCTGCGACACAGCGTTCGGACGCTGCTCAAGAGTCGCGGCTTCTCCCTGATCGCCGTGCTCTCTTTGGCGATCGGGATTGGCGGCACCGCAGCCGTCTTCAGCGTCGCCGACACGCTGCTGCTCCGGCCCTTGGCTGGCATCACCGATCCGGATCGACTGGTCGACGTCGGCGGAACACGGAACAGGCAGCCGCTCGACACGATGTCGTATCCGAACTTCGCCGATCTGCGCGATCGCAACACCGTCTTTCAGGGTATATCGGCCTACCGGCCTGTCGCTGAGGCGTTCGGATTCGCGGTAGACGGCACCTCACAACAGGTCTATGGCCGCGTCGTTTCGGGTAACTACTTCGATGTTGTCGGCGTGACGATGGCGCTTGGTCGTGCGCTCACTCCCGACGACGATCGCATCGGCAGTCCCCGGGCCTCACTCGTCCTGTCGTATTCGTTCTGGCAGTCCCGATTCGATCGCGACCCACACATCGTCGGACGTGTCGTGCGCCTGAACAGCGTACCGTTCACGATCGTCGGTGTCGCGGCTCCTGGCTTCACCGGCACCAGCATCGCATCCGCGGACATGTGGCTGCCGATCACGATGCAACCGACGTTGACGGCTGTCGGGAATTCCGCCCTGCTGGCGCAGCTGGGACCCACAGGCATGTTGACCTCGCGCGACGGTATCTGGATGGTGGCGATCGGCCGACTGAAGCCGGGGGTCACATTGGCGCAGGCGCGCGACGAAGTGTCGCGGATCGGCCGTGAGCTGGAGAGCGAATATCCCGACGACAATCGGGGGCGCAGCATCGCCGTCGCGCCAGCGAAACCGATTCCTGCGCCTGGACGCCTCCCTGCCGCACTCTTCATTGCACTGCTGTTCGGGCTCGTCGGTCTGATCCTGCTCATCGCCTGCACGAACATCGGAGCCATGCTGCTGGCCCGCGGGACCGTACGCAGCCCCGAGATGTCATTGCGCCTCGCGCTCGGCGCCAGCCGCCAGCGCATCGTGCGTCTGCTCGTCACCGAGAGCGTGCTCGTGTCCGTGGTCGGTGGGTGCATCGGTGTATGGGTCGCGCTCGTCCTCGTCGAGGTGCTGCGTGGTCTGCTTCCGGAGCTTCCGCTCCCGGTCGCCATCGACCTCCGGGTGGATTGGCGGGTGGTCTCGTTTGCGGCGGCGGTTGCCGGCATCACGAGTCTTCTGTGTGGGCTGATGCCCGCCCTC